>JAGPKU010000016.1 GCA_018053845.1 Syntrophobacterales bacterium
AGAAGGGGAGCCCCTTCGGCCCCCCTCTTTCACGCTTATACCCGGTCTTTCAGGACGGCGCCCGTGCTCCCGGAGGTGACGAGACTCGCGTACCGGGAGAGGTAGCCGGTCTTGATCTTCGGCTCCGGCGGCCGCCAGGCCTTCCTGCGCTTCTTGAGTTCCTCGGCGCTCACCTGCAGGGTGATCCTGCGCTTCGGGATGTCGATGGCGATTCGGTCGCCTTCCTTGACCAGCGCGATCGGGCCTCCTTCGGCTGCCTCGGGCGAGATATGGCCGATCGCCGCGCCGCGGGAGCCGCCGCTGAAGCGCCCGTCGGTCAAGAGCGCCACCGACTCGGCCAGGCCCATGCCGGCCAGGGCGGAGGTGGGGGCGAGCATCTCGCGCATCCCCGGTCCCCCCTTGGGGCCCTCGTAGCGGATGACGATGACGTCGCCCGACTTGATCTTGCCGCCGAGGATGGCCGCGATGGCGTCGTCCTCGCTGTCGAAGACGCGGGCGCGCCCCTCGTTGACGAGCATGTTCGGGGCCACGGCGGAGCGCTTCACGACGCCGCCGTCGGGGGCGAGGTTGCCCTTGATGATGGCCAGGCCTCCGTCGGGACTGTAGGGGTTCTTGACGGGTCGGATCACCGAGTAATCCCAGACCTTGGCGTCCTTGAGGTTCTTCGCCACCGGGCCCGACACGGTCAGGGCCTTGCCGTCGATCACCCCGAGCTTGCTGATCTCCTTCATGACGCCCTGGACGCCGCCTGCCGCGTCGAGGTCCTCGATGTGGTGGGCCCCGGCGGGGCTGAGCTTGCAGAGGTTGGGGGTCTTGAACCCGATCTCGTTGAAGAGCTCGAGATCCAGCCGGATGCCTGCCTCGTGGGCGACGGCCGGCAGGTGCAGGACGGTGTTCGTCGATCCGCCCAGGGCCATGTCCACGGCGATGGCGTTCCGGAAGGCCGCCAGCGTCGCGATGTCCCGGGGCCGGATGTTCTTCCGGATCAGCTCCAGGATCTTCATGCCGGCCTCCTTGGCCAGGCGCATCCGCGCCGAGTCGACGGCCAGGACGGTCCCGTTGCCGGGAAGGCCCAGTCCCAGGGCCTCGGTCATGCAGTTCATCGTGTTGGCCGTGTACATCCCGGAGCAGGACCCGCAGCCCGGGCAGGCGCTGTCCTCGATCTCCTTGAGCTGCTTCGCGGTCATCTTGCCCGACTTGACGGCGCCCACGCCCTCGAAGACGGTGATGAGGTCGACGGGCTTGCCGCGAAGCTTCCCGGCGAGCATGGGCCCGCCGCTCACGACGACGGCGGGGATGTTGAGTCGCAGGGCCGCCATGAGCATGCCCGGGATGATCTTGTCGCAGTTGGGGATGAAGACGAGGCCGTCGAAGGGGTGGGCGACGGCCATGATCTCGACGGAGTCGGCGATCAGCTCGCGGCTCGCCAGCGAGTACTTCATCCCCACGTGCCCCATGGCGATCCCGTCGCAGACCCCGATGGCGGGAAACTCCACGGGGGTGCCTCCCGCCATGCGGATGCCCGCCTTGACCTGCTCGGTCACGGTGCGCAGGTGGATGTGCCCCGGGATGATCTCGTTGTAGGAGTTGACGACCCCGATCAGGGGCCGCGCGATCTCCTCGTCGGTGTAGCCCATGGCCTTGAAGAGGGAGCGGTGGGGCGCCCTCTCCACGCCTTTCTTCATCATGTCGCTTCGCATGTTTCCCTCCCTTTCGACTGCAGAGTGAGTTCCTTATGCCACAAGGCAAAGGGAGGGTCAACCGCCGGATCCCTCCCCTGAAAACCGGCAACAGCGGAAGCGAGGAAGGCAGGAAGAGCGGACCAAGAATCTGGACCTTCCTGTTCTTTTCCGCTCTTCCGCTCTTCTTCTCTTCCTGACTTCTATTTTTTCCGCCGTTCCGGCCGCAGCGAGCGGACCACGGCCCCTGCCTGCCACATCTCGGAGTTGCGCATCAGCTCCAGCTCCTTCGCCAGCTTGTCCCGGTAGTCCGATGCGGCACCCGTCGTCAGCACGATCTCCGTCTCCTTGCCCGACTTGACGCGCTCGTAGAGCTCGTCGAACACGGGGGCGACGGCGTCGCGGAAGCGGTTCTTCCAGTCCAGGGCCCCGCGCTGGGCGGTTGCACTGCAGTTGGCGTACATCCAGTCCATGCCGTTCTGGGCGACCAGCGGCATCAGGCTCTGGGTGAGCTCCTCGACGGTCTCGTTGAAAGCCTCGCTGGGGCTGTGGCCGTGCTTGCGGAAGAGGTTGTACTGGGCCTCCATGATGCCGGCGATCGCCCCCATCAGGACGCCTCGCTCGCCCGTCAGGTCGCTCCAGACCTCGTGCTCGAAGGTCGTGGGGAAGAGATACCCCGATCCGATCCCGACGCCCACGGCGAGCGTGCGTTCGCGGGCACGCCCCGTCGCGTCCTGGAAGACGGCGTAGCTGGAGTTGATGCCGCTGCCGGCCAGGAAGTTGTCGCGCACCGTCCGCCCGGCACCCTTGGGGGCCACCAGGATGACGTCGATATCGGGCGGAGGGATGACTCCCGTCTGCTCCTTGTAGACGATGGAGAACCCGTGGGAGAAGTACAGGGCCTTGCCCTTGGTGAGGGTCGGCTTGAGCTGGGGCCACAGGGCCTTCTGCTGGGCGTCGGACATGAGGTACTGGACGATCGTGCCGCGCCGGGCGGCCTCCATCAGCGGGAAGAGGGTCTTGCCGGGCACCCAGCCCTCCTCTTCGGCCTTTTTCGTGTTGTACTCCTCCCCGACGATGACGTTGATCCCGTTGTCGCGCAGGTTCAGGGCCTGGCCGCGCCCCTGCACGCCGTAGCCGACGATGGCCACCACCTCGTTCTTGAGCACTTCACGCGCCTTCTCCAGGGTGAACTCCTCCGAGGTGATGACGTCCTCGATCACCCCGCCGATGTTGAGCTTTGCCATGGGTTCCTCCTTCGGTTGTGTTGGGTTTGTTGGTTGCGGGTGAAGACAAGCCTGAAAAAAAGGGCAAAATCCCCCTGTTGTCCTCCCGACGGGAAAAGCGGGACCTTACGGCGCCCGCAGGGTCTCAGTTCTTCCGTTCCAGAGCGGCGATGCCCGTCCGGGCGACGTCGTCGATTCCGAGGGGCTTCAGGGTCTCGAGGACCTTGTCGACCTCGGCCTTGCTCCCCCTGAACTCCAGGACGCAGTGGTCCGAGTTGAACGTGAGGATCTTGCAGTTGAGCTGGTTGATCCTCCGGATCAGCTCGTTCTTGTTGTCCGCCGTGAGGTTCATCCGGATCAGCGCCAGTTCCCGCTTGACCGTTTCCACGTCGGTGAGGTTCTCGACCTTGATGACGTCGATGAGACGGGCCAGCTGCGCCTCGATCTTCTGGATCGTCGCCTTCGTGCCGATCGTCGTGAGGATGATCTTGGAGACATCGGGGTTGATCGTGACGTCCACGCAGAGCGTCTCGATGTTGTACCCCTTGCCGCCGAGGGTCCCCGCCACGCGGGCCAGCACGTCTGGCTTGTTGTTGACGAGAATGGAGATGACGTTTTCCTTCTTTTCCATGATGCCGCGCCTTTCATTGCTTGTGATATTCGTCCGGCCGCGAGCTGTCGGCTTCGCATCGCCGGTCTGTCGCTTTTCGCTGCATTGGTTTCGGCAAATGGCTGATGGCGTATGGCGTAAGGGCAGGAACCCGGATTCGTTCCGCCTTGAGCCTTTAGCCTCAGGCCCCATGCCAGCGCCTTCGGCGCTAATTCGTCATCTCCCGCGTCCCGAGCGTCATCTCGCTGATGCAGGCCCCCGGCCGCACCATGGGGTAGACGCACTCCTCGCGGGCGATCTGGAAGTCCATGAGACAGGGCCGGTTGCTGAAGAGGCCCTTCTCGAGCACGGGCCGGATCTCCTCCGGCCTCTTGGCCCGGAAGGCTTCCCATCCGTAGGCCTCGGCGACCTTCACGAAGTCGGGCTGGAAGGTCATGTCCGTGTTGGAGTAGCGCTTCTCGTAGAAGAGCTCCTGCCACTGGCGGACCATGCCGAGGTAGCCGTTGTTGAGCAGGACGATCTTCACGGGGATGTTGTACTGCATGGCCGTGGCCATCTCCTGGATGTTCATCTGGAGGCTGCCGTCGCCGGCGATGTCCACGACGATCCGGTCGGGAAAGGCGAGCTTCACCCCGAGGGCCGCCGGGAACCCGTAGCCCATGGTGCCGAGGCCGCCCGAGGAGATGAACGTGTTGGGATCGTCGTACTTGTAGAACTGGGCGGCCCACATCTGGTTCTGGCCCACCTCGGTGGTGATGATGGCCTTGCCCTTCGTCAGTTCGTGGAGCGTCTCGATGACGCACTGGGGCTTGATGTGCTCGGCGTCCTGGCAGTAGGCCAGGGGGGCCTTCTTCTTCCATGCCTCGATCTGCTCCAGCCAGTCCCTGCGCTCCGCGTCGGTGGCCGTGTAGTTGTGGTCCTTCAGCAGGCGGTTGATGTTCTCCAGGGCGCTCTTCGCGTCGCTCACGATGGGCAGGTCCACGACGATGTTCTTGTTGATCGACGAGGGGTCCACGTCGATATGGATGATCTGGGCGTTGGCCGCGAAGGTGTCGATCTTGCCCGTCACGCGGTCGTCGAAGCGGGCCCCGATGCAGATCAGCAGGTCGCAGTGGCTGATGGCCATGTTGGCGAAATAGGTGCCGTGCATCCCGGGCATCCCGAGGAAGAGCGGGTCGGAGCCCGGGTAGGCGCCGAGGCCCATCAGGGTCGAGGTGACGGGCACCCTGGCACGGCGGGCGAAGGCCCGCAGTTCCTCCGAGGCCTTTCCCAGGAGGATCCCGCCGCCGGTGAGCAGCACGGGCCGCCTCGCGGCCCTCAGCATCTCCAGCATCTGCACGTATTTCTTGGACGACGGCTTGGGCGGCGTCGAGAGCTTGGTGGCGTTGATCCGGATCTTCGCCGGGTCGTAGTCCACCTCGGCGGCGATGACGTTCTTCGGCAGATCGACCAGCACCGGCCCGGGGCGGCCCGTGCGGGCGATGTGGAAGGCCTCGCGGATGGTGTTGGCCAGCTCGTCGGGGTTGCGGACGAGGTAGTTGTGCTTCGTGCAGGGCCGGGTGATGCCCGTGATGTCGCACTCCTGGAAGGCGTCGTTGCCGATGAGGTGCGTGGGGACCTGCCCCGTGAAGACGACGATGGGGATGGAATCCATGTTCGCCGTGGCGATCCCCGTCACGGTGTTCGTGGCCCCCGGGCCGGATGTGGCCAGGGCGACGCCGACCTTTCCCGTCGCGCGGGCGTAGCCGTCGGCGGCGTGCACGGCCGCCTGTTCGTGGCGGACCAGGATGTGCTTGACGGCCGGGTTGCGGTGCAGCTCGTCGTAGATGTCGATGACGGACCCGCCGGGGTATCCGAACATGACCTCCACGCCTTCGGCCTTCAGGCACTCGAGCAGGATCTGGGTTCCTTTCATTTTCACGGGACGACCTCCTCCGATCATGAAGAATAAGGATGGCAACAAAAAAGCCGCGAACGTTCTTCCGTTGCGGCCTTTCGATAAGAAAAAGCCGCGGTCTCTCGGGGGCCGCGGCTCGTTTTGCTCTTTGCTTCCGTCAGAGAGTGCGAGCTGCGGTCCCCGCCTGTACGATGACGACGACAACGACGACCAGGAAGCTCGAAATAATCTGACGGATCATGCGTTTTCTCCGACTGTAAAAACAAAGTCCCCTATGCAATAAAACCGTATCGTTGTCAAGTCTTTTTTCTTTTCCTGCCTTGTACCCCGGAAACCGGCCGAGCGATGGAAGAGGATTGTCACCCTCACTCCGGGCCTCTCCTCTCGAGCCGGAGGGAGATCGAGGAAAGGGTCTTTCTCTTCTAGGGCCTCACCGGCTCGCTTGGCGTGTCCCCGCCCGCGTCCGGGGCGTATTCCTTGGGTGCCGTGCCCTCCAGGAAGCTCTCGAAGACGGGATCCTTCGTCCCCGGGCCGGCCAGCAGGCCCGTCCTGGGGTCGATGCGGGCAAAGACGACCCCCTCCGGGGCCGCGAAGACCTCCACGGGCGTTCCCTTCAGGGCCTGCTCCATGAAGTAGAGCCAGACGGGCGCTGCGGCGCGGCCGCCCACGCCGGAGCGCCCCATCGTCTTCTCCGCGTCGAAGCCCACCCACACGCCCGCCACGAGCGACGGGGTGTAGCCGATGAACCAGGCATCCACGTAATCGTCCGTCGTTCCCGTCTTGCCGGCCACGGGCCTCCCGATGGCCTTGACCCGCTCGCCCGTCCCCTCCTGGACGACGTTCTGCAGCACCGACGTGGTGAGAAACGCCACGCGGGGATCGATGGCCGGCTCCACCTGGGGGGCATGCTCCTCGAGGACGTGGCCGTTGCGGTCGACGATCTTCCGGATGAAGTAGGGCTCCACCCGCTTGCCGCCGTTGGCCAGCACGCCGTAGCCCCGGACCATCTCCTGCAGCGTCACCGTCGAGGTCCCGAGGGCGAGCGTGAGGTCCCGGGTGAGCGGCGATCGGATCCCCATGTTGTGGGCGTAGTCGATGACGTAGGCAAGCCCCAGCTCCTGGAGCAGCTTCACGCTCACCACGTTGCGCGAGAAGGTCAGCGCCGTCCGGAGCGTCGTGGGCCCGAAGAACCTGTGCTCGAAGTTCTGGGGTTTCCACTCCCCGCGGACGGCGTCGTTGAAGATGACGGGCGAATCGAGAATGACCGTCGCCGGCGTCATCCCCTTGTCGAAGGCGGCCGTGTAGACGAAGGGCTTGAACGACGAGCCGGGGCGGCGCCGGGCCTGGGTCGCGCGGTTGAATTCGCTCTTCTTGTAGTCCCGCCCCCCCACCATGGCCTTGATCTCGCCCGTCCGGGCATCCATGCACAGCAAGGCCCCCTGCAGTTCGCCCGGGGTGAACTTCTCCCGCGTCTCCATCTCCCGGAGACCCCGCTCGACGGCCTCGTTGGCCGCCTTCTGCATCTCCACGCTGAGCGTCGTGTGGACCTCGAGCCCCTCGCGGTACAGGGCATCGGAGCCGTACTTCTCGAGGATGTAGCGGCGCACGTTCTCCGTGAAGTAGGGGGCGATCTTCTCCCGGGGCTTCGACGAGATGAGCCGGACGGGCTCCTGCATGGCCCTGTCCTTCGCGGCCTGGGAGATGTAGCCTTCCTCCTGCATCCGGGTGAGCACGTAGGCCTGCCGCTGACGGGCCCGCTCCATGTTCACGTAGGGAGAGAACCGGCTGGGCGCCTTCGGCAGGCCGGCCAGCATGGCCGCCTCCGGCAGCGTGAGGGTGCGCGCCGACTTCCCGAAATAGCTCTGCGAGGCCGCCTCGATCCCGTAGGCCCCGTGGCCGAGGTAGATGTGGTTGAGGTAGAGCTCGAGGATCTCCTGCTTCTTCAGGTGGCGGTCGATCTTGTAGGCGAGGATCGCCTCCCGGATCTTGCGCGTGAAGGTCCGCTCCGGCGAGAGGTAGAGAGACCGGGCGACCTGCTGGGTGATGGTGCTGCCGCCCTGGACGATCTCGCCGGCGATCATGTTCTTGACGAAGGCCCGGAAGATGCCGACGAGGTCGAGCCCCTCGTGCTGAAAGAAGCGGGCGTCTTCGCCGGCGACGAAGGCCTTGATGACCACGTCGGGGATCTCGGCGATGGGGATGACCCGCCGGTCCTCGGCATAGAAGGAGTCGATGAGCTCGCCCCGGTCCGAGTAGATCCGGGTCGTGGTGCTCGGGCGGTAGTCCTTGAGGGTGTCCACACTCGGGGACTCGTGGATCAGCCAGGCGATCATCCCCGCGGCGCCGATGCCGGCCAGAAGCCCCACGACGATCATCGACGTGAAGATCCGGCGGAAGAACCTGCTTCTTCGGGCCCTCCGGACGACGGCTCTCTTGATGGAAGAACGGCTGCTCGGTGTCATCGGGAAGCTTCTCGGTCATCGGCTTCCTTTCGCCGGACGGCGAGCTTGGAGACGATGATCCCGACCTCGTAGAGGACGATCATGGGGATCGCCATCATGCACTGCGTAAAGGCATCGGGCGTGGGCGTGATGAGGGCGGCGACGATGAAGCAGGCCACGATCGCATAGCGCCGCATCCGCGCGAGCCTGCGGGGCGTCACCAGGCCGATCTTCGTCATGAAGAAGAGGAAGACGGGGATCTCGAAGATGATCCCGAAGGCCAGCAGGAGCTTGAGCGTCAGCGAGAGGTACTCCCGCATGGAGAGCATGGGCCTGAGGAAATCCGTGGAGAAATCCAGGAAAAAACGGTACGCCGAGGGCAGGACGAGAAAGTAGCCGAAGCAGACCCCGCCGACGAACAGCAGCGTCGAGCTCGCCACGAAGGGGGCCACGAACTTGCGCTCCCCGGGGTAGAGGCCCGGCGAGATGAACTTCCAGGCCTGGTAGAGCACGAAGGGGCTGGCCGCGAAGAGACCCGAGTAGAAGGACACCTTGATATAGGTGAAGAACGCCTCGGGCAGCCCCGTGTAGACCATGTGGACGCCCTGCGGCATCACCCGGATGAGCGGCAGCGAAACGATGCGAAAGAGATCCTCCTTGAAAAAGAAGCAGCCGAGGAAGGCGACACCCACGGCGATCAGGCTTCGCACGAGCCTCTTGCGCAGCTCCTCCAGGTGGGAGGTCAGGGGCATCTTGTCGTCGTTGGGCTCGGTCATCATAAAAAAACGGCGAAGGGCGAAAGGCGCAGGGCTTATGGCAAGGAACGAATCTCCTGTCCTGGGCCTTGAGCCTTTATCCTTGCGCCTTGATCCTCATGCGGGTTTGTCCTTCTTGTCCTCCGCGGTTGCATAGGGGTCCGCGGGCGACGACGGCGCCTTCTCCTCTTTCTTGTCCTCGAGGAGGGAGTCCTTCACCTGGTTGACTTCCTTCTTGATGCCCTCGTCGAAGGTGCCCTTGACATCATCCATGGCGTTTTTGAACTGGGCGACCCCCTTGCCCAGCGCCTTGGCCAGGTCGGGCAGCTTCTTCGGCCCGATGAAGATGAGTGCCACGATCAGGATGATGATCAGTTCCTGCATGCCGATGCCGAACACGGCGGACACCTCGCGATTGCGGAATTCGGTCTACATAGCGTTTGTCACCCCCATTGTCAAGGCTTTTGGCCCTCCGCGCAAGGGAATCCTTTTGATTTTTAAGGCATTCTGTGATAGGAATTCCTTTCCGATCTCAGTCCGGAGGAGGGGCGCATGGCTTCGGCAACAGGAATTGTAAAGGATTACCGATACCTCCGCCACGAAACCGGCCATTACCACCCCGAATCCCCCAAGCGTCTCGAAGCGGTCTACAAGATGCTGGAAACGCCCGAGATGGAGGGGAAATTCGTGGAGGTGAAGCCCCGTATCGCCCTCGACGAAGAGATCGAGATGATCCACAAACGCTCATACGTGAAAATGATCGCCCAGTCGGCGGGAAAGGAGCACACCTATCTCGATCCCGACACGGAGGCCTCCTCCGAGTCCTACGAGGTCGCCAAGCTGGCCGTGGGCGGTTTCCTCAACTGCATCGACGGCATCGTGAAGGGCGATCTGCGCAACGCCTTCGCCTTCGTGAGGCCGCCGGGGCATCATGCCGAGGAGAACCGCGCGGCGGGGTTCTGCATCTTCAACAACGTGGCCATCGGGGCGATGCACGCCATCAAGGTCCACGGGATGAGGCGCGTCCTGATCGTCGACTGGGACCTTCACCACGGCAACGGCACCCAGAAATCCTTTTACGAAGACCCCCGGGTCGTGTACTTCTCGACCCACCAGTATCCCTATTACCCCGGGACGGGGAGCCTCCAGGAGATCGGCCGGGGCGACGGGCAGGGCTTCACGGTCAACGTGCCCTTGAAGTCCGGCCCGGGCAATGCCGAGTATCTCCGGATCTTCCGGCGGGTTCTTCAGCCCGTGGCCTTCGAGTACATGCCCGAGATCGTGCTGCTTTCGGCGGGCTTCGACATCTATTTCCGGGACCCCCTGGGGGGGATGAAGGTCACTCCGTCGGGCTTCGGCATGCTCGCCCGGGTGCTCATGGACATCGCCGATGCGTGCTGCGGCGGCCGGTTCGCCGTCGTCCTGGAAGGCGGCTATCACCTGGGGGGTCTCACAGAGGGGATCAAATCCGTCCTCAACGAGATGTGCGGCGCCACGCGGGTGACCGAGGCGGACCTTCAGCGTGTCGAGAGCGAGGCCGATGCATCCGTCAACCGGACGATCGAGTCGGTGATAGGCCAGATCAAGCCATACTGGAAGTGTTTCAAATAAGGCGGGCGTAAGGCATAGGGCAAAAGGCTAAAGGCGTCAGGCATCAGTAAAATAAAAACAGGCTTAAGGCATGTGGCATGGGGATTCGGGGCATCACCGAATCCGCCTCCTTCGCACTGAGCCGCAGGCCCTAAGCCTTCAGCCGTTTTTGGAGGGATCCCTTGAAGATTACGAAAGAGCAGGTCGAATACGTGGCGCACCTGGCGAGACTCGAGTTCAGCGAGGAGGAAAAGGGGAAGTTCACCTCTCAGCTCAACGACATCCTCCTCTACATGGAGAAGCTGGGCGAGGTGGACACGACGGGCGTCGAGCCCGAGACGCATGCCATCGCCATCCAGAACGCCTTCCGGGAGGACATCGTCCGGGAGTCGCTGCCCCAGGAGCTGTCTCTGGCCAATGCCCCCTCGGAGAGCGGCAACTGCTACCGGGTGCCGAAGGTGATCGAATAGGCGTCAGGCATCGGGCATGAGGCATCAGGAAAAGAGGAAGGAGCCGTTGAAATCATAATGGGACTGAATGAACTGACCATCCACGAGCTGCAGGATTTGATCCAGAAAAAGGACGTGACGTCCACGGAGATCGTCACCGACGTCTTCAGGCGCATCGACGCCGTCGAGGACCGGGTCCGCTCCTACACCACCGTCCTGAAGGAATACGCCTTCGAGGAGGCGAAGCGGGCCGACGACGAGATCCGCAGGGGTCATCTCAGGCCGCTCACCGGCATCCCCGTCGCCCTCAAGGACATCCACTGCACGAAAGGCATCCGCACGACCTGCGGCTCGCGCATCCTCCACAATTTCATTCCGCCTTACGACGGCACGGTGGTCCGCAAGCTGCGCGACGAGGGCGCCGTGTTCGTCGGCAAGACCAACATGGACGAGTTCGCCATGGGCTCCTCCACGGAGACGTCGTATTTCGGCGTCACACGCAACCCCTGGGACCTGGAGCGCATCCCCGGGGGCTCGAGCGGCGGCTCGGCCGCGGCCCTGGCCGCCGACGAGTGCATCGCCGCGACGGGGTCCGACACGGGCGGCTCCATCCGCCAGCCGGCGGCGCTGTGCGGCGTCGTGGGCCTCAAGCCCACCTACGGGCGCGTCTCGCGCTACGGGCTGGTCGCCTTCGCCTCGTCGCTCGACCAGATCGGCCCCTTCACGAAGGACGTGGAGGACGCGGCCATCATGTTGAACGCCATCGCCGGCTACGACCCCATGGAGTCCACGTCGGTGCCCATGGAGGTCCCCGACTACCGGTCCTTCATCGGCAGGGACATCCAGGGATTCACCGTGGGGATCCCGAAGGAGTACTTCATCGAGGGCATCGACCCCGAGGTCGACGCCGCCGTGCGGCGGGTCATCGAGGTGGTCGAGGGCCTGGGCGCAAAGAGCGTCCCGATCTCGCTGCCCCACACGCAGTACTGCCTCGCGGTCTACTACATCATCGCCCCGGCCGAGGCGAGCTCCAACCTCGCCCGGTACGACGGCGTGAAGTACGGCTACCGCTCGGCCGACGGGCGCGATCTGATGGAGATGTACAAGAAGACCCGCTCGCAGGGCTTCGGCGCCGAGGTGAAGCGCCGCATCATGATCGGCACCTACGCCCTGTCCTCGGGTTACTACGACGCCTATTACAAGAAGGCCTCCCAGGTGCGCACGCTGATCAAGCGCGACTTCCAGGAGGCCTTCAGGACCTGTGACGTGATCCTCACCCCTACGACCCCCACGCCCGCCTTCAAGATCGGCGAGAAGACGGACGACCCGCTGCAGATGTACCTCTCGGACATCTTCACGATCTCGACGAACCTGGCCGGCATCCCCGGCATCTCGGTGCCCTGCGGGTACACCCAGGCGGGCCTGCCCATCGGGGTCCAGTTCCAGGCGGGCCATTTCCAGGAGGGAAAGCTTCTCCAGGTCGCCCACGCCTACGAGAAACATTCCGGAATCGAACGAAGGAGGCCGAAACTCTAATGGCTTATGAAACCGTCATCGGGCTGGAGGTCCACGCCCAGCTGCTGACCGACTCGAAGATCTTCTGCGGCTGCTCCACGAAATTCGGGGCCGAGCCCAACCGGCACACCTGCCAGATCTGCCTCGGGATGCCGGGCGTGCTCCCCGTGCTGAACCGAAAGGTCGTGGAGTTCACGATCCGGATGGGGCTGGCCACCCACTGCCGCATCAACGCCTACGAGAACTTCGCGCGCAAGAACTACTTCTACCCCGATCTGCCCAAGGGCTACCAGATCTCGCAGTACGCCCACCCGCTCGCGGAGCACGGCTGGATCGACATCGTCGTCAACGGCGGGAAGAAGCGGATCGGCATCACCCGCATCCACATGGAGGAAGACGCCGGCAAGCTCGTCCACGACGAGCGCAACCCCTGGAGCTACGTGGACTTCAACCGCACGGGCGTGCCCCTCATCGAGATCGTGAGCGAACCCGACATCCGCAGCCCCGAGGAGGCCGCCGAGTACCTGCGCCGCCTGCGCGACATCCTCGTGTACCTCGAGATCTGCGACGGCAACATGGAGGAGGGCAGCTTCCGCTGCGACGCCAACGTCTCCATCCGCCCGAAGGGCGAGACGGCCTTCGGCACCCGCACGGAGCTCAAGAACATGAACTCCTTCCGCAACGTCCAGCGGGCCCTGGAGTACGAGATCAAGCGCCAGCAGTACATCCTGGAGAGCGGCGGCGAGGTGGTGCAGGAGACGCGTCTCTGGGACGACGCCCAGGGTCAGACCCACTCCATGCGCAGCAAGGAGGAGGCCCACGACTACCGCTACTTCCCCGACCCGGACCTCGTCCCCATCGTGATCTCCGAGGAGTGGATCGAGGAGGTCCGCCGGACGCTCCCCGAGCTGCAGCTCGAGAAGCAGGACCGCTTCGTCGAGCAGTACGGCATCCCGGTCTACGACGCGGGCGTGCTGACCACGACGAGGGCCCTGGCCGACTTCTACGAAGAGGCCGTGAGGCTCTGCGGCAAGCCCAAGATCGTCAGCAACTGGGTCATGGGGGACCTGCTGCGCTATCTCAACGAGCAGAGACGCGACATCCAGGACAGCCCCGTGTCGCCGGGCCACGTGGCGGAGATGATCAACCTCATCGAGGACGGGACGATCAGCGGCAAGATCGCCAAGGAGGTCTTCGAGGAGATGGTCCGGTCCTCGAAGAGGCCCGCCGACATCGTCAGGGAGAAGGGCCTCACCCAGATCACCGACGAGGGGGCCGTCGTGAAGGCCGTCGAGGAGGCCATGGCGAAGAACCCGACGCAGCTCGCCGAGTACCGGGCCGGCAAGGAGAAGCTCTTCGCCTTCTTCGTGGGCCAGGTGATGAAGATCACCAAGGGCAAGGCCAACCCGCAGCTCGTCAACGACCTGCTCAGGAAGATGCTCCCGGGGTCATGATTCGAACCATTCTCTGGGCCGACGACGCCGTCGTCCTCATCGACCAGAAGGCCCTGCCCGGCAAGGTGCGATACCTGACCCTCACGGACTGGCGCGACGTGGTCGCGGCCATCCGGGACCTCACCGTCCGAGGCGCCCCGGCCATCGGCGTGGCCGCGGCCATGGGCATCGCCCTGGGCACGCTGCAGCTGCCCGAGACCTCCGCCGGCGGGCTGCGCCGATCCTTCGACAAGCTCTGCGGGGCCTTCGCGAAGGCGCGCCCCACGGCGCGCAACCTCTTCTGGGCCATCGAGCGGATGCGGCGCCGCTTCGCAGAGACCCTCCCCTCGGGCATCGCGGCGGTGAAGAGGGCCCTCGTCGAGGAGGCCGTCGCCATCGGCGAGGAGGACATCGAGGTCAACCGCCGGATCGGGCTCAACGGCAGGGCCTTCATCCGCGACGGCGACAACATCCTCACCCACTGCAACGCCGGCGCCCTGGCCACGGCCGGCTACGGCACGGCCCTGGGCGTCATCCGGGCGGCCCGGGAGGAAGGCAAGCGCCTCCACGTCTTCGTCGACGAGACGCGGCCCGTGCTCCAGGGGGCGCGGCTCACCTGCTGGGAGCTCCTCGAGGACCGCATCCCGGCGACCCTCATCACGGACAGCATGGCGGGCTTTCTCATGGCCCAGGGCCGGGTCGATCTCGTCATCGTCGGGGCCGACCGCATCGCCGCCAACGGCGACACGGCCAACAAGATCGGCACCTACTCGCTGGCGATCCTGGCCCGGGAGCACAGGATTCCCTTCTACGTGGCGGCCCCGCTGTCCACCATCGACCGCTCCGTGGCCGACGGCGGCGCGATCCCCATCGAGGAGCGCCACGCCGGGGAGGTCCGGGAGATCCTCGGGGTCCGGACGGCCCCCGAGAAGGTCCCGGTGTACAACCCGGCCTTCGACGTCACCCCCCACCGCTACATCACGGCCGTCATCACCGAGGCCGGCGTGGCCAGGAAGCCCTTCGGCCTCTCGATCCGCCGGCTGTTCAGGTCCCCTGCATGACGAAGCTCTTCCTCTTCGACTTCGACGGCGTTCTCGTCGACTCCCTGGCCCTCTACGAAAAATCGGTCAACGTCTGCCTCGAGCGCATCGGCAGGGCCCCCATCGGCACCCGCGAGGAATTCCTCGATCTCTTCGAGGACAACTTCTACAGCGCCCTCGCGCGGCGCGGCGTCGAGGTGGAGGCCTTCATGGCCGCCTCCCGGTCGGTGACCCCCACGCTCGATTACGGAATCGTCCGGCCCGTGACGGGGCTTCTTCCCGTGCTGGCGGAACTCAAGAAGCGCCACGGGCTCGTCATCATCTCCTCGAACTCCTCCTTCGCGATCCGGCTCCTGCTCTCGAAGTTCGGCTTCGATCCCTTTTTCGACGACGTGCTGGGGGCCGATGTCAACTTCAGCAAGGTCGAGAAGATCCTCTACGCCAAGGGGCATTTCGGAACGGACGCCGGACACACCTGGTATGTCTGCGACACGGCGGGCGACATCCGGGAGGCGCGCGAGGCGGGTGTCCGGACGGCGGCGGTCACCTGGGGCTGGCACCCGAAAGAAAGGCTCGAGAGGGCCCGGCCGGACGCGATGGTCGAGCGGCCGGAAGACCTGCTCCCGCTCGGCGGACCCTGCCCGCCGCCGCGCGGGGAAGACCGTTGACAGGGCCACGGCGCGGGGGTATAGATGAATCAGGCGCGGTCCTGACGAGGCCGCTCATCCCGCGATTCGCCCCCGCACCGCTTCCCGCTTCACCGTATGCGTCCGTTTCTCCCCGCGACCCTGCCCACGAGCTCCCGCCCCGGTTCGGCAGCGTGCACAACGAGCAAGGAGGTGATTCGCGTGGTCGGGCCGAAACGCATCCTGGTGCCGACGGATTTCTCCGAGGATTCCGATCGGGCGCTGAGGGAGGCGATCGACATCGCCGCGACCTCGCGGGGAAAGGTTTATCTGCTCCATGTGGATGAGAAGATCCCCCTGATTGCCGGGAACGCCCTTCTCGATCCCGAGGTGGTGGCCGCCGCCGAAAGGCGCGACGAGGCCCTCTCGCGGCGGAAGAGGGTCGAGGAGGTCAGGAAGGTGGCCTCCGGGAGCGATGGGGAGATCGAGATCGACGAGCGCCGCGGGGTGACCTTCGAGGAGATTGTCGCCTACATGAAGGACAAACTGATCGACCTCGTCGTCATCGGGCCTCACGCCCGGAAAGGGCTGACCAAGGTCCTGAAGGCAAGCGTCACGGAAAAGCTGCTGAAGGACGTCTCGTGTCCGATGCTGGTCCTGCCGGCCCGCGCCTGAGTCGAACGCCATGGGCGCCGACGCCCCTGTGCGGAAGGCCGCCTTCCGCATCAGCGGGGGTGTCTGCGCATCCGCCCCCTCAGAGCCCCCACGTCCTCCTGAGTCTCTCGCGGCCGTCGAAAAGAAGGCGAAGGTAGTCCGTTTCCATCTCGATCATGTCCCCGTCCTTTTTCCGCAGCCAGTCCGACAGCCAGGCAAAGCGAATCGCCGTCACAAATTCGGGGAACACGGCGAACCCGGAGGCATCGTAGCGGCCCGACGACCGGAGCTCCCCGATGAGGGCCAGGGCCATGGGGCCCTCGAGGCCTGCGGGGTCCTCCATCCCGAGGCACCCCACGACGAGGGCCGCATCGTAGAGTTCCGGCCTGTAGCCCGAGAATTCCCAGTCGATGACGCCCCGGATTGCGCCCTCGCCCCAGATGACGTTGACCGGGTGGGGGTCGCCGTGGCAGAAGGCGGCGGGAAGTCGGTCGTGGACGGAAAACAGGCCCTTCTCGATCCAGCCGTAGACCTCCCGCACGGCCGCGGCCCGCCCGGGGTCGCGGCGGGTGAGTTTCGCCATGAGATCGCGGGTGAACTCCGCGATGGAGAAGGGCCGCCCGGGCCTGCCGAAGGGAATCCCGTCCGATCTGTCCTTCATGTCGACGAGGAACCGCGCGAGCGCCCTGCCCCGCCAGTCCTCGAGAACATAAGCCGGCCTGCTCAGCTCCACGCCCTCGATGAAGAGCGATGCCTGCCAGAATCCTCCCGCCTCCCTGACGAGAGAATCCCCCTGACCGTTTCGCAGGTAGCCGTGGACGCCCGCAAGCCCGCGGGATGCAAGCCGGTCGAGGGTTGCCGCGATCTCTCTCTTTCGCCCGACCGCCCGGGAGGCGACCCGTTCGAGGACGAAACGCCTTCCCCCCGCATCCTCGACCACGGTCCTGAACAGGGACCGCTCGGGGCTGCCCGCCGGCGCCAGCTCCGGCCGCTCGGCCTTGAACTCGATATTCCAGTGTCGAAGGACATCCGCCAGCAGGGTGCGGTTCATGAATTCTCTCTGCGAAAAAAACGAAAAGCCCCCTTGCGTCCCCCTGTGAAAAAGGGGCAACGGGGGGGATTCGCAGCCTTGTTGTTTGCTGCTTGCGGCTTGCTGAGCCGCGTCACCGGTTCGTCCACCGCATCCACAGCGCCGCCGTCCAGCCCCAGACGGCGTTGAAGAGGATTACGAAGGCGGGCGTCCAGGTCCCGAGGTCGAGGCCCATCATCCCCTTGCCCAGGCGCAACGGGAAGATCACGAAGAGCTGGACGAGCGTGGGACCGATACTGAAGAACAGGCCCCGCGCGAAGGGGTTTCTCTCCCAGAGCGGGACGACGAACAGCAGCCCCCAGATCCCTCCCCAGACGATCCGCGGGTAGAGCCATGCCGGCGTCAGGGGAGCCGAGAGGCTCACCCCGAGCGACCCCGTCAGGCCATAGGTGACGGCCAGCCAGAGGCAGAGGCTGTTGACGAGTCCCCCCAGCGCCCCGGCGCTGAAGGCCAGGGAGAGGGTTCTTGCAAATTTTCTCATGTCCGCTCCTTCGGGAGGTCTTTCTTGTGACGCTTCGTGATCGGCCGGGGCCGCAGCAGGACGTAGGTCGCCCCGGCCCCGCCGTCGCAGAGCCTCGCGCTCGCGTAGGCGATGACCCACTTTCGCCAGGGCCCCCGGGTGAGCCACTCGGTCAGCCTGGCCTTCAGGACCGGCTCGCCCTGCGAGGATAGACCGCGGCCGTGGATGACGAGAAGCGAGCGGCGGTTCCGGATCACCGATTCGCGGAGGAAATCATCGAAGGCGAGGCGGGCCTCCTCGACCCCGAGACCGTGGAGATCGATGTGGGCCTGGATGGCGAACTCGCCGCGGTGGAGGCGCTCGGCCATCCTGGGGCTGACCCGGTAGCCCGTCCCCTCGATGTACTCGGGCGTGTCGGCCACGACGAAACCGCGCCCGGTGGCCATGAGGGCCGTCATCCCTTCCGCCGCATCCGGCCCGGGGCCCCTCGAGGGCGCCTTGGCGGCCGGCGGCTCCCCCCGTTCCCGTTCCGGGCCCGTCACGGGGCGGATCCCCTCCATGGCACGCAGGAAAAACCGCCTGTCGGCCTCCGGGTCTTCCGCCTCGGGCCGGGCGCCGAAGTTTGCCGGCTCCCTCGGCCCGGCCGCAGGCGGGTTTTTGAGGAGGGTCTGGAGCCCCTTGAAGGGGTGATGCCCGAAGGCCGTTCGATTTGATGGCACCGCTTGTTCCCCGGCCTGCCTCAGAGGTCATAGAGCTTTTCGTCGACGGCGGGGCGCAGGCCCTTTTTCCCCCGGACGGCCTTTCTGGCCAGCGAGAAGAGATCCTCGTCCCCGAGGGCATCCCCCATCTCTTCCTCGATGCGTTCCGGGTCCTCACCCTTCTCCATCCGCGCGAGGGCTTCTTCCATTTTCGGCCCGAGGGCAAGCCCCGTGGCGTCGGTCAGCTTCCGCATCAGCCGGGCCGCCTGGCGGGGGTCGTTCTCGTCGAGCCCGTCGGCCTCCCGTGCGATCATCTCCATGGCCTTTTCCATCTTCGACTCGTCGAGGCCGGCCAGCTCCTCGCCGCCGGGCTCCTCCTTCCTGCCGGAGAGCTTCGCGAAGACCGACATCCGGCGCTGGAGCTTGATCTTCTTGCAGCTCGGGCACAACGGGATCTTCTCCGTGTTGACGCTGCGGGAGAAGAAGTTGTAGATCGTGTTGCACTTGCGGCAGTAGAACTCGTAGATGGGCATGGGGTCCTACCTCGGTCGAGAGTTGAGCCTCATTTTAACGATTCACGGGTCAAAATCAAGAGGTCTGTCCGCCTGAACGCCGCGAAACCATTGTGACGACCCCTGAGGGCAGAGGCCAAGAGGGTTGGAAGGTGAGCAGGTTGCAGAACCGGTGATATCTTTGCGGTCGCCAACCTGTCCGACCTTCTTACCATCTCACCTTCTTCCCTTCTTCTCCGCCCATCGCCTGCAGCCGCTCCACCCGCTCCGCAAGCGGCGGGTGGGAGTAGTAGAAGGCGACGTACGCCGGGTGGGGGTGGAGGTTGGCCAGGTTCTCCTTCGCCAGCCTCTTGAGGGCCTGAGCGAGGAAGCGGGTCGACCCGACGAGCCCGAGCGTGTACCGGTCGGCGTCCCGCTCGTACTTGCGCGAGATGGCGGCCCCGAGGGGCGAGAGGAAGAAGGCGGCCGGCTTCAGGACGACGGCCGCCAGCAGCAGCCCCGCGCAGGGAAGGGGGGCGTCGAACCCGAAGGTCTCGTAGAGCAGCGGCCAGCCCATGAGCCGGAAGACGACATAGAACCCCGCGAAGGAGAGGATCTCCATGAGCACGAGCTGCTTGAACACGTGGCGAAGCTTCCAGTGGCCGATCTCGTGGGCAAGCACGGCGACGATCTCGTCGTGGCTGTGGGCGGCGATCAGCGTGTCGAAGAGCACGATCCGCTTGGAGCGGCCGAGGCCCGTGAAGTAGGCATTGGAGTGGCGGCTGCGCTTTCCGGCATCGACCTCGAAGATCCCCTCGGCCCGGAGACCCGCCTTTTCGGCGAGGGCCAGGATCCGGTCCCGCAGCGCCTCGTCCTTCACGGGCTCGTACCGGTTGAACAGCGGGGCGATCACCAGGGGGTAGAGCCAGATCATGAGCATCTGGAACAGGGCGAAAAACGCCCACGCCGCAAGCCACCAGGCCTGCGGGAGCCGGTGGACGAGTGCGAAGAAGGGGATGAGCAGCAGGGCCAGCAGGACAAGGGATACGGCCAGGGACTTCAGGAGATCGGTGAGCCAGAGCCGCGGCGTGATCGTGCTGAAGCCGTACTTTTTCTCGATGACGAAGGTGCCCCAGAGGCTGAAGGGGATATCGAGCAGGACGCTCGCCCCGTAGAGGATGCCGACGAACAGCGTGCCGGACCAGACCGGATGGAGACCTACGGCCTCGACGGCGCCCGCAAGCCACGGAAGGATTCCCGCGAGCAGAACCCCCAGCAGGATGGCGTCGTCGGCGAGAGACTCCAGGGCGTGGAAGCGCGACGACTCGACCGTGTAGTCCCGCATGCGGGCCAGGGTGGCGGCGTCGATCTCGTCCCGGAAGGCCGAGGGCACGACGTGGCCGTACCGGCGCAGGTGGGCGATGTTGAGCCGGGAGAGCGCGTAGCGCGTGAGGGCGGCCGCGGCAAACAGCGCGATGAAGGCCGCGGACAGGGTGTTGAGCCGGATCATGCCGTTCGCATCCTGGGTCACCCGTGCGGGAAGGAGTCCCGGTGGAGCTCCGCGAAGCGGTCCTTGCCCCCGGCCATCATCAGGGTGAGCGGCATGGCCTCGCGCCCCAGCGCCAGCATCTTCTCCGTCAGGCGGCGGATGTCCCACTGGGCGTGGCGGTCGGCCCGGAGCCGCGCGATGTGGTAGAGCTCCCGGGCATTGAGCTTCATCAGGACGCGCTTGCGGTGGGCGTTGGTCAGGATGTAGGGCGCCGCCGGGGGAACGGCGCGCCGGATCGCCGCGTAGGTCTCCTCCGCGCGGGCCGTCATCTCCCGGAAGGGGGCCTCCATGCCGACGGCGGCGATCGAGGGCGGCACGGTCACCCCGAGGGCCGGGTCGTAATCCTGAGCGACCAGGGTGGCCATCCGGTGCCGCTTGAGCTGCGCGAAGCAGGAGGCGCTCACGACGAGGTCGAACTGCAGGTCCGCGTTTTCGAACTCCCGAAGCGGCGCATCCCAGGCCTGCATATGGCGAAAGGAGGCCTTGAAGAGGCCTGCCCGGTCGGCGGGCGGGAGGGTGGCCGCGACTTCCAGGCACTGCGCCATGGGAAGCCGGGAGGCGGCGTGCAGCAGGGCGGCGGCGATCCGGGTGTCCGCATCGGGGGTCGCCCACACCAGGCGGACCTCCTCCACGGGGCCGGCACACGGGCCGATTGCCGCCCGGCCGAGGGCCGATGCGGCAAACGCCCGGAGGTCGTCCCGCGTGAGGCGGTCGAACGCCGTGGCCTCCGTGTAGCGGACCAGCGAGGGCGCGATGCCCTTCGTCGCGTCGTAGAGCCGCCGGCTGTACTCCCTCGCCTCCTCGAGCGGGTGGGCCGCGAGCCGCCGGAGCATGAGCTCGAGGTTGCGCGTGTTGAGCGTCATGCCGAGCTGGGCCTCCGTGGCGAGGCACAGGACGTAGCGGGCGTCCTCCTTGGCCCAGCCCTCCAGCAGGGGGCGGTTCGACGGGTGCGCGGCAAGCTCCCGGTTTTCATCGAGTACCCAGGGCAGCAGGCACTCGTAGAGCCTGTGGTAGAAGTCGTTCTGGGCCTTCACGGTCCGCGTGAAGGTCTCGGCGAGTCCGGCCTCCCGGATCTCCCGGGGGACGACGAAATCGTCCTGCAGCAGGACGTAGCGCTGGGATTTTTCCGTGTAGGAGCACAGCCGGAACTTCTCGATCTCCTCGACGAGCAGGCGCGAGACGCCCAGGACGTCGATGTTGAACACGGCATGCTCGGCAATCGAGCTGTGTCCCATGTCGAAGACGATGGCCTGGTTGGAGCGGCGGGCCTTGTCCACTTCCCGGCGGGCGGCGGCCCTCAGCTCGTCGACGGGGGCCGGGCTTCGGCTGATGCGGGCATAGGCCGCCGAGAGGGTCTCCGGCGTGAAGTGTTCCGCGTGCGGGTCAGCGGCCCGGACGTCCCGGATCGTCTCGTAATCGAGGTTGAAGCCGGCAAGGATGATCTTCACGGGTTGCTCCCCCTCCTGTGGCGGGCGGAATTTTATAACAGGATTTCCCGCACCGGTCAAACCGCTTTTCTCCGCCCGCCGGCCCCACCCGGCCGTCCGCCCGCGGGTTTCCGGGGGTTCGGGCAATTTAGGGGTAGCGTTTTGGACAAAATGTGTTAAAAAGAAAAAGCGCTGCGCCTCGGGGCGCTCCACGGAAAGCGGGATGGCACTCAACGAACTCGACCGGGTGGAGATTCTCACCCTCCAGGACAACTACATCGACATCACGGCCATGGATGACGGCGACGTCGTCCGGAGGGCCCGGAACGTACGGGACGGCGTGATCTGCAATTCCATCCTGGCCGAGCACGGCTTCTCGGCCCTCGTCCGGTTGAGCCGCGACGGCCGGCTAAAGACGATCCTGTTCGACTTCGGCTTCTCGGAGCACGGGGCGGCGTTCAACGCCGACGCCCTCGATGTGGACCTGCGCGGGGTCGAGGTGCTGGTCCTCTCCCACGGGCACGGGGACCACACGGGCGGCCTGCGGAGCCTCCTGGCGAAAATCGGCAGACCGGGTATCGATCTCGTCCTGCACCCCGCGGCCTTCAAGCCCGACCGCTACCTCGTGCGCAGCGGGTCGAAGGATCGCTTCCCCCGGCTTGCCCGGGAGGACCTGGAGGCGCTGGGTCTCCGCGTCGTGCCGACCCGCGAGCCCCTGCCCCTGCTGGGAGGCGATGCCCTGTTTCTCGGCGAGATCCCGCGCACGACCCCCTTCGAGACGGGAATGCCCCATGCCTTCTTCCTCCGGGACGGCAGGGAGGCCCGGGATCCCATCGAGGAGGATTCCTCCATCGTGATGCGGCTCCGGGGCAAGGGGCTCATCGTCCTGTCGGGGTGTGCCCACTCGGGGATCGTCAACACGGTGCGTCACGCCATGGCCGTCACGGGGGTCGACAAGGTCCATGCCGTGATGGGGGGATTTCATCTCTCGGGGCCCGCCTTCGAGTCGGTCATTGCGCCCACCGCGGAGGCGATCAAGAAGATCGGGCCCGATTACATCATTCCCTGCCACTGCACGGGGCGCAAGGCGATCCTGCGGCTGGAGCAGGACATGCCCGGGCAGTTCATCCTGAACATGTCCGGGACGACGCTGGCCTTTCGGGCCTGATTCGCCCCCGGGCGCGCCGTTTGCATGGGAAACCGGCGGCAGGCCTCGAAACCAATGCGGAGCGTACGCGGACGACGATGGATATCACGAACCTGCTGCACGGATTCCGGATCCAGGACTTCTTCGACATCCTGCTGATCGCCTTCATGATCTACGGGCTCCTGGTGTGGTTCCGGGACGCCGCCTCGCGGTTCGTCCTCGTCGGGATCGGCATCCTGGGCATCATCTACTACCTGGCCCGCTCCTTTCAGCTCTACCTCTCGGCGGCTGTGCTGCAGGGGTTCTTCGCCGTCATCCTGCTGGCGATGGTGATCATCTTCCAGGAGGAACTCCGGCGCTTCTTCGAACGGATCGCCACCTGGGGCCGCTTCCGCAAGAGCGGCCGGGTTTCCACGCTCCACGAGGAGGTGGAGATCATCGTCCAGTCGGTGGCGACGCTCGCGCGGCAGCACACGGGGGCCCTCATCGTCATCCAGGGCGCGGATCCCCTGGACCGGCACCTGGCGGGGGGGGTTCCCCTCGACGGTGTGCTCAGCCAGCCCCTGCTGGAAAGCATCTTCGACCCTCACTCCATCGGCCACGACGGGGCCGTCGTCATCGATCACGGGCGGGTCGTCCGCTTCGGCTGCCACCTGCCGCTTTCGACCAACGCGGAGAAGATCGGCAACCTCGGCCTGCGCCACACGGCGGCCCTGGGGCTCTCGGAGCGCACCGATGCCACCTGCATCGTCGTCTCCGAGGAGCGCGGAACCGTCTCCGTGGCCTTCGGGGGCCGGATCGACGTCCTGAAGAGCCCCACCGAGCTCGGCATGATCCTCGAGCGCCTCTACGGCAAGAAGATGCCGAAGGGCGGGGCCGGCTACCTCCTGGGCTGGTTCCGGCGAAACCCCCTGGAGAAGGCCACGGCCATCCTGCTGGCCTCCCTGCTGTGGGTTGCCTTCGGCTATCAGAAGGATCTCGTCCGGCGCGACTTCACCCTGCCCATCGAGTATCGCAACCTCTCGCCCCAGTGGGTCATCGAGGGCACGAAGGTCACCGAGGCCAAGGTCACCCTGTCGGGCCCCGAGCAGGCCTTCAACCTGCTGAACCCCGCGAGCCTGCGGGTCTCCGTCGACCTGTCCGGCATCCGGGAGGGGCGGCAGGAGATCGAGCTCACCAACGACATGATCCGGACGCCCGCCAACATCTCCGTGGTCAGTGTCTCCCCTTCCCGCATCGTCGTGAGCGCTTCCCGTCTGCGCACCGCGGTATTCCCCGTGGACGTGCGCACCGAGGGAAACCCGCCCCCGGGGGTGGTGCTGCAGCGCATGGAGGTGAAGCCGACCCACGTCACGGTGCTCGTGCCGAAGCGGTTTGTCGGGACGGACCTGCAGATCCCCACGGAGCCCATCGACCTGAAGAAAATCACCGCATCGACCACCGTGACGGCGAGGCTGATCACCCCGCCGGAGGTGTCCTTCGAGGGGGGCAAGCCCCTGTCCGTGGAGGTGACCATCCGGGTGAGACCGAAAGCCTCGTTGTCCAAGGGCGCAGAATGAAGATGCCTGCAACCCGAAAATGACGGGCCTCTTGAAGAAAGGGAATGCCCCCGCTTCACCATGATTCCAGGATTCCGCTGTTCCGGGTACTGCATAACCTCCCATGCCTGAACTCCCCGAAGTCGAGACCCTTTGTCGTCAGCTCAGGCCGGTGATCGTGGGCCGGGCAATCCTGGGGCTGCGTGTCCTGGACGCGAAGCTGGGGCGCGTGCCGCCGCTCGAGGGCAGGGCGGTCCGGTCGATCGGCCGGCACGGCAAGCGGATGGTCTGGACGCTCTCGGACGGGCAGTGCCTGGTCTTCCAGCTGCGCATGACGGGTCGCCTGTTCTGGATCGAGGGGGACGGCATGCCGCCCCACGCGCGGCTCGAGCTCCTCTTTGCCGCGGGCCGGATCGTTCTCTCCGACCCGAGGCGCTTTGCCACCGTGGCGCTCTGCAGCGACCCGGGGCAAGGCCCCGCACCGGACGGGCTCGATGCGCTCGACCCGAAGCGCCTCGCCGATGACGCCCGAAGGCGGCGTCTCCCCGTCAAGGCATTCCTGATGGACCAGAAGGCCGTCGCCGGCATCGGGAACATCTACGCCAGCGAGATCCTGCACCGGGCGGGGGTCGACCCGACGCGGCCCGCCTGCGGCCTCCTGCCCCTCGAATGGAAAAAGATCGCATCGGCGTCGGCGCGCATCCTGAAACAGGCCGTCCGATTGCGCGGGACTTCGATTTCCGACTGGCGGGACCTCCACGCGGGCCCCGGGGAATACCAGCATCACCTGCGCGTGTACGGCAGGCAGGGCGAGCGGTGCAGGGCCTGCGGCGGCGGGATCCGCAGGGTCATGATCGCGGGCCGCAGCACCTTCTACTGTCCGATTTGCCAGCAATGAAGGCCCGGGATAAAGGATCGAGGTGGACGGGTTGTCCGTTGTGCCTCGGCCCTTGTCCGCCGGCTCTTGAACCTGGAGCCTTGTGCTTCCCGCAGGTTTCGGGTATAAATCTCCGGCACACCCTGATTCTCCCCTGAAAGGACACGATTCATGAAGAAATACGAATGCTCC
This sequence comes from Syntrophobacterales bacterium, assembly GCA_018053845.1. Classification (GTDB taxonomy): domain Bacteria; phylum Desulfobacterota; class Syntrophia; order Syntrophales; family UBA2192; genus UBA2192. The sequence continues at coordinate 25,385 of JAGPKU010000016.1, forward strand.
GTTTGCGGCTACATCTACAACCCCGAGGAGGGCGATTCCGACGGCGGGATCCCGGCAGGGACGGCCTTTGAGAAATTGCCCGATGACTGGGTCTGCCCGATCTGCGGGGCGGCGAAGAGCGAATTCACCCCTGTCGATTGACGGTGGGGTGACCGCGGGCGCGACCCCATCACCCTGGAAGGTAAGAAGGTGAGAGGGTAAGAACTTTGGATGAGCCGGCGGGCAGACGCATGGTTCGTGCCTCTCCGACCTTCCCACCTTCAGACCCTCATACCCTCTGCCTGAGGGGGAGCTCGGCATCCGGGCATTTTTGACCCGCCTGGTACAGGGCCCCTTACCGGTCCCTGCAGGGTGGAAGCCATGATCGAGATCGACGGCTCCATGCACTCCGGCAGCGGCACGGTGCTCCGTCTCGCCGCTGTCCTCGCCGCGCTCCGGGCGGAGCCCGTCCGCATACGAAACATCCGGGCAAGACGCGCAAAGCCCGGCCTCAGGCCCCAGCACCTGCAGGCCGTCCGCGCCTGCGCCGCCTTCTGCGGCGGGCGCCTGGACGGAGACGAGGTGGGGTCCCGCACCGTCGAATTCCGTCCGGGTCGCATCCGGGAAGGCGGCACGTTCGGCTTCGACATCGGGACGGCCGGCTCGGCCACCATGCTCGCCCTCACCCTCATCCCCCTTGCCCTCTGCGCCGGCTCGCCCAGCCGCTTTGCCCTTACGGGCGGTCTCTTTCAGGATTTCGCCCCGGGTGCGTTCCACCTGCGCGACGTCCTCCTGCCCCACCTGGAGAGCATGGGGGCACGGGTCCGGATGACGGTCGAGAGGCCCGGGTATGTCCCGATGGGCGGCGGGAGGCTCACCCTCGAGGTGGAGCCGATGCGGTCGCGCCTGTCGCCGCTGGTGCGACTCGAGCCGGGCAAGCCCCGGCGGTTCGGGGGCATCGCGCTCGCCTCCCACCTGGCCGATGAGAAGGTGAGCGAGAGGATGGCCGAGCGCTGCCGGGAACTGCTGGCGGGGGATGTCCCCGTGGAGATCGAAGCGCTGCAGGATTCCTCGGCCCTGCAGAGAGGGGCAGCCCTCTTCCTCAAGGCGGAGACGACGACGGGCTGCATCCTCGGGGCCGACCGGGCCGGAAAGCGGGGGCGCCGTTCGGAGGCCATCGCCGAGTTCGTCGTGTCGTCCCTCCGGGAAGACCTTGCCGCGGGCGCCGCGGTGGATCGGTACCTGGCGGATCAGCTCGTCCCGTTTGCGGCCATGGCCGGCGGCACGACGCGCTACCGCATCCCCGCGATGACCGATCACGTGGAATCCAACCTGTGGCTCGTGGAGACGATGCTCGGGGTGCGGACCGCCCGGGGAAAAAGCGTCATCTCCATCGAGGGCATCGGCCTCGGGCCGCAGTGGAGAAGAGGGTGAGAGGGTAAGAGAGGCCGGGATTCCGGGATGAACAACCGGAAAGAAGAACACAGGACGGGAAGCCATATCGGCCGAAGGCTCCGGGAGAGCCTCGAGCGTGCGGGTGCCGTCGTCGTCGCCGAGCGGGAGCCTGCCGCGGCGGCACGGCCCTTCGGCGCCGCCTGGGTCGACGTTCGGGAATTTCACGAGGCCCAGCGGCTCAAGCAGGACCTGCTCCGCCGGTATCGCGGCCGGAGCCTGGAAGAGGTCCTCCCCGGCGAGGAGGTCCGCACGGCCCGCGGGGTCTGCTACCGCCTGGTGAGCCGCGACGCCGGGCGCCTGCGGACCGCCGATCCCGACGCGGTGCGCCGCAGCCTCCTGGCCGACCTCAAGCTCCTCTACGGCGTGGGCGCGGTGACCGAGGCGGCCCTCAAGAGGCAGGGCGCGGCGACGATCGCCGACCTGGCCGATCACCCCCGCTTCGGCCGTCAGGCCCGGGAGATTCTGCGCATGGTCGAATCGAAAGACACCGTGGAACTCACGAACTGGATCAGCCGGTGGTTCTCGAGATCGCACCCCCTGTTCCTTCTCTCGTCGGGTTTTCACCGCGAGGAGGATTTCGTCCTCATCGACATCGAGACCCTGGGGATGTTCCAGCGGCCCATCATCCTGCTGGGCCTGGCGCAGGTCCGCGGCAGCGGGATCCGGGTGGATCAGTACCTGCTGAGGCGCATCGACGAGGAGCCGGCGGCCCTGGCGGGCCTGCTCGATCACCTCGGGGGGCCCCGGGCCTTCGTCACCTTCAACGGGTGCACATTCGACCTGCCCTACATCCGAGAGCGGCTTGCCTACTACGGCATCCGGGCCGACCTCGGGGGGCCCCACTTCGATGTCCTCCACTTTTCCCGCCGCGCCTGGCGCGACTGCGTGCCCGACTGCAGGCTGACGACGCTCGAGCGCTGCTTCCTCGGCATCGAGCGCGAGGACGACGTGCCCAGCGCGCTCGTGCCCGAGTTCTACGAGAGCTACATGCGGACGGGAAACCCCGGGCCGCTCGTCCCCATCGTGGAGCACAACCGGCGCGACCTGCTCACGCTGGCGAGCCTCTTTTCGAAACTCCACGAGGAGTGGCGGCCGTGATCGCAACCGCCCTGGAAGCGCTGAAGCGAAGCCCCCGGTTTCGGGACCGCATCGCCCACGTCGAGATCCTGCCGGCCCGGGAGCCCCGGTACGGAGAGCTCGGGGAGCCCCTCTCCGCCGGTCTCCAGCACTATCTCGACGCCCGGCGCATCCGCCTCTACAGCCACCAGTGCGAGGCCGTCGAGGCCCTCCGCGCGGGGCGCAACGTCATCCTCTGCACGCCCACCGCGTCGGGCAAGACGCTGGGCTTCGACCTGCCCGTTTTCGAGACCCTCGAGCGCGACCGCCAGGCCACGGCCCTTTTCGTCTACCCCACGAAGGCCCTCTCCAACGACCAGCTCAAGGTCTTCAAGGACATGGAGCGCGCCACGGGCATCCGGGCCGACGCGGCCGTCTACGACGGCGACACGCCGGTTCCGCGCCGCGGGCGCATCCGGGAGATGTCGCGGATCATTCTCACCAACCCCCACGAGCTGCACCAGGTTCTTCCCTGGCATTCGAAGTGGGAACGATTCTTCCGCAACCTGCGGTACGTCGTCTTCGACGAGGCCCACCGCTACCGGGGCGTCTACGGCTCCAACGTGGCCTTCGTGATCCGCAGGCTCCGCCGCATCGCGCGATTCTACGGCGCCTCGCCCCGGTTCGTCCTCTCCACGGCCACCCTGGCCAACCCGAGGGAGTTCGGCGAAAAGCTCGTGGGCCTGCCTTTCGATGTCATCGCCGAGGACGGCTCCCCCCGGGGCGGGAAGACCTTTCTGTTCTACAACCCGTTCTGGGACGGCGTCGGCACCCTCTCGCCCCACCAGGAGACGAGGGACCTGTTTCTGCACTTCGTGAAACGGGGCCTGCAGACGCTGTGCTTCACGGCCTCGAGGCGGATGGCGGAGCTCATCGCCCTGTGGTCGAAGGAGGCGGTGAAGGCCGGCTCGGCGCTCGCGGACCAGATCGCCGCCTACCGGGCGGGCTACCTGCCGCAGGAGCGCCGCGGGATCGAGGACGCCCTCAAGCGGGGCCTCCTGACGGGGGTGACCTCGACCAACGCCCTGGAGGTGGGCATCGACATCGGATCGCTGGACTGCGTCATCATCTCGGGCTACCCCGGGACGGTGCTCGCCACCTGGCAGCAGGCGGGCCGCTCGGGCAGGCGCAACCGCGACGCCCTGGCGGTGCTCGTGGCCTTCCAGAACCCCCTCGATCAGTACCTGATGAAACACCCCGGGTCCTTCTTCGGAAAGCCCCATGAACAGGCCGTCATCGACCTGGCGAACCCTTACATCCTCTCGGGGCAGCTTTTGTGTGCCGCGGCCGAGCTGCCCTTCGAAGCCGGCCGGGAGGACATCCTGCCCGGGGAGGCCGCCGCAGGGCTTCTGCCGGATCTGGCCGCCGAGGGGCTCGTGAAGGAGACCCCCCACGGCTGGGTCTACACGGGGCGGGGAAGGCCCGTGGAGGCCGTCGGACTCGACCACATCGCCCGCGCCGCCTACCGCATCACCTGCGGAGGCGCGCTGCTCGAGACGATGGACGTGAGCCAGGCCTACCGGGAAGCCCACCTGGGGGCGGTGCTCCTGCACCAGGGAGAAAGTTACGTGGTGAGGCGCTTCGACGCGGAGAACCGCCTCGTCGAGGCGGAGCGCATGGACGTGGACTACTACACCCAGGCGATCAAGGCCGTCGACCTGGAAATCCTCGGAACGAGGGACATGCGAAGGATCGGCGGGATGGTCTTTTACCTGGGAGAGCTCGAGGTCACGGAGACGGCCCTGGGCTACAAGGTGATCCAGGACGACCAGGTCGTGGCCAGGGAGACGCTGGAGCTTGCGCCGCTTCGATTCCGGACGACGGGGCTTTGGTTCACGATCCCCCACGAGTTGCGGAGGGCGGTCCACGACCGCGGCCTCAACTTCGGCGGCGCCCTGCACGCCCTCGAGCACGCCATGATCGCCATCCTGCCCTTCGAGGTCATGTGCGACCGCTGGGACATCGGCGGCCTCTCCACGCCCGGGCACCCCGGCACGGGCGAGCCCACGATCTTTCTCTACGACGGCTACGAGGGCGGTATCGGGCTCACGGAGAAGGCCCAGGGCCTGATGGAGCGGGTGACTCGCCTGACCCTCGAGCTCATCCGAGACTGCCCCTGCGAGACGGGCTGCCCCGCCTGCATCCTCTCGCCCAAGTGCGGCAACGACAACCGGCCCATGGACAAGCAGGGGGCGCTCCTTCTGCTCGAAGGGATGCTGGAGAATATGAAGGCGACAGGCGGCCGGTGACAGGTTCAGGCAAAAAAAGAAGGAAAGAAAATGGATATCCCCTCTACCGTCGAGACGATAAGAAAAAGGGTCTCCTGCCGGAGCTTCGACGGCAGGCCCCTTGACGTCCGGAAAAAGGAGCGGTTGCGGGCCTTTTTCCGGGAGAATACCCGGGGGCCTTTCGGCAACCCCCTCCGGTTCGAACTCATCGATCTGACGGAGGCGGAGCGGGCGGAGCTGAAGTCGCTCGGCACCTACGGGGTCGTCAAGGGCGCCTTCCTTTACATCGCCGGGGCCGTGAAGAAGGCTGCCCGAGCCTTGGAGGACTACGGCTACGGGATGGAACGGAACATCCTCTACGCCACGGCGCTGGGCCTCGGGACCTGCTGGCTGGGCGGGACGCTCAACCGGGCGGGCTTCGCCCGGAAGATCGCCCTGTCGGAAGACGAGCTGTTGCCCGCCATCAGCCCTGTCGGCTACCCGGCGCAGAAGCGCACGCTCACCGACCGGGCCTTCCGATTCATGGCAAAGTCCGACATGCGCAAGCCCTGGGCGGCGCTCTTCTTCGACGGCAGGCCGGGCAACCCGCTCGCGCAGGAGCATGCGGGGCCGTTCGCGGAGGTTTTGGAAGCGGTGCGGATCGGTCCCTCGGCCTCGAACCGCCAGCCCTGGCGCATTGTTCGGGAGGGGAGGGCCTGCCACTTCTTCCTTTCGCGGACGCCGGGCTATGCCAGGATGACGGGCGAGGTCAGGCTCCAGGAGGTGGACATGGGAATCGCCCTGTGCCACTTCGAGCTTGCGGCCCGGGAGATCGGGCTTCCCGGGAACTGGACGGAGGCAAGACCCGCATTCGACGCGGGTACGTGGGAGTATGTTCTGAGCTGGGATCAGGCGAAACAGAAAGGGTAACTTCCATGTGTCAAAACCCATGCGGTGGCTTTCCGTACTCCTGCTCTGCATGATGCCGCCGGCGGCAGGGGCGGCGGAAGTCGATCTCGGCGCATTGATCGGGAAGCCCGACCATGTCATCGTGCTGCGTCACACCCGGGCGCCGGGCACGGGTGACCCCGCCAACTTCAGACTGGGGGATTGCTCCACGCAGCGCAACCTTTCCGAGGAGGGCAGGAGACAGGCGGCCCGGATCGGGGTGCGGCTGCGCGCGGCCGGGCTTGCGGAGACGACGGTGTATAGCAGCCAGTGGTGCCGGTGCCTAGAGACGGCGCGCCGGATGGCCGTCGGTCCCGTCGTCGAGCTTCCCGTCCTGAACTCTTTTTTCCGGAACCCGGAGCTGGAGCAAAAGCATGATCGGAAGCTGCGGGAGTGGATCGCCGCCGCGGACCTGAACCGCCCCGTCGTGCTCGTCACCCACCAGGTCAACATCACGGCCCTCACGGGCATCTTCCCCGCGGAGGGGGAGGTCCTGATCCTGCGCCGCGAGCCGGGAGGGCTTGCCGTCGTCGGGCGGTTTCGCGATCCCTGATCCGGCAAAAGAAAGATCGGGAACGTCGCCGTTCCGATCCTTTCCCGTCTCGATACCCAGGGCCCGTGACCGGATGCCTGCAGTTGCTAGTCCCAGAGCCCCATCACGTCGCGTTTCTTCTTCTTCATGGCCGCTTTCTTTTCCTGGAGGGCCTGCCTTGCCGATTGCTCCTTGTCGAGCAGCTCGGAGGCCGCCGGGGCCGGCTCCGCGTGCCGGGTCTGCGGGGGCGTCTGAACCTCCGGGGCCTGCTGCGCTGCGGCCGCCGCGGGCACCTGCGGCTGCATCGACCCCTGGACCTCCTTCTGCAGTCTCGTGAGGGCCGCGACGCCGTCCCTGGGCTGAAGGAGGATGATGCTGATCCTGCGGTTCTGGGGGTCCTTGGGGGATTCCTTGACGAGCAGGTCCGTGTCGGCATACCCCACGACGCGGGCCACCCTGGCCGGGTCGAGCCCGCTGGCCTCGAGCATGCGACGCGCCGAGGAGGCCCGATTGGTCGAGAGCTCCCAGTTCGTGATCTGGTCGCCGCGGAACGGGGCGGCATCGGTGTGCCCCTCGACGGCGATCCTGGCATCCTGCTCCTTGATCACCTCGGCCACGGCGGCGATGATCTCCCGGCATTTCTCCGTGGGCTCGGCGCTGCCGAGCTGGAACATGGGGCTCCCTTCCCTGTCGATGATCTGGATGCGCACCCCGCCGTCGACGGCATCGACGCGCACGTGGTTCATGAGCGCCTCTTCCTGGCCCTGCCCCTGGCCCTGCGCCTTTCCCTGCGCCCCCTGCTGTCCTGCTCCCTTGCCCCGGATCGCCTTTCTCAGGGACATGGCCACGTTCTCGGGTTTCAGCTCGGCCTTCTTGATGTGGTCGGTGATGACAAAGGCGGAGCCGGGCTGGAAGGTCTTGCCGCTTTCCTTGAAGAGGCTGAAGTTCTTGAAGTACTCCGCCATGACCGCCCGCTTCTCCGTGGAGACCATGGAGAGCAGCCACAGCAGGAGGAAGAAGGCCATCATGGCCGTGACGAAGTCGGCGTAGGCCACCTTCCAGGAGCCGCCGTGGTGTCCCTCGCCGTGCTTCTTCTTGACCTTCTTGACAATGACCTTGCGGACGGCTTCCGACATTACTTCTTGATTCTCCTCAGGGCTTCCTCGACTTCCGCGAAGCTGGGCTTGTCGACGGCCGGGACGACCCGGCGGCCGAACTCGACGGCCACCTGCGGGGCGGCGCCGCCCACGAAGGCGACGATGGCCATCTTGAGAACGGATAGGTACTGGAGCTCTTCCGAGGCCGAATGCTCCATGTTCTTGGCCATGGGCCCCACGAAACCGTAGCAGAGAAGAACGCCGAGGAACGTCCCCACCAGGGCCGCGCCGATCGACTTGCCGAGGACGTCGGGCGGCTCGCTGATCTTCCCCATGGTGAGGACGATGCCGAGGACGGCGGCGACGATCCCGAGGCCCGGCAGCGAATCGGCCACGGTGGCGACACTTTTGCTGGGCGCCGTGAACTCCTCGTGGTGGCTCTCCAGCTCGGCGTCGATGAGCGCCTCGAGCTCGTTGGGCTCGATCTTGGTCGTCATGACGGTCCGCAGGGTGTCGACGACGAGGTCGAGGGCGTGGTGGTTCTTGAAGAACTTTGGGTACTTGGTGAAGATCACGCTCTCCTTGGGGTTGTCCACGTCGCCTTCGACGGAGACCAGGCCCTCCTTGCGGATCTTGTAGAAGACCTCGCCCAGCATCGTGAGGGCCTCGAGGTAGTCGGCCTTCGTGTACCCCTTGCCGCTGAGCATCTTGACGATGCCCCCCATGACGGCTTTGATGACCTTCAAGGGGGAGGCGATGATGAAGCCGCCCACGGCGGCCCCGCCAATGATGAGCAGCTCGACGGGCTGGAACAGCACCGCAAGGTTCCCCTTCTCGAGGAGGAACCCGCCGATGACACAGGCGATGACGATGGACGCTCCGATGATCGTGAACATGGGAAGCCGGCGCTACCTCCTTTTCTCGCGAAGGATTTGCCGCTCCCGCTCGAAGACGAACCGGCAGATTTCATCCCGGATCTCGTCGTCCATGGCGACGAACTTCAGGCCGATCTCGTAGCCGTCGCTGCGCCGCTCGGCCGCCACCACTTCCCCGTAAACGTAGAGGGCCACCGAGGTGCCCGCGGCGAGCACCATCATGACCTCGAGGATGTCGCCGCGGTTGAACGCCTCGCCCGAAGGGAATGACAGACCGCCGCCGCTGATGTTGATCCGGCGCACCGGCAGCGCGCTGAATCCCAGCTTCTGTGCGCCCAGCGTGTTGAGGACGAGGTCGAGCTTGCGGTTGATCGTCGAGAGCCACTCGGCGAGGGCCTGGTCCTGGATCTCCGGCAGGCCCCCGAGATCGACGGCCGTCTGGTTGCAGATCCTCGAGAGAAGGTTTTTCCTCTCCTCCTCTGGGACGAGCCGCACGCCGAAGGGCACGACCGCCGCCACCCGGGAATACTCCCGGCGGTTCGGCTGACAGGGGAATTCGGTCTTGAAATTCATTGCGAGCATCCTGGCAAACGTTGCAACGGTTTCATAGTCTCTTATCGGTTGCTTTCGTTATAACTTGAAGGAGATTTTGGCCATGCAAGTCTCTGTAATTAAGGATTTTATTTCTGGTCTCACCCGTGCGTCGCGGCACCGGGGTCAATGCAAGGCAGGTGCCACGCACCGGTGCGGGGGAAGGGACCGCAGGCGAGAGAGGGGAATCAGCCGAGGCTACACGGTCTTGGGCAGCTGACGATCGAGTGCGGCCAGGGCATCCTCGACGGTTTCGGCGGCCGTGAAGCGATTGCCGTGAGGCAGGTCGATCGAGGGGGTTTTCAATCCGATGACGGGAGTGCCGTTGCGAAGGGCATGGGCGATCTCGGAGACCGTCCCCCAGCCCCCGTCGACGGCGATCATCACGTGGGGCGTCTTGGCGTTGATGGCGTTGCGGGCATCGGCCATCCCGGTCTGGACGGCGATGTCGACGTATTCGTTGGGGTACCCCTCAAGCGGCCGGACACGGTCACTGGGAAGTACGGCCAGGACGAGTCCCCCGGCGCGGAAGGCCCCCTCGGAGGCGGCCCTCATCACCCCGCCGCCGCCCCCCGTCAGCAGGACGTGACCCCGCTCCGCGATGCCCCTGCCGATGCGGCGGGCGTCGTCGAGGATGGCCGGCGGCGCGTCGTGCCCGCCCATCACCCCGATGACGAAAGGTTTTCTCCGGACTTCGATAGTCGGCATGGCGTGGGCCCCTTTCTTAATATGTAATACACCACGGCGAGGGGATAATCAAACAAACAGCGGACGACAGGCGGGACGCCTGTCCTACAGATTTTTCTCCAGACGCTGGATCCTGAACCGGAGCAGCAGCTCGATGAACTTCGGGTCGCCAATCGGGTTTCCGTCGAAGCCGAAGAGGTGCGTCGGGCATCGGCAGTCGGAGGCGCCGAACTGCGGGATGCCCCAGCCGGCCAGCTTGCCGAGGGCCTGCGCGAGGTCGTGCTCCAGGTCCTCGCTGGCGCGCACGGGCAGCGCCGTGCAGGAGTCGGCCGCGTCGCGCAGGAAATCGATGTGCCAGTGGAAGCGCTTGCGGCGCCTCAGGTGGCGCTCCACCCTATTCGTGAGGGCTGTCCGGGCCGAACCGGCATAGACGTAATACCCCTTCGGGAAGGGGATGCGGCCGAGACCTCCCACGTCGATTCGCCGGCCGCGCGCCATCTCGAGCACCAGGAGGTAGGCCCCCTCGTCCCTCGCCTCCCGTTCGATGAGGCCCCAGGGGATCCCGACCTCCCGGACGCGGGCCCCGAGGGTCAGGTCGGGATTCCACGTCACGGAGACGGCCTTGACGAGAATGTCGTCCTTCACCGCCAGGAGCGCCTGTGAGAAAGCCAGATCCGTGTGGTAATCCGGCATGAAGGCGTCGACCTGCGGCGAGTGGACGAGAAAGAGGACCCCCCCGGGCGTCCCCCGTTTCGCGTGGAGGGCGAGCCGCTCGAGGTGCCTGCGGCCCCTCGCGGTGACGGCGTCGGGGAACATGGCGATGCGGCCCGCGAAGAGGGTGCAGGATTTGACCTCGAGGAGAAACTCCCGTCCGTTCCGGTCGAGGAGAAAATCGTAGCGGCTTTGCCCCGCCGCGACCTCGCGTTGGATGACTGCAGCCCCTTCGAACCCCGGGACCCTTCCCGCCTTCAACAGGTGGGCCGCCACGTCGTTGGTGAGGTGCGTGTGCAGAAGGACGGGCACACCGTCCCGCTCGACGGCGAGGGCCGTGTATCGGGTGCGCTTGTCCGGGTCGGGCGGGTTCTCCACGAGATACAGGACTCGTCCCGGGAGCAGCAGCTCCCGGAGCCGACCGGGGTTGGGCAGGTAGGCCTCGACGGTCTTCCCGCCCAGGTCGCAGCGGACGAGGAACCGGTTGGGCCGGCCGATGAACCGGGCCTTGATGATGGGAAGCTGCGAAGCTTTGAAGTCGGGAAGTACCGGGGCAGGAGGACGCTTTTTCATCTTCGTATGTTGATCCCGAGGCCTGAAGCCTGATGCCTGATGCCTGCGGCCTCAAGGCCGCTCTTTTACAAAGACGAGCATCGCCGCCGAGATAGCCGTCAGCGCCAGCGACGCGATGAACGGCGCCTGCATGCCGAAGCGGTCCCACAGCAGGCCCGCCCCGACGGAGGCGGGGAGGGCGCACAGGCCGATCACCATCTGGAAACCGCCCAGGGCGCTCGCCCGGTATTCCGCCGGGCCCAGTTCGGCGACAAAGGCTTTCTGCACCGTGTCGATGCCGGCCTGGTGAAGGCCGAAGAGGATGAAGGCGGCCACGACCATCCAGGCGCTGTCGGCGTAGATCATGGTCAGGCAGACGAGACCCCAGAGCCCGTAGGAGATCTGCAGCACGGCCTTGCGCCCGATGCGGTCGGAGAGCACCCCGAAGGGGTAGGAGCAGAAGGTCGCCACCAGGGTGAACAGCAGGTAGAAGATGGGGACCGTGGTGACCTCGAAGCCGAACTTGTTGGCGAAGATCAGCAGGAACGAGTAGCTGAACGCCCCCAGCGAGAAGACCGCGCTCAGAACAACGAAGAGCCTGAAGTTTCCGTCGAGGTGCGAGAAGGAGATCCCCTTGAAGAGCTTCGCGTCCTCGAGGGGCCTCTCGCGGATGTTGATCGCGATCAGGGCGACGGCGATGAAGGACGGCACGGCCGCGATCAGCAGCAGGCTCCGGTAGCCGAGCAGCGGGAAGGCAGCGATGCAGAAGACGATCCCGACGAGGGCCCCCGCGTTGTCCAGGGTCCGGATCAGCCCGAAGTTCTCGCCGCGGTTGCTGCGCCTCGAGAGGTCCGCCACCATGGCATCCCGCGGGGCGCCCCGCATCTTGCCCGCCCGGTCGAGGATCCGGAAGGGGATGAGCCAGTGCCACGTGGCCGACAGGGCGTAGCCCAGCCGGGAGATCCCCCCGAAGAGATAGCCCAGCCAGATGAAAACCTTGCGCTTGCGGGTCCGGTCGGAGATGTAGCCCGAGAGGGCCTGCGAAAGGGAGACGATGGCGTTGCCGATCCCGTCGATGAGCCCCAGGACGGCCATGTTGGCGCCCAGGGACGCGACAAACAGGGGCCAGATCGGGTAAATCATGTCCGACCCCATGTCGTTGAAGAACGACGAGAAGGCAAAGGTGCGGATGGTCTTCTTCGCCTCGCCGGGGGGCGGGACCGGCTCCCTGTCTGATTGCATGGGGTCTGCCGCGTTACTTCCTCAGGTTCGCCTCGATCTTGTCGTGGATGTACTTCGCACCCACGTTGCTGCCCGCCGTGCCGACCCGCACGGAGACGGTGGTGTCGGTCCGCGTGAGGTAGGTCATGGTGATCTTCACCTTCTCCTCGTAGAGGACCGCGTCGATGGTTCCCTTTTCGATCTTGCGGTCCGGCACGACATCCGTCGCCTTGAGATCCGTTATGGCCTTGCGCGCGGCGTCCCACACCTGGTCCAGGGGATACTTGTAGACCGACTCGAGGCTGCCGTCGTGGTAGATGAATTTCCCCGATTCGTACCCCATGACCGTGTCCCCAGCGACGACGGCGCAGCCGGACAAGGCGGTCAGCGAGAGAAGGCCGACCAGCATGGCGATTTTTTTCAACATAGCGTACCTCCCGGTGATGCGTATTCGGTATCGGGCGCAGGGGCTGAGGCATGGACTGCGGCCCGATGCCGGTTGTGATGCCGTGGTCCTCGGGCGATACCGTCCACGCCGTCAGGAGAAACGGATGAGGAAGGCCTGGACGATCGTGAACGCAACGGCGACCGCCGTGGCGAGGGCCAGGACCGCCGCGGCCATTCGGTGCGCCAGGGTCTCCCGTCTCCTCTCGTCGTAGCCGAGGGCGAACCCCGCCGCGATCCCCGCCGCGATCCCCCCGCCGTGGGCCCAGTTGTTGATGCCGGGCAGCAGCAGGCCGAAGAGGATCAGGCCGATGATCCACCCCATGGCCTGCCGGTAGATGGCCGTGCCGAAGGAACCGCCCCGGGATTTCCCATAGTACAGGATGGCGCCGATCAGGCCGCACACGGCGGCCGAGGCCCCCAGCGTGAAGGGGATCCCCACGAGATAGGAGAGGAGAAACCCGCAGATGCCGCTTGCGAGGTAGACGACGAGAAATCGCGCCGCGCCGTATTCCTGGGCCACGAAGGGGCCCAGCTGGTGGAGGGCCAGCATGTTGAAGGCGATGTGCAGGATGCCCCCATGGAGCCAGGAGGCCGTCAGGATCGTCCACCAGGAGTGGAACCGGTCGATGGGGATCGTCCCCGTGGCGCCCAGCAGCAGAAGGCTCGTGCTCGACGGCGAGAGCAGCGTGAAGGGGTTGAGCGACATCCCCATCTCCGAAGGGTTCATAACGAGCGCCAGGATGAAGATGGCCGCGTTGGCGTAGATGATGAACTGGATGATGCTGTCGCTGTCTCGCAGCGAGAAGCGGGACAGTCCCTGCCGGATCGGGGATCCGGGGTTCGCGAGCCCGCAGAAGGGGCACGAGGTCTCGTCGGAGCTGATCAGCCTCCGGCAGCCGGGGCAGAGCATCGATTTTTTGTCCAGTTGACCCATGGGC
>JAGPKU010000017.1 GCA_018053845.1 Syntrophobacterales bacterium
ACAGCCGCAGATCGCCGCCCGAGCAGAAGGCCTTCCCCTCCCCTGTGAGGGCGACGACCCGGATGCCGTCGTCGTCGTGGCAGATCTCCAGGGCCCGCGCCAGGTCGTTCCCCAGGCCGAAATCGATGGCGTTGAAGTTCTTCGGCCGGTTGAGCCGGATCGTGGCCACCCCGTCCTTGCGCTCGAAAAGAATACTCTGGAAGTCCATTATTACCTCCGCCATGCTTTATACTTTGTATCTGCTCTCCTCCCATCGACGCTCACAGGTGGCAGGTGACAGGTAGCAGGTAAACGTCTTTGGTAACTGGAAACCTGTTACCTGTTACCTGTTACCTGTTACCTGTTACCTTGCTCACCTACGGCAATCCCCGCACGAATTCCGCCAGGACGCGGTTGAACGCCTCGGGTTTCTCCCTCATCACGTAGTGGCCGGCTCCCTCGATGAGGGCCAGCTTCGCCCCGGGCACGGCGCCGGCGATGAACCGTGAGAGATCCGGCGGCGTCATCTTGTCGTCGTCCCCGCAGACGACGAGGGTCGGGATCGCGATCTTCGCGACCTCCGACGTGATGTCCATCCTGTCGCAGGCAAAGAGGTCGCCGTACAGGATATCGGGATTCCCCTTTTCGAGCCCTTCCTGCAGCCAGGTGCCCACGAGATCGCGGTTCGGCTTGGAGACGGCAAATTTCACCACCATCGCAATCACGGCGGGCAGATCGCTGCGGATCTTCTCGAGGATCGCGGGATTGACGGGCATCTTCACGCCGCCCCCGACGGGGACGATCGCCGAGAGCATCGCCCCTTCATGGATGGCGAAGTTCAGGCTGATCGCCGCCCCCAGGGAATGCCCCACCAGGACCGGTCCCCTGAGTCCCAGAGCGCCGATCGTCTTCTTCACCCATGTCACGTAGCGCATGACGTCGCGCTCGCCCGCTCCGCCGGAGAGCCCGTGTCCCGGCAGGTTGACGGCGGCCACATTGAACTCGCCCTGCAGGGCCCTGTACTGGTTCTCCCACAGGGTGTGGTCGCCGCCCGAACCGGGCACGAAGACGATGCCCTTGCGTCCCTCGGCGAACCCGCCGTCGTTCACCCAGCAGGCGATGGGCGTCCCGTCGATCAAGTATTCCCGAATCATGGTGCCTCCCTTCGGTCTGTCCAGATCTGTCTCAGTCTGTCCGAGTCCATCAGGTGCGACAATCTAATCTAGAGTTACGAATTTTGAGTCTTTGGTTCTGGGACAGTCGTGAGGCCCCCCGGTCGAGTCTGCCCATCCGGACCGATCAGGCGCAGAATCTCGCTGTGAAGCCGCTCGGCCTCCCGTCTTCCCGGAGACCCTTCGACCAACCCCGCAAGGAATTCGACGAGGCCCTCGGGGACCTTTCCCGCGAGCAGTTCGTCCAGGAAACCGAATTCCCGGTAGACCCTCCTGTCCTGCGCGAAGGGCTCGTTGCGGTACAGAAGCGCCGCCGTCCGGCGCGCCAGGGAGAACAGGCCGAGAACCTCATCCGTGACAAGTCCGCAGTAGGATTCGAAATAGTAGGCGCCGCCCTTTTGCCTGAATTTCCCCTCCTGCTGCAATCGGGCCTGGATCGGCGTCCCGGGATAGGGAATCAGCATCTCCGTGTAGGCGATCTCGGCGCCGTTTTCGAAGATGCGCCTCGCCAGCGCAAGGGTCTCCCGCATGGTCGCCGCCGTGTCCCGGGGCCCGTAGAGGATGAAGCTGACCACGGGCGTCAGGTTCTGCTCCACGCAGAGCGAAACGCATCGCTCGACGTCCGAGGGCGTGATCCCCTTGCGGTAGTAATCCAGTATGTCCTGCGACCCCGATTCCGCCCCGAGGTACAGGGCCCCGAACCCGGCATCGGCCAGGATGCCGGGCAGCATGGGGTTGTCGCAGATGTCGTCGATGCGCCCCTCGGCAAAGAAGCGGATGCGCCGGTGAAACCCCTCCCCGACGATCCGGCGGCACAGGGCGGAGACCCGTCGGGGGTCTGCGGTGAAGTTGTCGTCGGAGAAAAAGATCCTGCGCGCCCCCGCCGAGCCGAGGCCGCGGATTTCTTCGATCACCCTCTCGGGGTGCCGGTAGCGGACGGTCCCCCCGTAGAGGCTGCGGATCGAGCAGAATGTGCACCGGCGCGGGCAGCCCCGGCTCGAGGCGATCACACGAGCCCAGTAACGGCCCCCGTCGATCAGGTGATGCGCCGGGTCCGGGACGTCATCCAGGTTCCCCGGCTCCCTGGGGCCGTTGCAGACGACCTTCCCGTCCTGCCTGAACGACACGCCCGCGACACCGTCGAGCGTGCGCCCCGCCGCCCTCTCGCGCAGGATCTCGCAGAGCGCGGTCTCACCCTCCCCCCGCACGACGATGTCGACCTCCCCGTGCTCCTGCAGGATCCGGTCGTGGAGGATCGTGGCATGGATACCGCCGAGAACCGTCAGGGATCGGGGCATCCGTGATCTCACCCCGGCACAGACTGCAAGCGCCGCAAAAAAGCTGTCCGACATGGCCGTGACGCCCACGACGGCCGGCTGCAGGCGCTCGAGGGCCTCGTCGAGCCTGGCCGCCGGGTCCGCCGGTGCGCGCAGGTCGAGATCGAGGATCTCGACCGGCACGCCTTCCCGTAACAGGGCCCCGGCCAGGCTCAGCAGCCCCAGCGGGGGCAGATCCGTGCGGCCCCCGAAGGGGGGATTGACCAGGAGGACGTTCACGTATGCGTTTGTTCGCTCTTTTCGTCGGTCGGGTCGAAATCCCCCCTTCCCCCCTTTGGAGACGGTGTCGCACTTCCGATGTTGTCATTCCGCACAGGCGCAGCGCGATGCGGAATCCAGTCTTTTCAATGACTTCTGGATTCCCGCTTCCGCGGGAATGACATGATTTCGGCGTTTTTCAATATTGCGACACAGCCCCCTGAAAAAGGGGGGTGACAGGGGAATCTGCCTTCTGCCTTCTGCCTTCTGCCTTCTGCCTTCTGCCTTCTGCCTTCTGCCTTACGCCTTTTCTTTCTCAAACATGTCCTTGTACGTCACGCGCATGTCGCGCTTGAGGATCTTGCCCGTCGGGGTCTTGGGCAGGGCCTGCACGAAGACGATGCCTTTCGGGACCTTGAAGCCCGCCAGCTCCTTGCGGCACAGCTCGATGATCTCCTTCTCGGTGATCGTCTGCCCCGCCTTGGGCACGATGACGGCCGTGACGGCCTCGACCCACTTCGGGTGCGGCACCCCGATGACGGCCACCTCCTGGACGCGCGGGTCCTTGTAGATGGCCTCCTCCACCTCTCGGGTGGGCACGTTCTCGCCGCCCGTCTTGATCATGTCCTTCTTGCGGTCCGCCACCGTGATGTAGCGGTCCTCGTCCATGATGCCCACGTCGCCCGAGTGGAACCAGCCGCCCTTCATGGCCTCCTCGGTCTTCTCGGGGTCCTTGAAGTACATCATGAGGGCGTGGGGCCCCTTGCCGCAGATCTCGCCCGGCACGCCGGGCTGCGTGATGGGGTTGAAGCTGTCGTCCTCGAGCCTCGTCTCCATGTTGAGGCCGCCCATGCCGGCCGATCCCAGCTTGCGCATGGCGTCCTTGGCCTTGAGCACCGTGTGATAGGGCGCCAGCTCCGTCTGGCCGTAGTAGTTCCAGATCCCCGAGCCCGGGAACTTCTCCATGATCTCCTTGAGGATCTCCACGGGCATGATGGAGGCCCCGTAGTAGCACTTCTTGAGGCTCTTGAGGTCGTACTTGCCGAAATCCGGGTGCCGCAGCAGCCCGATCCAGACCGTGGGCGGCGCGAAGAACATGGTCGCCTTGTAGTCGGCGATGTTCTTCAGGATCTGGCCGATGTCGGGCGCGATGAGGATGTTCGTGCCCCCCACCCAGAAGACGGGGTTCATGAAGACATCGCGCTGGGCGCAGTGGTAGATGGGCAGCGCGTTGACCTGCACGTCGTCCTCGTCGTACTGTCCGTCGACGATACAGCCCATGTACTGGGCCATGAGGGCCTGGTTGGAGATGATGACCCCCTTCGGGAGCGACTCGGTGCCGCTCGTGTAGGTCATCTGCACGGGGTCCTCGATGCGCAGGATCGTGTCGGGCTCCGTCGCGGGGTAGGCCCGGTACCAGGGCTCGAAGTCCTTGAACTTCTCGCTCACGGGCGGCTTGCCCGCGCCCTGGCGGGACCAGATCCAGGTCTTCACGGTGGGCATCTCGTCGAGGACGTCCTTCACGAGATCGTAGAGCGCGTCCTCCACGATGAAGAGCCTGCTCTCGGAGTGGTTGATGCAGTAGGCGATGTCCTTGCCCCGCAGCAGGTAATTGATGGCCAGGTACACGGCGCCCGCCTTGCAGCAGCCGAACCAGGTCAGCACGTGGTCGATCGTGTTGTGCGCCAGGATCGCCACGCGGTCGTACTTCTTGACCCCGAGGTCGATGAGCGCGTTGGCCACGCGGTTGCATTCCCCCTCCATCTCGGCGTAGGTCATCTTCCGGTCGGCGAAGATCATGGCCGTCTTGTCGGGGAAGTGGTAGGCGCTGCGGCGGATCATGTCGGCGATGACCCAGCGGTTGACCCTGTTGTAGCGGATCATCAAGTACTCGACGGTGTCCTTGTCGAGGGTGTTGAACTTTGCCTTTTCCGCGTCCGTCAGGGGAATGCCTAGAGACATGAAACTGTACCTCCCTCCCAGGAATTAGGTTACACAGTTGTGAGTTTTGAGTTACGAGTTATGAGTTTTCAAGGGGCACGGGGCCGGGGCGACCCTTTTTTCGATCAGACCCCCATGGCCCCGGTGGCCCGTACCCCCGATGTGTTCACCCCTTGTTTCGTTGGTTCGTCTATTTCGTCATTGCGAGCGAAGCGAAGCAATCTCAATGAATTCAAGGGATTGCCGCGTCGGGCTCACGCCCTCCTCGCAATGACGGATCGGCGCTGTTTCTTCCATCGATAACCCCGAGCGAAGTCGGGGTCTGTTGCTCGCAATGACTGTTCTTATATCTTCACTTCTCCAACTTCCTTCGCTTCCGCCACTTCTTCAGATGATCCCCTTGCCCTCGAGCTCCTTGAGCTTCGCGGGCCCGTAGCCGAGGTACTTCAGGTAGACGTGGCCGTTGTCGTAGCCGACGGGCCGGCAGGCCCACTTCGTCCGCGGGGGCGTCTCCGTGGCCTTCCACTGGGACTGCGCGCACAGGACGGAGCCGTAGACGGGGTCCTGGACCGGGGTGAAGATCCCTCGGTCCTGCCAGTTCTCGTCGTGCATGGCCTTCCAGGGAGAGACGATCTCGGCCACCACCGGCGTGATCGGGGCCAGGCGCCCGCTCTTGGCGTACTCGACGGACTTCTGGGTCAGCTCCTCGCTCGTGTACTTTCTCGTCTCCGGGTCGATCATGGACTGGTACTTGAGCTGCCAGTCCTTCTTCATGAAGGGCGCCAGGGTCGTCCACTCCCCGGCCTTCCACTCGTCGTACTTGCCGATGATGTCGACGAAGGCCTTCCACATCTCGAGCCGCAGGCCGCCCAGGAAGACACCGCCGTCCTTGGTGGGGAAGAACCCGTAGAGCCACAGCGCCGTGTCGAGGCTGCCGAAGCGCTCGGCGATCACGCCGGCGTGGGCGTACCACATGAGCTGGTAGTCCGCGAGGCGGCTGTAGGCCTCGGGCGTGCAGACGTCGATGGCCTGACCCTCACCGGTCTTGCCGCGGTGGTAGAGGGCCGATAGGATCCCCATGGCGCCGAAGGTTCCCGACACGGCCCAGGCGATGTGGGGCCCCGCCTTGGTGGGAACGGCCCAGGGCATGTCCTTCACGGTCTTGCCCTCGGGCAGCACCTCGCCCGTGCAGTACTGGATCCCGGAGCGGGCCTGGGAGACGTTGTCGTAGTCGTAGAGCTTGCGCTCGCTGTCGGGCCCGAACTGGCCGTAGCCCGTGATGGAGCACATGATGAGGCGCGGGTTGAGCTTCTCGAGTTCCGCGTAGCCCAGCCCCCAGTTGTCCATCGTCCCGGCGGGGTAGGTCTCGATGAGGACATCGGCGCCCCCGACGAGGGACTTGAAGATCTCGCGGCCTTCGGCGCTCTCCATGTTCAGGGTGACGTGGTGCTTGTTGCGCCCCTCCTGCAGGTAGGCGAGCCCCGTGTCCTTCACCATGATGCCGCCGGGGGAGTAGGTCCGGATCAGGTCGCCGCCCGGTGGCTCGATGCGGATCGTCTCGGCGCCCAGCTCGGCCAAAAGCGACGAGCAGAAGCAGCCCGCCATACTGCGGGAGCTCAGGTCGATCACGACGAGGTCATCAAGGGCCTCGGGCTTCTCGAAACTCTTTGCAGGGTCGTCCAGGGAGCGGATGTGGTCCGCCCAGGCCGCCCATTTCGCTCTCTTGTAGTCTGCCATGGCTGATCACCTCCTCAAGATGGCGCCGGACTGGCCGTCCCAGTCGGACGGCGGCCTGCGGCCCTGCTGGTCCTTCCACTTCCCGAGCACCCCGTGGCCGTAGAGCTCCTTGAGCTGCTGCTCGCTGCGGCCGAGGATCCTCGTCATGATGTAGTCGTTGTCGAACCCGACGGGCCGGACCGACCAGCGGTGCTTGGGCGGAGTCTTGGACATGTTGATGGGGATCTCGTGGTCGATGTACTGCCCGTACATCGGGTCGTCGATCTCCTTGACGGCGCCCCGGGCCCGGCGGTGCGGGTCCTCGCACTCGTCCTTGGCCGAGAAGACCCGGGAGGCCGCAAAGCCGTGCTTGACCCCTAGCCGCTCGACCTCGTCGGCCGTCCTGCCGGCGGCCCAGTCGGCGATGATCTTGAGGATGGCCAGGGCGTTTTCGTCCTTGAGGCGAGTCTCGTGGTCCTTGAAGCGCGGGTCGGCGGCCAGCTCGGGCTTGCCCATGGCCGCGCAGAGGCCCTTGAACTCGTCGGGCGCCGGTGCGGCGAGGGCCACGAACTGCCCGTCCTTGCAGTAGAAGGTGTCGGCGGGGCAGATGCACTGGTCCCGGTTGCCCGAGGGCTCGGCGTGCTTCTGCGTCACCTGCTGGTAGGGCCACACCCAGGTCATGGCCCGCATGATGTTCTCGCTCTGGGACATTTCGATGTACTGGCCCTTGCCCGTGCGCCTGCGGTAATGCAGGGCGGAGAGCACGGCCACCTCGCCCATCATGGCCCCAAAGACGTCGCAGATCCAGATGCTCTGCTTCAGGGGCGGCTGGCCGGCGAAGCTCGACAGCCAGGCGTAGCCCGACAGGGCCTGGGCGGCCCCGTCGTTGGAAGGCCGGTCCTCCTCGGCGTAGCGGCCCCACTGGCCGAATCCGTTCTTCTCGATGTAGATGATGCCGGGGTTGACTTTCTTGATCTCCTCGTAGCCGATGTTCCAGCGGTTGGTGACGGCGGGCCTGAGGTTGAACTCGACCACGTCGGACTTGGCGCAGAGCTCCTTGAAGATCTGCTGGGCCATGTCGATGTGCAGGTCCAGGGCCATGTAGTACTTGTCAGGGTTGATGTGGATGAACATGGGCCCCTGCTCCTTGTAGAACCAGCCGAAGGGGTTGAGCGAGCGGGTCACGTCCCCCACGGGGGGCAGCTCGATCTTGATGACCTCGGCGCCCAGCTCGGCCAGGAACGACGGACCCGCGGGCCCGAAGAGCAGCGTGCAGACTTCGAGGACCCGAATCCCATTGAGCGGGCCGGGCCTCCTGTTCTTGGTCTCGGCGTAATTCCTGAAAACAGTCATAACCGTCCCTCCTTTGAAGACCGCAACGATTGAATGCAGGACTCGGATCATTCCCGTCGAGGACCTGGATTGGGGCACGTTCCACTCTGTGGCCCCGGGTTCACCCGCTTTCAGGTTATCGTTGATGTCCGGACACTTCTTGCGCTGAATTTCGTCTCTTCCGGGCACACCGTCAAGTGAAGCTCCCCGCCCGCAGGGGCGGGGCTTTGCGGCAAGGAAGGTACCAAGCATGATTGTGCGCCCCAAACCGGCCTGCAAGGCGGGGCCTGTGGGACGCGCCCCGTTCAGGCATTGGGCGCAGGGGATCACTCCCGAAGGGCCACCCGGCACGATCAGCACCACGGGTGTTCCGAAAGTTCGAAAGGGGGTCGCGGCTCGCCCCAAGGCACTGCAAACCGGTACAGGTCTGCCCCGCGCAGATGGCGCCAAGGAGGCGTGATCCGCCGTCATGTGCCAACCCTGGAAAAGTCCAAAGAAAGAAACGCTGGAGGTTGCCCGGGTCCTGACGCTGCCGCTTTTGGAATCGATTGGTTGGTTGCCGCTGACCGATGGACGGGGTAAAATGCAGGTTTTCTGATAGCATTCCGGGCTTCCAAAAGCAAGAAAAATCCCGCAGGATCCCCTTGTAGAGACTGTGTCTGATCCCCGAATCCAGCGATAAGAAGCAGCGACGCCGCTTGAACGGGTCGTTGCGAGCATCTGACCTCGCAGAGGTCAGGGGTGAGGCATCCCCACCCGTCGAGGGAGGGGATGCGAGACAGCGGTTTCTCGGGAGCGCCTGCAGGGGCACGGCAATCGCATGGAGACGGCAAGATCGCCGCGTTTGACACGCGGCGACAGGGTCTCTCGCCGGATTCTGGAAGAAAGTGGAATCGACAGGCCCTCGTCTTATCGGAACGGTATGGCGGAGAGAGGCCATGGAGAATCCGGCAGGTGTCAGGCGACAGAACATACGAGGACAGGGAAGGTTTTACCGGTTCCCCGACACCTGTGCCCGTTGTCCCCCCGGTGCCGGCTGAGCACGCCGCTCTTGGAAGACCCCGGCGATGCGGGTGCCGCAGCGCGGGCACTGTCCGTCGCGCAGATCATTTCGCTCCAGCCAGAAGCCCCGGCGCCGGATCACGGGGCTCGAGCAGCCGGGGCAGAGGGTTTCGGCCGCCTCTCCCACCACGTTTCCGAGGTAGATGTAACGGAGCCCGGTCTTCCTGCCGATCGCAACGGCGCTCCGCAGCGTCTCGAGGGGGGTCGCGCCGACGCCCATCATCCGGTAATCGGGGTGAAAGCGGCTGATGTGCCAAGGGATGTCCCGGTCCACCTCGGC
This sequence comes from Syntrophobacterales bacterium, assembly GCA_018053845.1. Classification (GTDB taxonomy): domain Bacteria; phylum Desulfobacterota; class Syntrophia; order Syntrophales; family UBA2192; genus UBA2192. The sequence continues at coordinate 9,018 of JAGPKU010000017.1, forward strand.
GATGAAACGGGCGATGTCCGAAAGCTCCTCCTCGCTGTCGTTGGAGCCGGCGATGACCAGGGTGGTGATCTCGATCCAGATGCCCAGCTTCTTCATGAAGCGGATGGACTCCAGTACGGGCATGAGCCGGCCCTTGCAGACCTTCCTGTAGAAATCCTCCCGGAAGGATTTCAGGTCCACGTTTGCGGCATCCAGGAAAGGGGCGATGACCTCGAGGGCCTCCGTGGTCATGAAGCCGTTCGTGACGAAGACGTTGGCCAGCCCCTCGAGCCGGGCCAGGCGGGAGATGTCGTAGGCATACTCGAAAAAGATCGTCGGCTCCGTGTAGGTGTAGGAGATGCTCCGGCAGTGCTGCGCGAGGGCGGTCTCCACGACATCCTTCGGCCGCATCCGGAACCCCTCGGCCGCCGAACCGTCGCGGACCGAGATCTGAGAGATCCGCCAGTTCTGGCAGAAAGAACATTTGAAGTTGCAGCCCATGACGGCGACGGAAAACGAGGCGGTACCGGGCAGGAAATGGTACAGAGGTTTTTTCTCGATGGGGTCCACGTGGGCGGCGATCAGCTCACCGTAGGCATGGGTCCAGAGCTTCCCGTCCCGATTCTCGCGCATGCCGCAGACGCCGTACCCCCCGACCGCAACCCTGCAGTGATGATTGCAGAGGTAGCATTCGACGCCGCCTTCATCGCCCCGGGGACGCCAGAGCACGGCCTCCCTGGGCGTGATGTTGTTCATGCGATTCCTCATGACGTCCCTGCACCCTTCTGTCCTGACCCTGCGGCCCCTCGAGGCGCCGGGGCTTGTTGCGCGCCGTCAGAAAAGGGTCGGATGCAGATTGTTCCGCTCGGCCTTCGGTCATGCTGCGGGCGGCTGACAATCCGGGTGAGGCAGGGTGAACGGACCGATCCGGTCTCAAGCCGATGCGGAAAAGCCGCAGCGGGCGGATGCAGCCCTGTGCTCGCCGGCCCCCCCGCGGCTCTGCGAGGGCTGTTCCCTGGCGGGCATGAAGACAAGGGTTCCGAGGAGGGCCTTCTCCCCCCGGTACGTCACGGGTCGGACCCTGGTGCGGACCCAACGCACGCGCCCATCTCTCGTGACGATCCGGAAATCGCAGGAGGAACCCGGCTCTCCCTTCAACAGGCCGATGTTGTTCCGGCGGACCCGGGACCGGTCGGCGGGGTGGATGATCTGCATCGGGTCAAGGGACGAAAGCTCGTCCCGGCCGTAACCGCAGTTCTCCGCGAAGCGGGGATTGACGTACAGCATCGCCCCCTTGCGGAAGACGTAGACGCACGAGCCCTGTCGGACGGCGTCCCTTCGCACAGGCGAGGTTCGCCCGGGCTGGGTCCTGAGCACGCCGCGCACCTGCTCGATCGCCCCGGCCCGGACGACGGGGTGCAGGTCCATTCGGGCCGGCACCAGGAAGCCGTCGGCCCTTCGCAGGAGGACCCTGAGACCGGCAACGCTCTCTCCGCGCAGAACGCGGATGAATGCCTCGATCACGGGGGGCACGTCCTTTTCCAGCAGGAAGCGGCTGAACAGGGTCCCGATGACGGACTCGCGGTCCGACCCCAGCAGTCTCTCGGCCCCCTGGGGGATATCGACCAGGCGGCCCTGGGTGTCGAAGCGGTACTCCGCGGTATCCCTTCGGTCGCCGCACGGGCCCCTGCGCCCCGCACAACCCGCCTGCCGCGGCTCGTGGGCATTTCCACCGATCCGGAACAGGCAAAGGGCATAACGACGCCACACCCCGAACAGCAGCGCCAGAAGCAGGCCCAGGGCCGTGATCGTTGGGCTGTCCTCATTGTCCAGGATCGCGGATTCGCTCCAGGCCTCGATCCGGTCGAGAGCATCCAGAATAGACATTGCGAGGAAATTGAGGAGAATCATGATTCCGTCCGGGTGAAACGCCCGTTTTGCCTCTTCGGGCTACCTGACTTTTCCCAGAGGCTTGCCCTCGAAGTAACGTTTCACGGAGTTGAGGATCGCGAACTCCAGGTCCCTCTTCGATTTTCCCCCGTCGCTCTGGAAATATCGGCGCATGGTATCAACGATATTGGACTCCATGTCGGTCTGCCTGCCCGGCCTGATCTCCCTCCGCCCGCCGGTTGCCGCCAGCAATTTCATCTCTTGGCTCCTTCCATCCAGGACCCGCGCGGCTGAAGCCTCACGGGGCTGCTTCGTTGATCGAACCGGCCGACCCGCGTCGTGGGCCGTGCCGGAACCACGAACAGATCGGAATGCGGAATCATTTTCTGAATTCCGTACTCTGATTTAGCAAGTGCGATGCCACGAAACCGCGGGGGTGAAAAGATTGTCAAGTGCTCGTGGGAAAAGATCAAATCGCCGGGGGCGGTCAGCCGGTGGGCGGGAAGCCGGGTATCAAAACATACCATTTTGCGGAAAGCGGGAGGTCAGCAGTCTCCCCGCTACGCCATAAACCATTGAAATCAATGATGGTATTTCGAAGTGACCTTTATGTCCCCTTTCGTGACCTAAAGGTCGCCCAGGAGCATTTTCCAGCGGGGGTTCCGGCGCATCTCCACGAGCTTTCTCTGGAGCTGCCTGACCGTGATCCCCAGGATCTGGGCCGCCTGCTTGCGGTCGCCCCGGGTGTGATGGAGCACGTACAGGACGTGGGTCTCGTAGTTCTCCTTGAGACTGCAGAGGCTGCGGGCATACAGGGGCGGGGCGGCGATCTCCTCCCCCAGGTGCCGCGGCATGACGGTGGCCGTGTCGGCCAGCAGGACCGCGTTCTCGACGACCTGCGCCAGTTCCCGCACGTTGCCGGGGTAATCTCGGCGCATCAGGATGTCCATCGCCTCGGGGCTGAACCCGTGCAGCGGCTTGGCGTGTTTCTCTGCCGCCAGCTTGAGGAAATGGTGTGCCAGCACGGGGATGTCATCCTTGCGCTCCCTCAGCGGCGGAAGGTGGATCTGGGCCGAGCGCAGGCGGTACATGAGATCGAGCCTGAACTTCCCTTCCTGGCAGGCCTTGTCGAGATCCTTGTTGGTCGCAGAGATGATCCTCACGTCGACCCGGATGGGCTTCGTCTCGCCCAAGCGCGTGAAAGTCTTCTCCTCCAGCACGCGCAGGAGTTTCGACTGCATCTGCTGCGGGAATTCCCCGATCTCGTCGAGGAAGAGCGTGCCCCCGTCGGCCTGCTCGAAGAATCCCTCGTAATCCCTCAGGGCCCCCGTGAAGGCCCCCTTGATGTGCCCGAAAAACTGGCTTTCGAAAAGCGTCTCCGGGATGGAGGAGATGTTGACGGCCACGAAGGGCCCCGACGGCGAGGGACCCTCGAGGTGGATTCCCCGCGCCAGGAGCTCCTTGCCCGTCCCCGACTCCCCCGTGATCAGGATGGGGTTTCCCCCCTTGGCCATGATCTGGGCGTAGGAGAGCAGCGCCCGGATCTGCGGGGATGCGGTCACAATCGCCGCGAAGCCGTCGGGCTGGCGGGTATCGCGGGCCTGCCGGGCGAGGTTCATCCCCGCCAGGAGCCCCTTGCGCTCGTAGGCCCGCTCGAGGACCCTCATGAGGTGCTCGTTGTCCACGGGTTTGACGAGATAATCGTACGCGCCGAGGCGTATCGCCTTCACGGCCTGCGCAACGACATCGACGGCCGTGATGATGATGAACTCCGTGCCGGGCTTGAAGGGCTTGGCGGCCTCGAGTACCTGGATGCCGTCGACCTCCGGCATCAGGAGGTCCAGCAGCACGAGATCGTAATCGCCCTCCTTGATCCGCCGGATGGCCTCCTTGCCGCTGTCGCAGGTCTCCACGTCCCTGATGCCCTGCCAGCGCAGGAGCCTCTTCATGGACGACAGGGTCACGGCCTCGTCGTCGACGACCAGGATCTTCATACCGCACCCGTCCGTTTCGTTTCTTTGGTTCTTTTCGTTTCCCCGGCTTTCAGGCCACACGGGGCGATGGGAGAGGGAACAGACCGTTTTCCCCTCTGCGCTCTGCCCTAGAATCTCTGCCGCGTCAGCCCGTCGAGGGCCTCCTTGAGTTTCCCGATGTCGGGCGGGCCCTCAAGGTGGATATCGGGCTTCTCCCCGCCCGGCCCCATGAAGTCCTTCTCTTCGCCTCCCCACGCGATCGTGGTGATGAGCGGGTGCCTTTCGCGCAGGACGTTCAAATACGCCGCCGGATCGCCTCCCGTCGCGGGGTGGAACAGCAGGGCGACGTCCACCTCCGGGTGCTGTTCCAGGTATTCCGTCAGTCGGTCCGCCGACGGTCCGCCTCGACCGGACCCATCGGGGAATTCTTCGTCGATGCCGCTGATCTGCATCTGGAGTTCCTCCACCTTCCCGGCATCGCTCCCGAGGGGCAGAATCAGCGGCCGCAGGTTCAGCGGGACGTCCTGCCTGAGGGGCAGAAACACGGTGAAGCGGCTCCCGATGCCCGGGCGGGAAAGGACGCCGATCACCCCCTGGTGCTCCCGGATGAGGCCGTAGGAGACGGAGAGCCCCAGGCCGGTGCCGCCCGTGTCCCGGCGCGTCGTGAAAAAGGGCTCGAAGAGCCGGTCGAGGACGGACCGCGTCATGCCGCGGCCGTTGTCCTCGACGGACACGATCACGGCCCCGAGCCGCCGGATGTGGCGCGTCACGATGCGGATACGCCCCTTTTCCTTGTCCGGGATCGACTGATGCGCGTTCACGAGCAGGTTGGCCAGCACCTGCTCGAGCTTCTGGAAGTGGCCGTGGACCTGCGGCAGGCCTGCGCCCAGGTCCAGGTCCAGCTTGGAGACGGAGCGACGGATCTGCCCGCCCACGATCATGAGCGTGTTTTCCACCACGTCGTTCACCGAGAGGGGCCTTGCCCGGTACCCCTCGTCGATGCGGGCGAAATCCTTCAGGTTCGACACGACCCGGTTGATCCGGTCCGAGCCGATCCGGAAGGCATGGATGATCTCGGCCATGTCGTTGCGCAGCTCCTCGTAACGCACGCCGCGACTTCCCCACCCGGGGTTGGCGGCGGCATGCTCGGCCAGGACCGGCTCGCAGAGCTTCCAGATCTCCTCCAGAAGCGGGATGTTGTAGGCGATGAAGCTGTTGGGGTTGTTGATCTCGTGGACGACCCCCGCCACGATCTCCCCCAGGGAGGCCAGCTTGTGCGCCTGGATCACCTGCTGCAGGCGGGTGTTGGACTCCTGGAGAATCCGCTTTTCCTCCGTCACGTCCTGCCACATCCCCACGATGTGGCCCACCGAGCCCCCGGGGCCGCGGACGAGGCGGCAGAACTCGGAGAACCATCGGTATGAACCGTCGGCGGTTCGGAACCGGAACTCGCATCGGCACATCCCCTTCGCGCCGATGGCCTGGTGGCAGACACGCACGGCGTGCCGGTCGTCGGGGTGGACATGCTCCAGGAAGAAGCCCGCATCTGCCAGAAACTCCGTTGGCCGGAAGCCCGTGAGCTCCTCCACGGTCCCGCTGATGTAGGTGATCTCCTCCGCCGTCCCGCCCGAGGAGGTGAAGGTCACGATCGGCAGCGACTCCAGGACGACGGAGAGCCGCTCGGAGGTCTGCATCAGCCTCGTCTCCGCGTGCTTCCGCGACAGGGCCGCGCTCAGCGTGCTGGCCACGACGCTCAGGGCCTCGATCTCCACGTCGGTCCACTGCCTCTCCTCGGCGCAGTCATCGAACCCGATGAAGCCCCACCACCGGTCGCCCAGATACAACGGCACGACGGCGAGGGAAAGGATATCCTGGGATTCCAGAAGCCCGCGCTCGCTTTCGGGGAATTCCCGGACGGGGCCGAAGAGGTGGCCGCCCTGCCGCATCGTTTCGACCCAGCGGCCGAAGCCCTCCCTCTCCATGGCAAAATCCTGGAGCGCGGGATTGCCGATCTGAGGGGCAATGCCGTCCGCAACCCACTCGTAGCGCTGGCTCGTGAGAAGGACCCCCTCTTCCGACAACCGGTTCTCGAAGAGGTAGACGCGGCTCGCGCCGGTGACCGTGCCCAGCCGGGCCAGGACCTCCCGGATGTCCGTCTCCCAGGAAGGCGACTTCAGGAACCGCTCGGCCGCGAAGCTGGCGACCTCGAGGATGGCGTCTCGGTAGCGCAGCTCCTCCTCGGCGCGCTTTCGCTCCGTGATGTCCCGGATGGATTCGATGGCGCCGACGAGATTTCCCTGCGAGTCGTAGAGCGGCGCCGCAGTGCCGGAAAGATAGATCCTCTGCTTGCCGCGCACGGTGATGTAGCTTTCGCCGAACAGCATCTCCCCGCACCGCAGCACTTTCGCGTAACGGGCCTCGAGGGACTCGTCGGGCGCATGGACCTGGTCGATGAGCAGCGGCCTTCGCTCCCCGTAGAACGGCAGGGCGTATTCGTAATTCCCCTTGCCGAGCATGTCCTTCGCCGCGACCCCCGTCATCTGCTCCATGGATCGGTTCCAAGCGATCACCCGGCCGTCGCGGTCGATGACGAAGGTCGGGTCCGGCAGAAAGGCAATGATGTCCGAAAGACGTCGCTCGGAATCCCGCAGGGCCGTTTCGGCCCGGGTGCGGTCCTCGATTTCCAGGATGAGGGCCTGGTTGGCCGCCATCAGTTCCGAGGTGCGCTCCATCACCCGCTGCTCGAGCTCGTCCTGGTAGCGCTGCAGAGCCTCCTCGTTGCGCTTCCGGTCCGTGATGTCCAGGGCCGTGAAGACGACCCCTGCGGAGAGGTTCCGGGGGTCTATGGCCCTCGAGCTCAGCAGGACATCCAGCATCCTGCCGTCCCTGCGCCGCCACCGGGTCTCGATCACGCCCGTGCCGCCCTTCCGGATCTCGACGTATTTCTCGCGTCCGACACGCTCGAACTCCTCGTCGCTGTCGTACAATATGCGGGCGCTCTTCTCGGCCAGTTCCTCCGCGGCGTAGCCCAGCATGGCCGCCATCTGGTCGTTGGTCCAGCCGAGCACCCGGTCGTAGACGATGCCGATCCCGATCGGGGCGGCCTGGAAGATGCTTCTCAGGAGCGCCTCGCTCTGCTTCAGGGCCTCTTCCGAGCGCCTCCGGTCGGTGATGTCCTGCGCGTAGAGGACCAGCCGGCCGACCCGGCCCCGGGAATCGAAGATGGGGTAGATGCTGTGTTCCAGCCAGCGGCCTTCCCGCTCGTCGGTGAAGCGGATCGGGTGCCCGTAGCGGATCACTTCCGCGAGGCGCTCCCTGCGGTGATCCTCCAGGTCCTTGCCCAGATACCGGTGGACGGACGTCCCGATCGCGGCGTCCGGCGTCGTGCCGAGCCTCCGGGCGAAGGTCTCGTTTGCCGCCAGCACGAGCCCCTCCGTGTCGATGAGGGCGAAGGACTCCGTCACGGCATTGAGCATGGCCCCTGCCGTCTCGAGGCTGTCGCGGAGGGCCTCATCGGCCCGCCTGCGTTCCGTCACATCGCGGATGATGGAATAGAGGAGCTTTCTGCCCCCGAGGAGGATCGGGCCGCTGGCGACCTCGACGTCGCGAATCTCGCCGTCGGCGAGCCGGTGCCGGAACCGGAAATGCCGCTTCTTCCGCCCGGCGGCATGCTGCATCTCCCCGTTGAGCGGCCCCTCGTCGAGCAGGTTGATCTCGCCGATCCGCATGGCCTTGAGCTTTCGGGCCGTGTAGCCGTAGAATTGCACGGCGGCCCGGTTGGCGTCCACGATCCTGCCGTCCCGGGGATCGATGATCAGCATGACGGTGTGGCTGTCCCGAAAGAGGCTCGCATACACCCCGTCGCCGTTGCGCGGGGACGCGGGCCGCCCGGGACCGCGCTTCGCACCCGCCGGCCCGCTGACGCGTTGTCGCGGCTTCGCGCCGGGGATCGCACCGGCAGCCTTCTTTCTCCCGGCTGACGGCTTATGGGGTCGCTTTGCAGGCATCGCAAGCCTCTTGGGTCTGCAGCACGATGACGACTTCAACGCCGGCGGCTGACGGGCGGTCCGCGGGATCCCGGTGCGGGGCGGCCTCGAAGGGCGCGGTCGAACAGTCAAACCGCCGCCGCAATGCTTCCTTCTATCGGATGGGTTCCGGGAATGTCAAGAATTAGTAGAGCACCGTCATCCGAGCCGTTTCACCGACGGAGCCGTTCTTGACGCGCGCCGGTCCCCGTGTTATCGTGAAATCACTTCACCCGGAGGGAACCCCATGGCATGCATCCCTCTCCAGATCACCTCCCGCAACTGCGAGATCCCCGGCGACATCGAGCGGCTCATCCTGAAAAAATCCGAGAAACTCGACAAGTTCCATCGCGACATGATGAGCTGCCGGGTGCTGATCGAGGTCCCGCACCGCAACCGCAACTCCGGCACGGTCTACAACGCCAGGATCGACCTGGCCATGCCCGGCAAGGACATCGTCATCCGGCGCGAGGCCCACGAGGACCTCCACCGGGCGATCCACCTCGCCTTCGAAGCGGCCCTGCGGAGGCTCCAGGCCCATGCGCGCAGGAGACGGGGGGAGGTCAAGCGCCACGAGGAGCCGCCTCGCGGGCGGGTGGCGTCGCTCTACCGGGAGGCGGGCTACGGCTTCATCACCGCTGCGGACGGAAGAAGCGTCTACTTCCACCGCAACAGCGTCCGAGACGAACAGTTCGAGGACATGCAGGTGGGAACGGCCGTGGTGTTCGTCGAGGAGCAGGGCCTGCGTGGCCCGCAGGCGAGCAGCGTCAGGCTGCGTTAGGAGCGGGGATCGAGGATCAAGGCTCGAGGACTTCTTTTGTCCCTCGGTCCGCGCACCTCGACCCTTTATTTGAGGTCCCGTGCATACTCCGCGATGTTCTCGCAGTGATCGGACATGCGCTCGAGACGGATGAGCATCTCGATGTAGATGGGCCCGGCCTCGGGCTGGCAGATACAGGACAGGTAGCGCTCCTGGTGCCGCCTGCGGGCCTCCCGCACGAGACGGTCGATGCGGTCCTCCCGGGCGAAGATCCTCGTGATCAGCTCGGTGTCGGCCCCGTCCAGCAGGGAGACGGCATCTGCCATGTTTCGGTTGATCAGATCGGCGATCTCCTCGACCTCCGCGAAGGCCCACCGCGTGAATTCGATGTTGCCCCGGTGGCGCTCCCGGGCCAGATCCACGACGTAGACGGCGTGGTTGCCGATCCGCTCGATGTCGTCGGAAATCCCGGAATAGGCAAAGAGCTTCCGGGAAAGCTCCGCGCTCAGCCCGCCCCTGGAGATCTTCATCAGGTATCGGTTCAATTCCCGTCTCAGGTTGTCCACGACCAGCTCGATATAGCGGATGTCGCGCGCCCGACCCTCGCCGAAATGGGGGATGAGGTTCATGCTCGCCGCGCACATCCGCTGGACGAGGTACATCTGGCGGCGCAGCTCCTTGCGGACCTGCTCGAGGGCCGTAGCCGGGTCCTGGAGGGAGCGGTCGTCGAGATACTCGGGCCAGATGGGCAGCGTCTCGACCCTGCCGGGGACGATCCTCTCCACGAGATAGGAGAAGGGCTGCAGGAAGAAAAAGAAGAACGCCACGATGAACACGTTGAACAGCAGGTGCCCGTATGCGATCTGCTGGGCCACGTCGGGGGAGAGAACCGCCACGATCCGCATGAACAGCGGGAAGGCCAGCAGGCAGAACACGGCGCCGAAGAGCTTGAAGAGGAAGTGCGCCAGGGCGGTGCGCTTGCCGTTGACGTTGGCCACGAGGCTGGCCAGCAGGGCCGTGATCGCCGTGCCGATGTTGGCGCCGAAGACGATCGGCAGGGCGTGGTACAGGGTGATGACACCGTTTTGCGCCAGGATGACGAGGATCGTGATCGGGATGGCCGAGGAGTGGATGACCGAGGCCGCGACGATGCCCATCGCCAGGCCCAGCAGGGGGTTGTCCGCCCATCGGAACACCTCGCGCAGGGCCGCGCTGTCCTTGAAGGGCGCCGTGGCGATGGAGACGAGCTCGAGGCCGAAGAAGATGAGGCCGAAATAGAAGACCCCCTCGCCGATCTTCTTCCAGCGCTGCTGCCCGAAGAACCAGAGCATGCCCCCGCAGAACACGATCAAGGGGGAGATCTCGGTGACCTTCCAGACGACGAGCTGGACGGTGACGGTGGTGCCCACGTCGGCCCCGAGGATGATCGCCAGGGACCGGTAGAAGCTCATGAGGCCGGCGCTCACCATGCCGACGACGAGCACGGAGGTGGCCGTGCTGCTCTGGAAGAGAACCGTCGTGACGATGCCCGTGACCAGGCCGTACAGGGGTCTCTCGACGGCCAGCCGGAAATATTGGCGGATCCGGACGTTGCTGAGGTATCTCTGGACCTCTTCGCTCAGGCGCATCATCCCGAAGAGAAAGAGGGTGATGCCCGCCGCGAAGAGAAGGGTTTCACGGACCCACGTCATGGCCTTCCGTCCGTCCCGCGGCCCCAGCCGGCCCGCACCTTCCACTGCCCGTTTTCCCGGACGATCAGAATGGTCTCCCGGAGCGTCCGTTTCGGGATGCCCCGGCTCTGGTACTTCTGCTCGAAGGCCCCCACGTTGCGGCGCACGAAGGACACGTTCTCGAGGGCGCCGACGGGCCACGAGGCCGTCTCCATGGCGTCGGATACCTCTCCGACGACGGCGCGGAAATCGGGGATCCGAACCTCCACGGTCGCGCGGGCGCTGTTCTCATCGACCCGGATGACGTCCAGGACGTCGTGGCCGACGAGACGGTGCAGGTTTCTGGCAAGGAAGGTCCCCGAGTCCTTCCTCTCCTCGATATAGGCCTCGAGGCTCTTCGTCTCCCGGTCTTCCGAGCTGAGGCACTGCCAGGCCTCCTCGTAGCGTCCCTCCAGGTAGGCGGACACATACCGGGACAGCGCCTCCTCGGGCCGTAAGTCGGCGCTGCTCTGCACACAGGCCGCCGCAGCGGCGCACAGCATCCCCAGCAGGACGGATTGGCGAAGGTTCCGGCGCACACAAATCTCCATCAATTTCGGGATTTGCAAAAAGCGCGCCCCGGGCGCGCCTGCAAGGTCCGGCAAGGCGTAAAAGACAGGCGGATCTGAGACCCTCGACCCCCTTTTCAGGAGACCTCGATCTTCGCGTCCACGGCGAGGCAGCCCTGCGCCTTACCGTAAAGGATGAGCGGGTTGATGTCAATGCCGGCGATCTCGGGGTGATCGGCCAGGAGTTTGGAAACACCCGCGATGCAGCGCCCCAAGGCCTTCACGTCGAGGGGCCCCCTGCCCCTGAACCCGTTGAGAACGCCTGCCGACCGGATGTCCCGCACCATGGACTCGGCTTCCTTCGCCGTCAGCGGCGCGACCCGCATGGCCGTGTCCTTGAGCAGCTCGACGAAGATGCCGCCGAGGCCGAAGAGGACCACGTGGCCGAACTCGCTGTCCCTGCGGGCCCCGATGATGACCTCGGTGCCCTCCGGGGCCATCTTCTGGATGAGGCAGCGACCGGCCTTCATGGCCTTGAAGGCCTTCCGGAGCTCCGCCTCGGACCGGATGCCCAGGGCCACTCCGCCCCTCTCCGTCTTGTGCAGCACGCCGGGATCGGCCGTCTTGAGGGCGACGGGGTACCGCAGGCGACGCGCCGCCCTGGCGGCCTCGTCGGCGGTGAGGACCACGGCGGCATCCGCGTGCGGAACGCCGTAGGAGCCCAGGAGGGCAAAGGCCTCGTCGGGACCCATGAACCCCTTCGCCAGGGCGGCCTTCCCACGGGTGCGCCTTGCCGCCTTCGGCGCCTGCGCCTTCCCTGCGGAATGGAACCGATGATGCCACAGCGACCGCGAGAGGGCCTTCATGGCCATGTCCACGTCCTCGAAGAGGAAGGCGCCCGCTTCCTCCCTCACGGAGAACCAGGTGTGCTTGTCGGGGATGATGCAGGGGATGACGGGCTTGCCGTACCGATGGGACAGCGACAGCGAGGCCTCGAGCAGGCGTTTCGACGGCGCGACCTCGAGGCTCGCCACGTAGGCGTGGCTGAAGACGACCCCGTCGACGCCGTCCTCGGCAAGGGCCTTCTCCACGATGCCCGCGTAGGCGTCGATGTCGAAGATGTCGCCCATGTCCAGAGGGTTCGACATGCGGATCACCCCGGCCCGGATGTGCTGCCGCACGTGGCTGTAGAAATCGTCGGAGAGCGCTGCGAGCTCGAAGCCGTAGCGGTGCACCGCGTCGGCCAGCAGAACGGCCTGCCCGCCCGAGCGGCCGAGCACGGCCAGCCGCGGCCCACGGATGACGGGCAGCGAGAAGACCTTGAAAGACGTCATCATCTCGGAGAGGTTCTGGACCCGGTGAATCCCGGCCTGGCGGAAGGCCGCCGTGACGACCTCGTCGTCCCCGGCGAGGGCCGCCGTGTGGAAGCGCGCCGCGTGATGGCTCACGGGGTTCGTGTTGGCCTTGAGGACAACGAGGGGCTTTTCCGTCGATCGTGCCAGCTGCATCAGCCTGCCGCCGTCGGCCACGTTCTCCAGGTAGAAGCCGATGACCCGCGTGTCGGGGTCGGCCAGCAGGAATTCGAGGAAGTCGTTCTCGTTGACGTCGATCTTGTTGCCCATGCTGATGAGCTTGCTCGCGCCGAGGTTTTCGTAGGACAGCAGCCGCATGCAGTCCAGTGCGATGCCGCCGCTCTGGGCCACGATCGAGATGTTGCCCTTTTTCACCTCCCGGTCCTCCAGGGGAACGAAGGGCAGGACGAGACCGTTTTCCAGGTTCACGATGCTGATGCAGTTGGGCCCCACGACGCGCATCCCCCAGCGCCGCGCAATGTCCAGCACCTCGCGCTCGAGGTCGCGGCCCTGGTCCGCGAATTCGCTGAACCCGCCCGACTCGATGATGGCGCGGCGGATGCCCTTGCGCCCGCAGGCCTCGAGGGCTTCCGGCACGTGCCGGGCCGGAAGGAGAAAGACGGCCAGATCGGGCACCCCGGGCAGCTCCTCGACGGCCGGGCGGATCGGCACGCCGCCGACATCCCCGCCGCCCTTGCCCACGGCGTGGATTTCCCCCTTGAAGCCGAACCGCTGGAGATTCAGGACGATGTTTCTCCCCAGGTTGGTGGGCGCGGCAGAAACCCCGAGCACGACGACACCGACCGGATAAAAAATCCTCTCCATCGACCTCCTCCTGAACGAACACGAACTCGAAGTGAAGCGTGACCTGCCTGTTTCTCTGCGGACCATCACTCTCGGGACATCGAGGCCCGGGTATCGCGAAGCAAGCAGCCTCCGCGCATCACGAGACCCCGCCCCGCATCTCTACTCTCCGATCATTTTGACCAGCACGCGCTTCTTTCGCCTGCCGTCGAATTCCCCGTAAAAGATCTGCTCCCAGGGGCCGAAATCCAGACGTCCCCCCGTCACGGCCACGACCACCTCCCGGCCCATGACCTGGCGCTTCAGGTGGGCGTCGCCGTTGTCCTCGCCCGTCCGGTTATGCCGGTAGCGCGAGACCGGTTCATGCGGGGCCAGCTTCTCCAGCCACTCCTCGTAATCCCTGTGCAGCCCCGGCTCGTCGTCGTTGATGAACACCGAGGCCGTGATGTGCATGGCGTTGACGAGGACGAGCCCCTCCCGGATGCCGCTCTCGGCAAGGCAGGACTCGACCTGGGGCGTGATGTTCACGAAGGCCGTCCGGGCCGGCACGTTGAACCACAGCTCCTTGCGGTAGGATTTCATGGATGCTCCCCCTGTTCTGCACTCAAACGGGTCCTTTTCTACACCCAACGACAGGTATTGAAAAGGTTTTTTTTCGGAAGGGGTCGACGGGCCCCGAGGAGACGATCCGCCGAACCGTTTTTGAGGGACTCCGGAGAGTCGGGGGGAAAAGCGGGTGCGGGCGGGCAAGCCGGAATCTGCAAAGATGCAGGGCCGAGGGGGTGATGGATGCGGGAAGGGGGCAAAGAGGGTCCTGCGGCTCCGGACCCTGTGCTCTCGCCTTTGCGCTCGTCCCTTCTATGCGTATTGCCTGAGGTAGTTCCGGATGTACTTGCTCACCTGTTCCTTCGTCCGGAAGATCCCGAAGTGGCCTTCGCAGAGGATGTCGGCGTCGAGCGCGAGCAGCTTCTCCATGGACTTGCGCCACCGGCTCACGTCGGACCCGAAGCCGGGCAGGAACGGGCCGTGGATGTCCTGGCCGAAGAGCACCCGCTTGCCCTCGCGGTCAAGGTAGAGGCACAGGGAGCCCGGCGTGTGACCGGGCGTGTGCAGCACGTGCAGCTCCTCGCCGCCGCAATTCAGGATCTCGTGATCGCCCCGGATGCGGATGTCGATCGGGGTGGGGGGGAACTCCGTCTCGTACCAGTTGGCGGCCGTCATGACCGGGTCGCCTTCCTCGATGGCGCGGGTGTCCAGTTCGTGGGCGGCCAGCCTGCAGCCGAAGGCCTCGCGGAAGTAGGGCGCCGCCCCGATGTGATCGATGTGGCAGTGCGTGAGGATCAGCGTGGAGATCTTCGCCGGGTCGAGGCCCGCCGCCTCGATGTTCCGCACCAGCGTGCGGGCGCTTCGGCCGGCGCCCGCGTCGATCATGACGAGTTCGCCGGAGAAGTCGATGACGAAGACCGTGGCGTCCTCGGACAGGGAAATGTTCGGCCCGCCCACCAGCCAGACACCTTCGACGATCCGCTCCGGCTTGCCCATCCTCTTTTCTCCATGTTGTGATCTGAACTCTGCTCGGCGTCAAGGCCACAGGAAACAGGCTACAGGCGGCAGGAAGAGCCTTTAGCCCGTTCTCAACGACCCGATCAGCTCGTTCACATCCCCGATGCCGTGCCGGACGAGGTAGGCCTCGATTCCCTCGACGATGTCCATGGTGGCCCGCGGGTTCACGAAGTTGGCCGTCCCCACCTGGACGGCCCCGGCCCCGGCGATGAGAAACTCCAGGGCATCGTCGGTCTCCATGATCCCCCCGATCCCGATGACGGGGATGGAGACGGCTCTCGCGGCGTTCCAGACCATGCGGAGAGCCACGGGCTTGACGACGGGGCCCGAGAGGCCTCCGGTGACGTTCCGAAGGTGCGGGATGCGCTTCTCGACGTCGACGGACATGCCCAGGAGCGTGTTGATGAGCGACAGCGCGTCGGCCCCCGCGTCCTCGCAGGCGCGGGCGATCTCCGTGACGTCGGACACGTTGGGCGAGAGCTTCACGATGACGGGAAGATCCGTGGCCGACCGGACGACCCGCGTGACCTCCCCGGACACCCCGGGGTCGCACCCGAAGACGTGGCCGCCCCTCTGCACGTTGGGGCAGGAGATGTTGACCTCCAGGGCGTGGATCCCGGGCACTCCGGTCAGCGCGGCGGCCACCCTGCCGTACTCGTCCACCGTTTCGCCGAAGATGTTCACGATCACCTTCGTGTCGAATTGCCGCAGCCAGGGCAGCTTGTCGGCGATGAAGGCCTTGACGCCGACGTTCTGAAGCCCGATGGCATTGAGCATCCCGCCCGTCGTCTCCATGATCCGCGGCGGCGGGTTCCCCCTGCGGGGCTCCAGCGAGATGCCCTTGACCACCACCGCCCCGAGACGGTTCAGATCGACGTAGGGGGAATACTCCTCGCCGTACCCGAAGGTCCCCGATGCGGTCATGACGGGGTTCCTCAGGACCAGGGTGCCGATCTTAACTTCAGTGCGGGGCTTCGACAACGCAATCCTCTTCTTTTCTTCCTTCTTCCCTGCATACATTCCCAGGCTACAGGATACAGGCTGCAGGCAAAAACCCGGGCGGGCATTTACTGCCTCCAGCCTCTAGCCTTCAGCCTGGAGCCTGTGGCCTTTATCCCGACGCCACCGGCGTCATCGCCACACGATCTGCCTGAGATCGAACACCGGGCCGTCCGAGCAGACCTGGCGGTATTCCACGCCCGCGGGGGTTCGCACCTCGATGGTGCACCCCAGGCAGGCCCCCATGCCGCAGGCCATGCGCTCCTCCATGAGCACCTGGCACGAAACGGGGTGATCGGCGACGATCTCGCTCATGCGCTTGAGCATCGGCGCGGGGCCGCACACGAAGACCCCCGTCCGCGCCGGATCGAAAGAACCCAGCTCCTTCCGGAAAAGGTCCGTCACGGGTCCCCGGTAGCCTGCGCTTCCGTCGTCCGTGCTCAGTCGCATCTCGGCGCCGCAGGCCTTCAAGCGGTCCACGCCCAGCAGGGTCGCCGCATCGCGGGCCCCGAGGTAGACCACCACCCGCACCCCCGTCGATCGGCGGCTCAACTGTTCGGCGAGAAACACGAGGGGCGCAATCCCGATCCCCCCCGCCACGAGGACGGCCGTGTCCATCCCGGGGAGAACGTCGAACCGGTTCCCGAGGGGGCCCAGGATCTCGACGCGATCGCCCGCGCAGAGCGTCGCGATGACTCTCGTCCCCTTGCCCGCAGCGCGGTAGAGAATCTCGATCCGGGCCCCGTCACCGTGATCGGCGAGGCTGTAGATCCCGAGCGGCCGGCCGAGGAAGGGAGCCCCCCGGCCCGCCGGGCGAAGCATCACGAACTGCCCCGGCAGGGCATCCCGGAATACGCGGCTCACGGCCAGCGCCATGAGGCAATGGCCGGGGGCCGCCTCGTCGTTGGACAGAATCGTCGCCGTCATGTCTTCCCTGGTAAACATCGTCTGTCCGGTCGTTCGGTCCGGTCGGACCGGGGAGTCCTGAGTGGTGAATGACGAGTTTTGAGTTATGAGTTTCACGTTTTTCGTGATGCGTTTGCCGCGCTGCCGCTCAGAGCTCCAATCCCATGATCACGGCGTCCTCGTTGTTGTCGGAGTAGTAGCGGGGCCGGATGCCCCGGGGCTCGAAACCGAGCTTCCGATAAAGCCCCTTGGCCGCCTCGTTGGAACGCCGGACCTCGAGGGTGCAGGTCTGCATCCGGCTCTCGCGGGCCAGGCCCAGCGCCTCCTCGACGAGACGGGCGGCGATCCCCCGCCGGCGCTGATCCCGTCTGACCGCGATGTTCGTGATGTGCACCTCGTCCGCGACGAACCAGCAGATGAGGTAGCCGGCCAGCCGCCTCTCCCCGGCCTCGGGGCACCATGCCGCCAGGCAGCGGGCAAGAGGGAAGTGCAGGTCCTGCCTGAACATGCCGATCGACCACGGGACGGAAAAGGAGGTCCGCTCGATCTGCATGACCTCTTCGAGATCGCGTTCCCTCAGCGGCCCGATCTCGAGGCCCCCTGTCTTGTCGATATCGACTGCCATCCTTCGAGCGCCGTGCCCCACGTGACCGGCGCCGGGCCCCGGCGCGGTCCCCTGCGGACCCGGGGCCATGCCTGCCGCCCGTCCAGCCGTGCGGGCTCCTCTTCCCTGTCGGTGTTTAAAGGAATTCCGAGGCAAGCGCAAGCAGTAAAAACACGCCGCAAAAGACGGGAACGGCGCCCCGGAGCTTGACCGCGTGGAGCGCGACCCCGATCCCGACCAGCGGCAGCAGGAGATAGGCAAGCGCCAGGACCTGCAGAATCGCGGGCGGCAGGACGGGGTAAAGGGCCTTGAGCAGCGGGACGCCGCAGAGCATCGCCGCGCCGAGGCAGAGCAAGGATGCCGCGAAATAGCCTGCCAGGGCCGTGAGATGGCGGCGCGAGAGCATCACGGGATCGCCGGCCTTCGCATCCTCGAGGGCCCTGTGCACCCACCGCTCGTTCCATTGACGAAGGATGGTCTCCATTCTCTGCCCGAGCCAGGCGGCAGGGGCAAAGAGGAGAATGGACAGCGCGATCAGCTCTCGCGGGGGGGCCGCCCCGGTCGGGGCCGCAAGGATGGAGCCGGCCGTGGCCAGGATCGAAACGAAGGTCTCGTGGGGCGGCACGTAGGGCCCGATCGGCGCCCGGTCGATCCAGAGCAGCTCCAGGAGGGCCCCCGTGAGGATCCCCGTCAGCGCGTCCCCGAGGACCAAGCCGATCAGCGGACCCGCCGCCACGGGCCTGGAAATCATGACCTGCACGGCCACCCGGTCGAGGCAGATCAGCGCGCCCAGTCCTGCCGTGACGGCTGTCTCGATCAGCATGCTCGCTTCCCCGGTCAACGCGGTTTGTTCCTCGGGGCACCCGGGCTCAGCGCCTCTTCCCTTCGTCGGCCAGCAGTCCGCGGAAATCCACCGGTTTGTCGCTCGGCACGGACCTCAGCTCCACCGCGACGCCCGACTCGAGCAGGTGACGGATGTGGCCGATGTCGGCGTCGTCCAGGCTGACGGAGGGGGAACACTGAAGCCGGGAATGGTCGCTGTAGAGGTTCCCGACGTTGAGTGCATGACACCGGAACCCCTCCTCGAAGGCCCGTGCGACGTCGCCGACCCCGCTGAACAGGACGATGGTCCTCTTCTCGTCTCCCCGTCGGGCGATCTCGCTGTGGCTGAATTCCTCGATCCCGTAGATCAGGACCTCCACCTCCCGCGGCACGGCCATGCGGATCACGGTCTCGCGGAAGATGCTGCCGGCCACCTCGTCGCTGACGACGACGATGCGGGTCGCCTTGAGGAAAGGGAGCCACGTCTCGATGATCTGTCCGTGGACCAAACGGCAATCGACTCTGACGAGGGAGAAATCCATCGGGCTTTCGCAGCTCGCGTGCAGGGGATAAGAAAAAGCCGGAATTCCGTCGGGGCGGGTTTCCGGCGCGGTTTCAATCGTCACCGATCTTCTTCTTGAGGACCTCGCTGGCGAGGTAGATGTTCTTTTTGCCGTAGTCCCGGATCTCGGCGGCAAATTTCGCGAGGTCGTTTTCCTTTTCTCTCACGTCCGGGACCTTGAGAAGCATGGGCAGGTTCACCCCCGTGACGACCTCGACCTTCCCCTCCTTCAGGAAGGCCAGGGAGACATTGGATGGCGTCCCGCCGAAGAGATCCGTCAGGACGAGCACGCCGGAGCCCGAATCCACTTTCCGGATGGACGCCGTGATTTCCTTTCTCAGGTCATCGAGGCCCCTCGAGGCGTCCACCGATATGGAGAGGATCCCCTGCTGGGGCCCCTTGATCAGTTCCGCCACCTTGATCAACTCGTTGCCGAGGTTGCCGTGTGTGACGACCAGGACTCCGATCATGATTCCCTCGCCCGAGCCGGAGTTCGGACTGCCCGCGCGCGCATGCCCTGAAAGGCGCACGGCAGCCTGTTTCGCGATGGGTAACGCTAATGCATTCACCCTGAATTGTCAAGACGAATCGGCCCGCCGGCCGAAGGCGGCATCAGGCGGGAAGTTCCAGAGAGCAAGGATTTCAGCCCCCCCTGCCCCGGACGGGTGCCTTGTCGCTTGCGGCTCGAGGCCTGTTGCTCTATCATCCGATCCTGGATGGAATGCAGAACCCGAGGAGGCGAGGTGAACAGCGATGACCCGGATCAAGAGGACCTGTCCCCGATGCGGACACGAGAGCGAAGAGTTTCGGAACCCCGTCCCGACGGTGGACGTCATCATCGAAGTGGGCGATCTCGGCATCGTGCTGATCCGGAGAAAGAACCCGCCCGTCGGCTGGGCCCTGCCGGGGGGATTCGTCGACTACGGGGAGTCCCTCGAAGAGGCCGCCGTGCGCGAAGCCCTGGAAGAGACGGCGCTCCCGATCACCCTGACCGGTCAACTGCACACCTACTCCAATCCGGATCGGGACCCCCGGCGGCACACCATCACCACCGTCTTCACCGCCAGGGCGGACGGCACGCCCCGCGCAGGCGACGATGCGGCGATGGCGGGCATTTTCAGGGAAGGGGCGCTCCCCTCCCCGATCGTGTTCGACCACGCCGATATCCTTGCCGACTATTTTCGCGGGCGCCGAAAGAAGGCCTGAACGTCAAAAAGGCAGACATCCGTGATGCGCTGGCCGACGAGATTTTCATCACGCTTGTGCCTTCAACCCCCCGGATAAAATGTAACCAATTGAAATCATGCCCATAATTGCTGTGACACCAAAGCGTGCAATCCGGTAAAACTTCTTTTATCGCCTTGACTTACCTGAGAGCTTAACAAGTTTATCCACAGATACCCCACAGGGCTTGTGAATTGCCCCATTTTCACATATTAACTAATGATTTCAAACATATAACAAACAGCCGCGCCGTCAAGAAAATGTCGGGGCCCGCCGCTTCCAGGTGCAACCTCTGCAACTAAAGTATCGGTTGTCGCTGCCACAAAAGGGATTTGCCCGGCGGGGATCTCACCTGCCCGAGGGTCACTTTCGACCGAGAGCTCTCACTCATGATCACGAAACGGGGCAGAGCCGGTCGGATGCACGGCGGCGGAACTGAAAAATGTGAGAATAACAGGTCCTTTGGCGTTGACAAAATCAAAAGGGGGATTACTATATGGGCAATTCCTCACCGCAGGAGACCGCAGAGCGCATGTACAAGTGCAAGAAGAAAGCGATCCTGATCACCGAACCGTGCCAGGACACGGTTTGCGAATGGTGGCTGAAAAATGAGATGTTCTGCAACTGCACCTGGGTTGCCTGCAACTACGGTCCCTTCACGCTCGAGGAAGTCGGGGAGATGATGGGTGTCACCCGGGAGCGAATCCGCCAGATCGAGGCCAAGGCGCTCAGAAAGCTGCAGCACAAGAAGCGAAGGGATCAGCTCAAGGACTTCGCCTCGCCCGACTACGACAAGGATTACCGGTAAAGACAGGGTCAGGCCGCGCAGGAGAATACAAGACAGGAAAATCCCCCTTTCCTCCCCGTTGCAAAAGGGGAAAAGAGGGGGATTTCCGTTTCACACGCCAAGCCCCGGAACTCGACCGAGTCCGGGGCTTTCTTTTCCTCATGGTGTTATCGAGGTTCTTCCGGCTCCCTGACCCCTCTCCTCACACTTCTTTCACTTCTTCCGCTCCCTTGACTCCCCCAACTGCGCCGCCGCCGCATCACTTCTTTTTCTTCTGCCTCAGTGCCTCGAGAAAACGCCGCATGCACTCCTTGCGCTCGGCGCGCGAGAACAGCAGGGCCGACATCTCGAACTCGTAGCCTAGGGCGGAGCTCTTGTCCAGGAAAGGGGCCACCTCGGAGATCCGCTTCACCGCTTCGATGGCCTTGGGCGGCCTTGCCGCCAGCTCCCTGGCCATGACCCGGGCTTCCTCCATGAACCGGTCCGGGGGCGCCACCTTGTTGACCAGGCCGATCCGGAGGGCCTCCATGGCCCCGATCGGTTCCCCCAGCATCGTGATCTCCTTGGCCTTGGCCGTGCCGACGAGACGGTTGATCGGGTTGAACAGGGGATTGAGCCCGAACTTCAGCTCCGGGTGGCCGAAGATGGCGCTTTCCGAGGCCACGATGAGATCGCAGACCGTTGCCAGGTTGAACCCCCCGCCCAGGGCGATCCCCCCGACGGCCGCGATGACGGGCTTGCGGAAGGCGAAGATCTTCTGGAGGTAACGCGCGATGAGGCCGAAGTAATCATCGATCTCCTCGTCCCGGATCGCCTCCATCTCCTTGAGGTCCATCCCGGCGGAAAAGATGTAGTCGCCGCCCGTCAGGATCACCGCGCGGACCGAGTCATCGTCCTCGAGGGCCGTGAAGCAATCGACCAGCTCGGTCTTCATCTCCCTCGAAAGGGCGTTCATCTCGTGCGGCCGGTTGAGCGTGACAACGGCGTAGCCGTCCTCTCTTGTGACCCGAATGGTCTTGTAGTCCATAATCGGCTGACCTTGAAAGCAGGGCGGATCGTTTCGGTCGATTGGAACCTTCTGGAAAGGCGGGGCGCGGCGTCAAGTGTCGGCCAGGGGATCGCAGGGGGCACCGATTCGCGACCGGAACCCCCCTTTTTCCCGTTTCCTGTTACCTGTCGCCTGTTTTCGCGTCGACCCTCTCCTTGAGTTCCTTCCCCACCTTGAAGAAGGGAAAGCGCCTCGGCGGGACCTCCACGGAAGCCCCCGTCATGGGGTTGCGCCCGCGCCGGGGCTCCCTCTTGCGCACGGTGAAGTTGCCGAACCCCCGGATCTCGATCCGCTCCTCCCTCGTCATGGCCTCGACCATCGAATCGAAGACGATCTCGACGGCGCGCGCCACGTCCTTGCGGGGATACTCCGTGTGCAGATCCTGGATCTTCGCGATCAAGTCCCTTTTCGTCATGGAAACGTCACCTTCCCTGGCCCAGATAAACAAAGCTCAAGCCCGGTCCCGTCTCCGCCACCGTGTCTGCCATCTCCCGCTTGAGGACCGAAACCATCTCTTCCATCACATACCGCCAGACGGACCGCTTTTCTTCCTTCGGGAAGAACAGCTCCGGCTTGCCATCGAGCTGCGCGAGCCTTGCAGCGACCTCCGCCGCATGGTCCAGATCGCCCAGCTCGTCGATGAGCTTGAACTTCAGCGCCTGCCGGCCCGTGAAGACCCGGCCGTCGGCCACCTCGATCACCCGGCCCTTGTCCAGGCCGCGGCTCTCGGAGACGGCCTCGACGAATTGCTCGTGCACGTCGTCGATCAGCGCCTGCAGCAGTTCCCGCTCCTCCTTGGTCATGTCCCGAAAGGGCGAGCCGGCATCCTTGTAGCGGCCGCTCTTGATGACGGAAGCGCGCAGACCCACCTTCTTGAAGAGATCTTCCATGTTGGTGAAGTGCATGATGACGCCGATGCTTCCCGTCAGCGACCCCGGGTTGGCGACGATCTTTTCGGCCGCGCAGGCCACGTAGTAGCCGCCCGAAGTGGCCATGGACCCCATGGAGGCGACGACGGTCTTCTTCTTGCGCACCGAGCGGACCTTCTCGAAAATCTCCTGCGACGGCCCTACCCCGCCGCCCGGCGTGTCGATGCGCAGGACGATCGCCTTGATGCTGTCGTCCTTGCTGAATTTCTCCAGCACGTCGACCACGGGCTTCGCATCGGTGATGACCCCCTTGAGGGGCACCACGCCGATCCGCTCCTTCGCGATGAAGGAGGCCTTCTCCCCGGTCATGGAACTCATGCTGTAGACGAGCAGAAAGAACCCCGCCCCGATCACGAGGAGCAGGAGAAGACCGAAGAGAACGGGATGACGCTTGCGCATGGATTATCCTCCGCCCGCCGGAGAAGCGGGCGAAAGGCAAGGAGATGCCCCTTCTTGCCTTTAGCCTTTAGCCTTTAGCCTGTCTTTCAGGAGTCCAGCTTGATGTCCGCCAGCGCCTTGCCGAGGCTCGACCCGAGATTCTCCTTGTTGTTGATGTACTGCCGGGCCGGGGAGGACTGCTGCACCGTTGCCTCGTGGTCCTTGATGCTCAGGCGGATCTTGCGGTTCCGCGGGTCGATGCTCTTGACCACGGCCGTCACCGTGTCGCCGACGCTGTAGAGGTCGGAGGCCGCCTTGACCCGTTTCTGGCTCAACTCGGAGATGTGGACAAGCCCCTCGATGCCCTCCTCGATCTCCACGAAGATGCCGAAGTCGGTGATGTTGGTCACCTTGCCCGTGATGACGGCGCCGGGGCTGTAGCGATCGCAGAACTCCTCCCAGGGGTTTTTCTCCAGCTGCTTGATGCCCAGGGAGAACTTCTCGTTCTCCACGTCCACGTTGAGCACCACGGCGTCGATCTCCTGGCCCTTCTTGTAGAGCTCCGAGGGGTGCTTCACGCGGTGTTTCCACGAGATGTCCGAGACATGCACGAGCCCGTCGATGCCCTCCTCGACGCCCACGAAGATCCCGAAGTCGGTGATGTTTCGAATCCGGCCCCGGATGACGGTGCCCTCGGGGTACTTCTCCCGCAGGGCGAGCCAGGGGTTCGGCGTCGTCTGCTTGAGGCCCAGCGAGATCCGCTTGCTCTCGGCGTTGACCTCGAGCACCATGACCTTCAGCACCTGGCCGACGGAGAGCACCTTGGAGGGATGGCGGATCTCCCTCGTCCAGAACATCTCCGAGACGTGGATGAGACCCTCGACACCCGGTTCGAGCTCGACGAAGGCGCCGTAGTCGACGATGCTGACCACCTTGCCCTCCAGGATGGAGCCCACGGGGTACTTCTCGGTGATGCGCTCCCAGGGGTTCGGCGTGAGCTGCTTGAGGCCCAGCGAGACGCGCTCCTTCTCGCGGTCGAAGGAGAGCACCTTCACCCGGATCTTGTCGCCCTTGCTGAAGCTGTCCGAGGGCTTCGGCACCTTGCCCCAGGAGATGTCGGTGACGTGCAGCAGGCCGTCGATGCCGCCCAGGTCGATGAAGAGGCCGTAATCGGTGATGTTCTTGATGACGCCCTCGATGATCTTCCCCTCCTCGATCGTCTCGAGAAGCTGCTTGCGGTCCGCCTCGCGCTCCTTCTCCATGATGGCCCGCCGCGACAGGACGACGTTGTTGCGGTCGCGGTCGTACTTCAGGATGTTGAACTGCAGGGTCTGCCCGACGAACCGGTCGAGGTCCCGGACGGGCCGGATGTCCACCTGCGAGCCGGGCAGGAACGCCGGGATCCCGATGTCCACCGTCAGGCCGCCCTTGACCCGCTGGACGATCGTTCCCTGGATGGGCTCGCCGTTTTCGAATTTCTCCTTGATGGCCCCCCAGGTCTTGATCCTGGCCGCCTTGTCCCGCGAGAGGATCAGGCTGTCGTCCTCGCCTCTCCGTTCCACGAGGACCTCGATCTCGTCGCCCACGTTGACGGTGATGTTGCCGTTCGCGTCGCGCAGCTCCCGCGCGGGGATCATCCCCTCCGTCTTGGAGCCCACGTCCACCATGACCAGGTCGGCGCTGACCTGCACGACCCTGCCGATCACGATCTCGCCGGAACGGAGTTCCTGCAGGCTCTGCTCGTACAGGGCCGAGAAGCCCACCTCGTCCTCCTTTTTCGCCGCCGCCTGATCCTCAGCCGCCCCCTTGTTGTCCGTTTTTTGCTCTTCGGCCTTCACGCTCTCTTCCGTAACCATTACCCGCTCTACCCCCCGTTGAGATTTCACACGACGCCCGACAAACGGTCGAGACGTAGCACACTGATTCCAAAAGATCAAGGGCTTAGAACACGCGGTTCCCTTTGCCTTTGATGACCCGCAGCATCTCCTGAACGACCTCTTCCACGCTCTTGCCCGTCGAGTCGACGAGGACCGCGTCCCCCGAGGGGCGAAGCGGGGCGATCTCCCGCCCGCTGTCCTGGCGGTCCCGCCGCGCGACGTCCCGGATCACCTCGGCAAGCTCCACCTCGTGGCCCCGCTGCTTCAGTTCGAGCCAGCGCCTGCGGCCCCGCTCCTCGGGACCCGCCGTGAGGAAGAACTTGACGTCGGCCCCGGGGAAGACGACGGTCCCCATGTCGCGCCCCTCGGCGACGATGCCGCCGGCCGGTGCGGCCTCGCGCTGCACCGCCAGCAGTCTCTGCCTGACCTCGGGCAAGGCCGACACCGTCGAGGCCAGCATGCTGATGGCCGGCGTGCGGATCTCCTCCGTCACGTCCTGCCCGTCCAGGAGCACCCGAGTGGCCCCCTCGCGCACGGCAAGGGCGACGGCCGTCTTGGCGCAGAGGGCGGCGATGCCCGCCCGGTCGTCGGGGGCAAGGCCCGCACGGCTGACCTTCAGCGCCACGGCGCGGTACAGGGCCCCCGTGTCGAGGTACACGCAGGAGAGCTCCCGCGCGAGCAGCCGGCTGACGGTGCTCTTTCCCGACCCGGCCGGCCCGTCGACGGTCACCACGTATCGCTTCGTCAACGCCGGCTTACCTCTGCCTCGATCCGATTCTCCAGGGCCCTGACAGGCCCGAGCCGATAGCGGACATACGGGTACGTGAGGGCCGCGAGCGAAACCCCCGCCGCATCGAAGAGCAAATCCATCAGGCTGGCCACCCGGCCGGGCACGAAGGCCTGGTGGATCTCGTCGGAGAGCCCGTAGACGCTCCCGGCGAGGATCGTTGCCGCCATAGGACTCGCGGCCAGCGCGGGGACGCCGGATGTCGCGAACGCCCTCATGAGCAGATACCCGAGGATGCAGTATTCCGCCAGGTGCAGAAGTTTATCGAAGGCCAGGACGGGCCCCAGTTCCTCCATGTCCAGGGTTATGGAGGACACGGCGAAAATCAGGGCCGCATACCCGGCAGCAGGCAGGAAATAAAAGAGAGCGCGTTTTCGGTTGAGAACTTCCCGTTTTGGATTCGTTGCCATGTGAACGCGTCAAGAGGACCGTCTACGCTTTCTTCTCTCTTTCCCCCCGCAGGCGTTTTACCTTCTCGAAGAAGGGCCCGTCTTCCCGCCACAGCCAGCAGCTGTTCTTCAGGATGTCCGGGTCGTAGTCGAGCGCCCTGGTGCCGCCGCCCTCCCGCTTCCGGCTCAGGGCGGCCCACATCCCCTGCACGGCCGCCGCCCCCATCTGGTAGATCAGCGTCGTCATGTGCAGGCACCCCGCCGTGCCGCCGAGCCTCTCTTTCAGGGCCCGGGAGAAGCCGGGCCTGATTCTCAGGCCGACGATCTTCGCCGCGCTCGACTCGACGCCGAGGCACTCCCCGATGGGGACCTGCCGCATCCGGGCGCGGGCCTCGAGGACCTCGAGGGCCGGCAGGGCCACTTTCATCTCGACCCGGATGTCATGGACAATCCCCGGGTCCAGGAACTCGCTTCTGCTGTAGTAAAAAGAGGGAAAGAAACGCTCGTCCAGCAATCGGCCTTCGACCAGCAGGGACGAGTCGTCGATCTCGTAGGAATTGACGGTAATGGTTCTCGAGTGGATCCGTTCTTTTCTCTGCAATGGCCACCAGGACCGTCACCGGGCGGCCACGGCCTCCGGCGCTTCTTCGGGATCTCGGCAAGATGGGCTCCCGCCCGTGCTTCGCCCCCTGCCGTGTTATTCTCTATACCACCGGGCGGCACTTGTCAACAGCAATCCTCCGGCCCCGCCGCCGGAACATCCGCTTGATTCTCCTCGAAAAGCGGCTATAATACCCGATAAATTTCCTGCCCGGCGGACCCCGCCGGTCAGGGCAGCAAGGAGCATGGCCTCGATCCCGGCCCGACGGGTCGGGGTCCCGGATCGTCATGACCCATCACCGCAAGACAACCCGGCACGCCTGCCTGGCCCTCGTTCTCGCAGCCATCCTGTTCCTGACTGCAATCCCCCTGCCGGCGCACGCAGCGGGCCTCACGATCGAAGAGGAGAAGAAGCTCGGCCGCGAGATCTACGAGAAACTGGAGAAGGCCAACGCCCTCTCCAAGAACCAGAAGGCCGTCGACTACATCCGCAAGATCGGCGCGCAGATCCTGGCCCAGCAGCAGAGAGTCCCCTTCGATTTCACCTTCAACGTGATCAACAGCTCGGCGATCAACGCCTTCGCCACGCCGGGGGGGTACATCTATATCTTCCGGGGCCTCATCACCCTGGCGGAAAACGAAAGCGAGCTGGCCGGCGTGATGGCACACGAAATCGCCCACGCCAACGCGCGCCACATCAACGCCATGATGGAGAAGTCCCAGAAGCTCAACATGGCGGCCCTGGCGGGCGTCATCGCGGGGGCCCTGCTGGGCGGCGCGGGCGGTGCCGGCGCCGCGGTGGCCATGGGCACGATGGCGGGGGCCCAGACGCTGGCCCTCCAGTACAGCCGAGAGCACGAGGAGGAGGCGGACCGCTACGGGATGGCCTACCTCGCGGCGGCCGGGTACGACCCGAAGAGCATGGTGGACTTCATGAAGCTCATGCGGCGCCACGAGTACTACTCCAACCTCGTCCCCTCCTACTTTCTCACCCACCCGGGCACGAGCGACCGCATCCGATACCTCGACAATCTCCTGGAGGCCCGCTACACCGCCAGGGGTAAGGAGAGCATCGTGGGCGGGTTCAGGCGGATCCAGGTCGAGATGCTGATGGAGGAGAGGAATCTCGAGCCCGTGCTTGCCCGCTTCCGGGGCGAACTGGAGAAAAACCCCTCCGATGTGAACGCCCTCTACGGGCTTGCCGTCGTGCAGGCCAAGCTCGGGCAGACGAAGGACGCCGAGGCGAACATCCGCTCGGCGCTCCGACTCGCCCCGGAAGACCCCGACATCCTGCGGGACGCCGGCATCATCGCCTACCTGGCCGGCCGCTATCCCGATGCGGCGCAGTTCCTCCGGAAAGCCTACCAGGTGAACGACGCCGACGCGGAGACGGTCCTCTACTTGGGGAAGGCCTACGAGCAGACGGGCGACCATTTCACGGCGCTCGAGCTGTACCGCAAGGCCCAGTCGGCCGGGATCGCCGACGACCAGATCATCTACGGCCTCGCCACGGCCTACGGGCAGCTGAACAACCCCGGCGAATCGCACTACTGGTTCGGGACCTACTTCAAGAAAAAGAACAAGAAGGACAGCGCCCTGTTCCATTACCGGGCGGCGCTCGGCCGGTTCCCGGCCGACAGCGACCGGGCCCGGGAGATCCGGCAAGAGATCGAGACCCTCCAGAAACCGCCCCAGAAACCGGGAACGGCGCAGAACGACCCCCGCGCCCCGAGCCGCACGAGAAGGGTTCCCTACTGAGAGCGCCCGGTCGGAACCCGGCCGAAGGAGCACCCGCCGGGTTTCGGCAGGCGGAGACGGCCGGAACAGAAAGGGGCTGCACCGTCGTGCAGCCCCTGCATCCTTTATCTGGAGGCGGCAACCGGATTCGAACCGGTGAATAACGGTTTTGCAGACCGCTGCCTTAGCCACTTGGCTATGCCGCCGCTATGGACTGGAGCGGGCGAACGGATTTGAACCGTCGACGTCTACCTTGGCAAGGTAGCACTCTACCGCTGAGTTACGCCCGCTCGTTCTCAAAGAGAGGAGAAATATGAACAAAAGATCGCCGCTTGTCAACAAAAAATTGCAGAGCTTTTTCCCCTTGAAAAACGAATTCCTTTGCGCTATAGGATGGCCACACGGGCGGTTAACTCAGCGGGAGAGTGCTACCTTCACACGGTAGAAGTCACTGGTTCAAATCCAGTACCGCCTACCATTCGATCCATCGGGCAGCGCGTGAGGGCTGCCCTTTTTTTCCTCCATCGGCCGGACGTCCCCCGCTTCCACATTACGCTTGACACGTGCCGCGCGACGCATGACACTGGCCCCATGATCTCCCGGCGCGAATTCATGCAGTCCCTGGCCCGGCTGGCGCCGGTGCTCGGCGTCTCGGGGCTCGTCCTGTCGGAGCCCGCCGCGCTCCGGGCCCTCCTGGACACCCTGGGAGGGACCGCCCTGGCG
The DNA here is from genome assembly GCA_018053845.1 of Syntrophobacterales bacterium. Classification (GTDB taxonomy): domain Bacteria; phylum Desulfobacterota; class Syntrophia; order Syntrophales; family UBA2192; genus UBA2192. The sequence goes on from JAGPKU010000017.1 coordinate 37,954, forward strand.
TGGGGAACGGCGGATGAGCTGATCCGCGAGGCGCCGCGCGCCCGTTTCTGGTCCTCCGCCCCGAAGGGCCGCGTCCAGTGCCGCCTGTGCGCCCGCGAGTGCCTGCTGGCCGACGGGCAGCGGGGCCTGTGCCGCTCGAGGATCAACGTGGGCGGCGAGATGCGGAGCCTCGTCTACGGGCGGCCGGTCTCCGTGCACGTGGACCCCATCGAGAAGAAGCCCTTCTACCACTTCCTGCCCGGCTCGCAGGCCTATTCCATCGGCACGACGGGCTGCCCGCTGCGCTGCAAATTCTGCCAGAACTGGCAGACCTCCCAGGCCTCGCCGGAGGACTTTCACGTCCGGTTCACCCCGCCCGGAACGATCGTCGAATCGGTGCGCTCCCGCAAGGTTCCCGTCATCGCCTACACCTACAACGAGCCGCTGGTCTTCACGGAGTACCTGCTCGACATCGCGGGCGCCGCCCGCCTGCGCGGCATCCGCTCGACGATGGTGACCTGCGGGTACATGGCCCCCGGTGCCCTCTCGGAGGTCTGCAAGGCGCTCGACGCCGTGAAGGTCGATTTGAAGGGCTCCAGCGAGGGCTTCTACCGCGACGTCTGCGGCGGCGAGCTCAAGCCCGTGCTCCGGACGATCCGGCAGATCGCGAAGAGCCGCGTGCACCTGGAGATCGTCAACCTCGTCGTCCCGACCCTCAACGATTCCGACCGGATGATCGCCGACCTC
>JAGPKU010000018.1 GCA_018053845.1 Syntrophobacterales bacterium
AGGATCGGGGATCACGAGAAAAAGCGGGCCTTCGGCAGGCTGGGGGCGTTTTACGGGCGCAACAGATGAGATCGGGATAGCGGAACGGGGGAATGACGGATGTTGGAATGTCGGGTGAAAAATGGTATGCAATCCATCTGAATCGGGATGGAACGGACCTTAAAGCGTCTCTGGAGGCATGACATGCGAATCGGGATCATCGGCATCGGCGGGGTGGGAGGCTATTACGGCGGCAAGCTGGCCCTGAAGTATTCCGGCAGGAGCAGGCACGAGGTCATTTTCTTTGCCCGGGGCGCGCATCTGGCGACCATCCGCAGGGACGGGCTGAGGCTCGTGACCGTCGACGGCGAGTACCTCGTCAGGCCGATGCAGGCCACGGACAACCCGGGCGAAATGGGCCCGCTGGACCTCGCGATCTTCTGCACCAAGAGCTACGGGCTCGAGGATGCCGCGCGGGCCGTCGCGGGGAACCTCGGCGAGGACTCGGTCGTGCTGCCGCTGCTCAACGGCGTGGACATCACGGACCGGCTCCGCGCGGTGCTCCCCCGGGGGACCGTCCTCTACGGAGGCGTCTTCATCAGCTCCGCGATCCAGGGCCCCGGCCTCGTCAAACAGGTCGGCGGAACGGGCCAGCTCTTCTTCGGTCCGGCCGACCCGGCCGACGTGGAGAAATTCCGCCCCATCGAGACGCTGCTGCAGGAGGCCGGCATCAAGGCGGAACTCTCGGCCGAACCGCTGCTGCCCCTGTGGACGAAGTACATCTTCATCGGCCCCATGGCCGGGGTCACCTCGCTGACGGGCAAGCCCTTCGGGGAGGTGCTGGGCAGCGCGGACGACCGCGCCCTGGTCGAGGGGATGATGAGGGAGATCGAGGCCGTCGCGCGCAAGAAGGGGGTCAACTTCCCGCCCGACATCGTGCCGGCGTCCCTGGCCAAGGCCGCCGCCTTCGCGCCGACGACGAAGACCTCCATGCAGCTCGACTACGAGCGGGGCAACCGCACCGAGCTCGACATCTTCACCGCCTACATGGTCAAGGCGGGCAAGGAGCTCGGCATCCCCGTGCCGCTGCACAGGAAGGTCTACGCGGATCTCATGATGCGCGGCTGATGAACGGAAAAATCTTCCTTGATCCCCCTATTTCGAAAGGGACCGAGGGGGGTTCGTTTATTCGCGGGATCCCGGCGGCCGATGCCTATCTCACGCTGACCCTTCGGAGCTGGTCGAAGTCGGTCAGGCCCTTCATCGCCTTCTTGATTCCGTCCTGCAGGAGCAGGACCATGCCCTCGGAGACGGCCTTCTCCCGCACCTCGGCGGCGGTCCCCCGCTTCTGGATGATCCTCTTGATGGGCTCCGTGGCCACCAGGACCTCGTGGATGGCCACCCTTCCCCAGTAGCCCGTTCCGCCGCAGGCGTCGCAGCCCTGCGACCGGTAGAGCTTCAGCTGTTCCCGCGCCGAGACTCCCAGGGTCGCCGCGATGAATTCCTCTCCGCAGGCCCGCTGGATTTTCCGGAATTCGATCTCCGTGGGGACGTAGGACTCGCGGCATCGCTGGCAGAGGCTCCGCACGAGACGCTGAGAGACGATGCCGATGAGGGAGTCGCCGAAGTGGAAGGGGTCGAGCCCCATGTCCAGCAGGCGGACGACCGTTTCCGGCGCGTCGTTGGTGTGGAGCGTGCTGAGGACCAGGTGCCCCGTGAGGGAGGCTTCCGTGCCGATCCTGGCCGTTTCCGGGTCTCTCATCTCGCCGACCATGATGATGTCGGGGTCGGAGCGGAGGAAGGAGCGCATCGCCGCCGCGAAGTCGAGCCCGATCTTCCGGTTCACCTGGACCTGCCGGATGCCCGGCTGGCTGATCTCGATGGGGTCCTCGATCGTGATGATCTTGAGGGCCGGCCGCTTGATCTGCTCAATCAGGGCGTGCAGCGTCGTCGTCTTGCCGGAGCCCGTCGGCCCCACGCAGAGGATGAGCCCGTGGGGCTTCTCGGACATCGCCAGCAGGTGCTCGTAGTTCAGCGGATCGAGATGGACGTCCTCGAGCCGCAGAAGCTCCCCCGTGGCCAGCAGGCGCAGCATGGCGTCCTCGAGGCCCCCGATGGGCAGCGTGGCGACGCGCAGCTCGATCGTCTCGCCGTTGTAGCAGCGGAACTTGATCTTGCCGTCTTGCGGCAGCCGCTTCTCGGTGATGTCCATGCCCGCCATGATCTTGATCCGCGAGACCAGGGCCGTCCGGTAGTTGAACGGGAGCGCCTCGTAGGGGGCCAGGTCCCCGTCGATGCGGAACCGGATGTCCACGCGCCTCTCCCGCGGGTTGGGCTCGATATGGATGTCGGAGGCGCGTCGGCGGAACGCCTCGTTGATGATCTTGTTCATGATCTGCGGGACGATGTTGTCCGTCTCGGTGATCTCCGGCTCGTCGTCCACGGGCCCGGACTCGTCGGGGGTCCCCTTCTCGATCATGTCGCGCAGTTCGACCTCCCCGCCCATCTTGCTGTAGAAGTGGTGGATGAACTTGAAGATGTCCTCTTTCTCGGCGGGGCGGAAGTCCACGGCCTTCGTCTTGAGAATCGCCTGGATCTCGTCGCGCCGGATGAGGTCGTCGAGGGTGTCGATGAGCACGACGATCCGGTTTCCCGCCGTCTCGAGGGGGCACCAGCGCTCCCGGATGAGGTAGTCCTTGTTCAGGTTCTTGAGGAGGTCCTTCGGGGCGGGAAGGCCCGCCAGGAACTTGACGCGGATCTTCGCCCGGATGCTGTCGGGCAGGGTGTCCCGTGTGACGGCGCTGCCCGCTGTCTTCGTCACCATCTCCTTCACGACGGCTTCCAGCTCGGGGATGTTGCCGGGGAAATCGTAGTCGCACAGGGTGCTCATGGCGTCCTGCGCCACGGCGAGATCGCGGCCGCCGGCATAGGCGCTCACGAAGTGTTCGACCAGCGGGGGGATGTCGCTCTTGCGCTCCTTGAGCGCCGGAAGGATCAACGTCGATCCCTTGACGAAATAGTACAGGTCCTTCCTCAGTTCGCCCTTGCCGACCAGCGCCTCGGGGTCGAGCCTCGTCGAGATGATGATCCGGGTGTCGAGGGGGCACTTCTCGTTCGTGCCGGGGCGGGTGTAGCCGTTCTCCTGCATTGCCTTGAGCAGCATCGCCTGCACGTCCGAGGGCAGGTAGCTGATCTCGTCGAGGAACAGGGTGCCCTTGCGGGCCTCGTCGATGTGCCCGCCGCCGGTTTCACTCCCGAACAGGGCCGCAAGGTGCCGATCCCCCGTGAGCGCTTCCAGGTCCAGGACCACAAAGGGCCCGGACTTCCGGGATCCCGAATCGTGGATGTGGCGCGCGATGGTTTCCTTTCCCGTTCCCTTCTGTCCCGTGACCAGCATCGGGACCGTGATGGAGGCGTAGAGCTCGGCCTCCTTGAGAAGCCGGAGCATCTTGTCCGACCGGGCGATCAGGGCCGGGGGGATCCTGTTCGGGGCGATCTCGGGCTGGGCCTCGCTCTTGACGACGGCGATGACATCCAGGAGCCGCTTGCGCTCCAGGGCGCGGTGGATCGCGGCGACCATGTCGTCGCGGTTGACGGGCTTGGTGAGGTAGTCGTAGGCGCCTTTCTTGAGGCAATCCACGGCGACCTTCGCCTCGTTGGTAGCGGAGACCATGAGGCACTCCGTGCTCGGGATCGTGTTCTTGATGTGCTCGAGGAGTTGCAGCCCGTCCATCCATGGCATGTTGATGTCCAGGAGGGCGATGTCGAACTGGTCCCCGTTTGCCACGGCGGCGGCGGCGTTTCGCGGGTCGCTCTCGAGCCGGAGGTTCTTGAAGCCCGCCCCGATCAGGCCGCGGCGCACGCTGTCGAGATAGTCCTGTTCGTCGTCGACAATGAGTATGGCGTTCTGCATGGAAAGACTCCTTGCGCGTCGAGGGTTGCTGTCTGATGGCCACCGTCTTGTCCCGATGCGCCGGGAACGTTCGTCAACCGGGAGGACTGGAGGGGTTTCACCGCGTTTCCCCGATGGTTATGCCTCTCCGCTGTGACGATTTGCAAAAGTCAAACCACATTGCCCGCAGTCAGTGACAACAAGGTTTCGATCCGGAAGGGGTTTATTGCGCGGGAGAGAGCGGGTCAGGATAGGGGTCCGGGCTCGACGGCCCACTCGTGGATGACGAGGTCGATGAGGACGGGCCACCGGGAAGGGGTTCCGTCTTGCCTTCTCGGGGTCACGATCCGGTGGGACGGGTAGGGGATGCCGTTCCAGGTGGCGTGCTCCTCGACGACATGGGCTGCCCCGGGCCCAGCCCCCGATGACCTCGGCCGTGTAGTTGGGCTGCTTCAGAAGGCCCGTGGAAGGGTCGAGCAGGAATTCCTGCACGGGGCAGTGCGTCGGGATGCCCGCGGGAAATTCGGCGACGATCCGGCTCCGGCCCGCTTCCTGCCAGCGGATGTCCTCCCGCAGCAGGAGCGCCGGGAAGCAGAGGTAATTCCACAGGGCATAGCCCGCAAAATAGGGCTGGTCCAGGCTGTCCCACCGGAAGAGGCGCCTGCCGCCGGGGAAGAAGGCGCGGACGTTTTCCCTGCGGGCGATCTCGCGGCCCGGGGCTTCTCGAGAAAGACGTCGCCGCCACTCAGGATACCCGTCGTGCCGTTGGGATTCACGGGTGCTATGCGGGTCAGGGGCCTTCGGGCGTCGCACTCCACGGCGACCCGCCGGAAAGGCTTCTGCCGCTTGAGGACGAAGGCAAGCCCGGCCGTCGAGACGGTTGCCCGGACGGTGAGGGCAACCCGCCAGAAGGTCTCGCCTCCGTAAGCGTCCAGCGCTCGCTGCAGGGTGTCGGGCCTTTCGTTCATGGTGACTGATCCGGCGAAAAGATCGATCCCGCTGCCTGTGGCCTGCTGCCTGTCGCCTTGAGCCGGGATGTCACCCCATGACAGGCGCGACCAGCTCGGCCACCCTTCTGGCGATGGCCATGCAGGCCGTCAGCCCCGGCGACTCGATCCCGATGAGGTTGACCCATCCGGGCAGCCCCAGGCGTTCCTCCTCGGAGATCACGAAATCCCGGACGTCCTCCCCCGGCCCCTGGAGCTTGGGCCGGATGCCGCACATGTCTGGCTGCAGCGACTCCTTCGCCAGCAGGGGCAGGTACGTGACGATCGACGCGTGGAAGGCGTCGCGCTTGCCCTCGTCGACGCGGTAGTCCACGGCGTCGATGTATTCCACGTCGGGGCCGAAGCGCACCCGGCCGCCGAGGTCGATCGTGGCGTGCACGCCCAGGCCCTCGTGCTTCGGCGTCGGCACCGGGTAGACGAGGTGCCGGATCCGGGGCGGGGGCGAGGCGGAGAAGTAGCTGCCCTTGCAGAGCTTCAGACGGTAGCCCTCGAGGTCCACGTCGACGCCGGGCAGGGCCGCCACGCGGTCCGATTGCAGCCCCGCGCTGTTGACGACGACCCGGGAGGCGACGCGGCTCTCCCCGCCGTTGATCTCCAGCTCGTGGCGGACGCCGTCGTAGTGCGCGGCGGTGACGCAGGAACGGAACACGGCGGTGACGCCGTTGCCCGTTGCGCCGACGAGCAGGGCGCGCATCAGGGCGTGCGAGTCGACGATGCCCGTCGAGGGCGACAGGAGCCCCGCCGAGGCGACCACCTCCGGCTCCAGCGAACGGACGACCCGGCCGCTGAGCATGAGCACGTCGTCCACCCCGTTGGCGTGGGCCTTCCCGAGAAGAGCGTGCAGGGCCTCCTCCTCGGCGGCGTCGGCGGCGACGATGAGCTTGCCCGTCCGCCGGCAGGGGATGCCCCGCTTTTCGCAGGCCTCGTAGAGGAGCCTGCGGCCCTCGACGCACAGCGAGGCCTTGAGGGTCCCCTCGGGGTAGTAGATCCCGGCGTGGATCACCTCGCTGTTGCGGCTGCTCGTCTCCCGGCCGTGGCTCTCGTTTTTCTCCAGCAGCAGGATGTTCCGGTAGCGCCTCGAGAGCTCCTCGGCGACGGCGAGGCCCACCACCCCGGCGCCGATGACGGTGATGTCGAAGGGATGCGTTTCCACGGGCGCTATTCTATACGAACGGCCGGAGGGCGCAAGGCAAAAGGCGAAAGGGCGGGGCGGGGAAAAGACCGGTTGCCGTTTCGCCGCTCGATGAGTAGAATGAGCCATCATGGCTTCGTCCTCCATCCGGATCCGCGGGGTCCGGCAGCATAACCTCAAGGGCTTCGATCTCGACATCCCCCTGGGAAGCCTCACCGTGATCACCGGCGTGAGCGGCGCCGGGAAGTCCTCCCTGGCCTTCGACACCCTCTACGCCGAGGGCCAGCGGCGCTACGTCGAGACCTTCTCCCCCTACGCCCGCCAGTTCCTCGACCGCATGAACCGGCCCCGCGTCGAAGGGATCGAGGGGATCCCGCCGGCCCTGGCCATCGCGCAGGGCGACCCCGTCCGGACCTCGCGCTCCACCGTCGGGACCATGACGGAGATCACCGACTACGCCAAGCTGCTCTACGCCCGCATGGCCGTGCTGACCTGCCGGGGATGCGGCAGGCCCGTGCGGAAGGACACGGCGCAGTCCATCTTCGAGGCGATGGCGGCCCTGCCCGAGGACAGCCCCGTCGTCCTGACCTTCCCGGCGGCGGCGAACGGCGATGCCGCCGCGCTGGAGAGGACGCTCCGGCGCTCGGGGTTCGACCGCATCTGGAAGGGGGGCCGGATCCAATCCCTCGAGGAGGGCCGAGGCGAGGCTCTCCTGGACGTCGTGGCGGACCGGCTGATCTTCCGGAAAGCCGACCGCAAGCGCATCGTCGACTCGCTGGAGACGGCCCTGCGGGCGGGCCGGGGAAAGGCGGACGTCCACGCCGGGGGGCGGACGCTGCGGTTCAGCTCGGCCCTCCAGTGCCCGGCCTGCGCCATCGACTACCGGCAGCCCGCCGCCGATTCCTTCTCCTTCAACTCTCCCGCGGGGGCCTGCCCGACCTGCCGCGGCTTCGGGCGCGTCATCGACGTGGACATGGACCTCGTCGTCCCCGACGCGGGGAAATCGATCCGCGACGGCGCCGTGAAGCCCTGGACGGGCATCGCCCGGGCGGAGTTCGAGGACCTTCTCGCGTTCTGCCGGCGCCGGCGCATCTCCGTCACCGTCCCCTGGCGGGAGCTCTCCGAGGAGCACCGCCGCCTCGTCCTCGAGGGAGACGACGGCTTCTACGGGGTGCGGGGCTTTTTCCAGTGGCTCGAGACGAAGCGCTACAAGCTGCACGTGCGGGTCTTCCTGGCCCGCTACCGGAGCTACCGGACCTGTCCCGAGTGCCGCGGCACCCGCTTCCAGCAGGACGTGCTGCTCTGGAAGGTCGCGGGGAAGAGCATTGCCGAGCTCTACGCCATGACCGTCGAGGAGGCCGCGCGCTTCCTCGATGCGGTGTCGGCGGGCCCGCTGGACGAGGCCACGTCGCTCCTCGCCGGCGAGGTCGGCAGGCGCCTGCGATACCTCACCGACGCGGGCCTGGGGTACCTGACCCTCGACCGGCAGTCGCGGACCCTCTCGGGGGGCGAGGTGGAGCGCGTGAGCCTCACCAAGGCCCTGGGGTCGTCGCTCGTCAACACCCTGTTCGTCCTCGACGAGCCCACCGTGGGCCTGCACCCCCGCGACAGCGGAAGGCTGCTTAAGATCCTGAAATCCCTGCGCGACCAGGGCAACACCGTCGTCGTCGTCGAGCACGACCCGGAAATCATGGCGGGCGCCGATCACATCGTCGACCTCGGGCCCGGGGCGGGCGAGCGGGGCGGTGAGCTGCTCTACAGCGGGCCCCTGGCGGGCCTCGTGAAGCGTCCCGGCTCGCCGACGGGCGGGTACCTGGGCGGCGCGTTCCGCATCCCTGTGCCGTCGCGCAGGCGAAGCCCGCGGGCGGTTCTCACGATTCGCGGCGCCGCGGAGAACAACCTCAAGGCCATCGACGCGGCCATCCCGCTGGGCGTGCTCACGGCGATCACGGGCGTCTCCGGGTCGGGCAAGAGCACCCTCGGCGTCGACATCCTCTACCGGGCCCTGAAGCGCGCCCTCGGCGGCCGGGAGGAGCGCCCCGGCAGGCACGCGTCGATCGAGGGGGCCGGACAGGTGAAGGACGTGATCCTCGTGGACCAGCGCCCCGTCGGGAAGACGCCGCGGGCCGTCCCGCTGACTTATCTGAAAGCCTACGACCCCATCCGTGCGGTCTTCGCCGCCGAGCCGGCGGCCCGGGAAAGGGGCTTCACCGCGTCGAGCTTCTCCTTCAACACGGCGGGGGGCCGCTGCGAGACCTGCGAGGGGGAGGGGTTCGAGAAGGTGGAGATGCAGTTCCTCTCGGACGTCTACCTGCCGTGCCCGCAGTGCGACGGCAGGCGCTTCAGGCCGGAGGTGCTCGAGATCCGGCACCGCGGCCGCAGCATCCACGACATCCTCGAGATGACGGCGCAGGAGGCCATGGCCTTCTTCGCGGGGCACAAAAAGATCGAAAAGGCCCTCAAGCCGCTTCTCGACGTGGGCCTCGGCTACCTGCGGCTCGGCCAGCCCGTCAACACCCTGTCCGGCGGCGAGGCCCAGCGGATCAAGCTCGCCCGCTGCCTCGGGCTGGAAAAGGTCCGCGATTCGCTCTTCATCTTCGACGAGCCCACCGTGGGCCTGCACCCCTGCGACGTTGCGGTCCTGCTGTCGGCCTTCGAGAGCCTCATCGCCTCGGGCAACAGCGTCGTCGTCATCGAGCACAACCCCGAGGTGATCAAGTGCGCCGACCACGTCCTCGACCTCGGACCCGAGGGCGGCGAGGCGGGGGGCCGGATCGTGGCGGAGGGGACGCCGGAGCAAATCGCCGAGACCCCCGGGTCGCAGACGGGCATGCACCTGAGACCCTACCTCGGGGAGGGGCGGGGCCACGAGCCCCCGCCGCCGCGACGGCGCGTAAGGCAGGGCCGCCGCGGCGAGCGGTCCGTCGAGATCCGCGGGGCCCGGGAACACAACCTGCAGGACCTCACGGTCGCCATTCCCCGGGAGCGGCTCGTCGTCGTCACGGGCGTCAGCGGCTCGGGGAAATCGACGCTCGCCTTCGACATCCTCTTTGCCGAGGGGCAGCGCCGCTACCTCGAGTGCCTGCCGAACTACATCCGCCGGTACCTGAAGATCATGGACCGCCCCGAGGTGGACGCCGTGACCGGCATCCCGCCCACGGTGGCCATCGAGCAGCGGACGAGCCGGGGGGGCCGCCGTTCCACCGTGGCCACCCTTACGGAGATCTACCACTTCCTGCGGCTGCTCTACAGCAAGCTCGGCACGCAGCACTGCCCGGGCTGCGGCGAACCCATCGTACCGCAGAGCCCCGAGGAGATGCTCGAGGAGATCGTGCGCCGCGTGGGCAAGGGGGCCGCGACCGTCACGGCGCCGCTGGTCTTCGGCCGCAAGGGGTTCCACCGGGAGCTGCTCGCGCGGCTCAGGAAGCGGGGGTTCCGGGAGGCCCGCGTGGACGGCCGCATCGTGCCGCTGGAGCCGCTGCCGGCGCTGGAGCGCTTCCGGGAGCACGACATCGACGCCGTCGCCGGCCGGGTGCGGGCGGGCGCGGACACCCGGGAACTCCGGGGGATTGTCGAGCGGGCGCTGGAGGCCGGGAAGGGGAGCCTGCGGGTGATCGACGACCGGGGCGGGTCGTGGGTCCTGAGCGAGAAGCTCACCTGCCGGAGGTGCTCGAGGGGGTTCGAGCCGTTGGACCCGCGGCTCTTTTCCTTCAACAGCCGTTACGGGGCCTGCCCGGCCTGCGACGGGCTCGGGGCCGTCGATGACCGGACGTGCCCGGCCTGCGGCGGCAGGCGGCTGAGGCCGGAGGCCCTGGCCGTGCGGGTGCAGGGCAGGGGGATCGCGGAGCTCACGGCCCTGTCGGTGCGCGAGGCCGGGGATACCGTCCGGTCCTTCGCCTTCGAGCCGCACGAGGCGCCCGTGGCCGACGGGATCGTGGCGGAGCTCCTGCCCCGCCTGCGGTTTCTCGAGCAGGTGGGGCTCGATTACCTGACCCTCGACCGCGGCGGCGACACCCTCTCGGGCGGCGAGGCCCAGCGCATCCGTCTGGCGGCCCAGCTGGGCTCGAACCTCACGGGGATCTGCTACATCCTCGACGAGCCCACCATCGGCCTGCACCCCCGGGACAACGACCGGCTGATCGCCACCCTGCGGGATCTGCGCGACAGGGGCAACTCGGTGATCGTCGTCGAGCACGACGAGGAAACGATCCGCGCAAGCGACTGGATCGTCGACCTCGGCCCCGGCGCGGGGCCCCTGGGGGGCCGTATCGTGGCCCAGGGGACGCTCGGTGATCTCAAGAAGAACCCGGACTCGGTGACGGGCAGCCGGGTCAACGGCCGCCGGCGCGGCATCACCTCGCGGCTGCGCCCCGTCGCCGGGAGGCCGCGGCTCGTCGTCGAGGGGGCGCGCAGAAACAACCTCAAGGCCGTCGACGTCGCCGTCCCCCTGGGGACGCTGACGTGCGTGACCGGCGTGAGCGGCTCCGGGAAATCGACCCTCGTCAAGGAAGTCCTCTACGAGGCCCTCCGGGCAAGGCTCTCGAAGGGGGTCCCCGACCCCGGGGGGTTCGACCGGCTCCGGGGCTGGGAGCGGCTCTCGCGGGTCGTCGAGATCGATCACTCGCCCATCGGGCGCACGCCCCGCTCGACGCCGGCCACCTACGTGGGGTTCTTCGACGAGATCCGCAGGCTCTTCGCGAGGCTGCCCGACGCCCGGACGCGGGGCTACGGTCCCGGTCGGTTCTCCTTCAACGTGGCGGGCGGGCGCTGCGAGGCCTGCGCGGGCCAGGGCGAGATCCGCGTGGAGATGTCCTTCCTGCCCGACGTCTACGTGCACTGCGAGACCTGCGGCGGCCGGCGCTACAACGAGGAGACGCTCGCCGTGCGCTGGCGCGGCAAGAGCATCCACGACGTGCTGCAGATGACCTTCGGGGAAGGCCTGGCGTTCTTCTCCGCCGTGCCCGCGATCCGCAGGGAGCTGGAGCTGCTCGTGGACATCGGCCTGGACTACATGACCTTCGGGCAGCCGAGCCCGACGCTCTCCGGCGGCGAGGCCCAGCGGATCAAGCTCGCCCGCGAGCTCTCCCTCTCGGCGGAGGGGGCGGGCCGGACGCTCTACATCCTGGACGAGCCCACGACGGGGCTGCACCTGGCCGACACCGAGAAGCTGCTGGGGGTGCTGCAGCGGCTCGCGGAGCGCGGCGACACGGTGCTCGTCATCGAGCACAACCTGGAGGTCATCCGCGAGGCCGACTGGGTGATCGATCTCGGGCCCGAGGGTGGCGAGGGCGGGGGCCGCATCGTGGCCGAGGGGACGCCGCCGGATCTCGTCCAGCGGGCGGAGGTCTCCCACACCGCGCGATGGCTCGCGCGGTACCTGCGGGAGCCGTCAACGGGGGGCCGCCCCGAGCGTTAGAAACCGCGAGAGGGTCCGATGATGCAGAGAAGTCTCTTCCGGATGACCGCCGCCCTGTGCGCACTCGCGATGCTTTGCGGGAGGGGCGAGGCGGCGTCGAAGGCCCCGCCGTTCGGCCCGGGGGAGCGGCTCGTCTACCGCGCGATGTGGGGGTTCATCCCCGCCGGCGAGGCCGTCATCGAGGTCCTGCCCGACACCGGCGTGGACGGCGCCCGGGCCCGCCACTTCGCCATGACGACGACGACGACGAACTCCCGCATCGACCTGTTCTACAAGATCCGGGAGCGGCAGGACTCCTTCACGGACACCGCGATGACGCGGACCCTCCAGTACCGCAAGAAGAGCACGGGGGATCACCCCCGGGACGTGATCGTCATCTACGACTGGAAGAACCGGACGGCCACCTATGCGAGCTTCGGCAACGCCGAGAGGCCCGTGGAGATCCTGCCGGGCTCCTTCGACCCCCTGGCCATTTTCTTCGTCATCCGGATGCACCCGCTGCGGCCGGGCGATGTCCACGAGATCCCCGTCACCGACGGCAAGAAGTGCATCGCCGTCAAGGCCACCGTCGCCGGCCGGGAGGCGGTGACCATCGACGGCAGGGTCTACGACACCTTCGTGGTGGTCCCCGACATGGAGCGCCTGCAGGGGGTCGTGCCCCGGCAGGGGGACCCGTCGCTGAAGATCTGGTTCACCGCCGACGAGAGGCAGGTGCCCGTGAAGATCCAGAGCAGGGTGGCGGTGGGGAGCTTTGTCTTCGAATTGATTTCGGCGAAGTACTGATCGTTTGAGCTTTTCTGCGACGGCGGAGGTCTACGGGCGCGAAGTTCGGAAGAGCGGAACTTAGGAAGATCGCACAAGAGCAGGAAAAAGATCCCGAATCCACGCCGTTCTTCCGCTCTTCTTCACTTCCTGACCATCCGTCTCCATCGCTTCCGACTCTCGTCTTCTCAGGGTCTCCCCCGGGGTCAATCCGGAGATGGATCCCACCTTGCCGACCTTCCCGCCTTTTATTTCAAATGTCCCTCCAGGTCCTTCCAGCTCTTCAGGCGCACGGCGCCCTTGAGGGGCTCGAAGCTGAAGGCCTGGGGCCTGTACCGGAAGGCCGACTCGATCACGGCGGGACCGCCGACGACGGCGTGGATCTTCAGGCCCTTCTTCGCGAGGTCCCGGAACACGGCGCCCCCGTCCCAGGGCAGAAGCGGGGCGTCCGCATATTCATTCTGATCGAGCCAGTGTCGGACGGCCTTCAGGTTCGTCTGTCCCGACTGCAGGTAGACCAGGGGGTATCGACCGGCGAGCGCCGCGACGGCGTCCCGGCTGCCGGGGCGGCCCGGCGACATGAACCCCTCCATGAGCAGGGCGCCCTCCACGTCGACGGCGACCAGTTTCGCGCCCGGCTTCACGACCAGCAGGACCGCCCTTCCGGTCTTGTTGCCGGAGACGGCCCGGATGGTCTTCAGCCCGGGGCGCGGGGCCTTGTAGAAGCGGTAGGCCGCCCCGTCGCCCCCCGAGAGGTTCTTGCCCAGCGACGTATCGTCGACGAAGAACTCGACGAGCTCCCCGCCCCGGGTGAAGAGGGTGCCCCGCGTCTCGGCCTTGAGGCGGATTTCCCCGCCCTGCACCGCCACGGCATCGTATACGTACACATCGGCGTGTATGGGAGATGAGGATAGAAGGATGAGTATCAGGAAGAGGCAAGCCGAGAGCCGGCACATTCTTTCCGTCCTCTTGACCTCAGGCCTTGTGCCTTGAGCCTTACGCCTGCCGCGCAGCGGCTAGGCATGCTCGCCCGCCTTGCGCAGCAGCAGCTCCCAGTCCTCGTCGACCATTTTCTGGATCACGTCCAGGTCGGCGTCCGTCAGGTGCTGGAAGCGGCCCTGGATCTTGAAGTACTCCCGGACGGGGTAGCGTTTCGGCTTGTAGTTGATCGTGTAGTGGAGGCCCTCCTCGACCTCGTAGAGGGGGAAGATGTTGGTCTGCACGGCCATCCTGGCGATCTTGACGGCCATCTCGGAGGGGATCTTCCAGCCCGTGGGGCAGCTCGCGAAGATGTGGAGAAAGCGAGAGCCCTTGACGGCCTGCGCCCGCCTGACCTTGCGCACGAGATCCTCGGGATGGGAGATGCTGGCCGTGGCGGCGTAGGGGATGCGGTGGGCCGCCAGGGCCTCGACGATGTTCTTCTTGCGCATCTTCTTCCAGTCCTTGCCGGGGGTCGTCGTCGTCCAGGCCCCGTAGGGGGTGGAGGAGCTGCGCTGGATCCCGGTGTTCATGTACGCCTCGTTGTCGTAGCAGACGTAGATGAAGTCCTCGTTTCGCTCGACGGCGCCGGAGAGGGCCTGGAACCCGATGTCGAAGGTGCCGCCGTCGCCCGCCCAGGTGACGACGGTCGTCTCCGTGTCGCCCTTCATGTCCAGGGCGGCCCGGACGCCGCTGGCCACGGCGCCGCCCGTCTCGAAGGCCGAGTGGATGACGGGGACCTTCAGCGTCGTCGTGGGGTAGGGCCCCGCGATGACGGACCAGCAGCAGGCCGGCAGGACCATCATCATCTTGTCGCCGAGGGCCTTGAGAAGGAAGCGCATGGCGATGGCGGCGCCGCAGCCCGGGCAGCCGACATGGCCGGAGTGCATGAATTCGCGGTCGCTGAGCTCGAGTTCCATGTCAGACCTCCTGCAGGCCGATCCAGACGCTTTCCCGCTCGGGAACGGCGCTGTCCTTCGTTTTCCGATAGATGTCCTCGAGGACCGCGGGGGTCACGTCGCGGCCGCCGATCCCGGCGACGTATCCGAACACGGGCGCGTGGCTCGGCACGTTGCACAGCGCCGAGCGGACCTCCTGCGCGAAGATGCCGCTCGCGCCGAAGGAGAAGTTGCGGTCGATGACGGCGATTTTCTTCGCACCCCCGAGGGCCCGCCGGACGTCGTCGACGGGGAAGGGGCGGAAGAGCTTGATCTTGAGCAGACCCGTCTTCTCCCCGCGGCCCCGGAGGTCTTCCAGGACGCTCCGGGCGGTGCTCGTGACGGTGCCGGAGGTGACGAGAACGATCTCGGCGTCCTCGCAGCGGACGGCCTCCACGGCGCCGTAGCGGCGCCCGAAGATGCCCGCGTACTCGTCCTCGATCTCCCGGAATTTCAGCAGGGCCGTGTCCATCGCCTGCGCGATGTCGTGGCGCATCTCCATGTAGACGGCGGGCGGCACGAGGGGGCCGAAGGAGCAGGGGGCCTGCGTGTCGAGCTGGAATCGCGCCTCGTAGGGCGGCAGGAACCGGTCCGCCTCCTCGGGCTCGGGGACATCGACGGGCTCATAGGTGTGGGAGAGGAAGAAGGCGTCGAGGACGACCATGACGGGAAGGTTGACCGATTCGGCAAGCCTGTAGGCCTGCAGCGTCGTGTCGAGGACCTCCTGGCTGTCCTCGCAGTAGAACTGGATCCACCCCGTGTCGCGCTGCGCCAGGCTGTCGGTCTGGTCGACCCAGATGTTCCACCCCGGCGCGAAGGCCCGGTTGACCTCGGCCATCACGATGGGCAGCCGGGCGCCGGAGGCCCAGTGCAGCAGCTCGTGCATGAGCGCCAGCCCCTGCCCCGAGGTGGCGGTGAAGGTCCGGACCCCCGTGCTCTGCGCCCCGATGAGGGCGGCCATGCAGGAGTGCTCGCTCTCCACCCGCAGGAAGCGGGCGTTCATCGTCCCCGAGGCGCAGTACTCGGAGAGGAACTCCACGATGTGCGTCTGGGGCGTGATCGGGTAGGCGGAGACGACCTGGACGCGGGCGAGCCGGACGGCCTCCGCCACGGCCTGGCTGCCTTCAAGGACTCGTTTCATCGGCCCTCCTCCTCGAGCGTCATGGCGTTGCGCGGGCACTCCACCACGCACAGCCCGCAGCCCTTGCAGTAGTCGTAGTTGATGTGCCGGCCCTGGCCGCCCTTGTCGCGGACCACGGCGAGGTCCGGGCAGAAGAGATGGCAGTTGTCGCACTGGTTGCACAGCCCGCAGTTGAAGCAGCGCTCGGCTTCGCGCATGGCGATGTTGCCCGAGACGCGCAGGTCGATCTCGGCGAAGGAGCGGGCGCGCTCCTCGCGCACGAGACGGGGCTGCGTCATCCGGGGGGCGTACCGGAAGTAGTCCGTGTTGATTTCCCCGTAGGCCACGATGTGGCGGTTTCTCAGCCTGCGCTCCCCGCCCATGTGGATCTCCATGGACAGCGAGGGACCGCCGCCGACCGTACAGGCCTCGAGCTTGAGCAGGATGGAATCGGGCCCTTCCCGGAAGAGGGTGTCCAGGGCGATGGCGGCCTGCTTGCCCGAGGCGACGGCGTGGACGACGCTCTTGACGTCGTTGGCGAGATCGCCGCCCCAGGCCAGGGGCGGCCTGCCGTCCCGGATCGAGAGGGCGCAGTGCGACAGCGTCACGATGCCCTTTCCGGCGGCGGGGGGGGTGTACCATCCCTCGGCGGGCTCGGCCCCGGTGGCCTTGAACATCCGGTCCACGACGACACGGCTCACCTTGTCGCCGTCGGGCTCGATGCGGCCCCGGCCGCCCTCCTCGCCGGCGATCCTCATTTGCCGCAGGGTGACGAGGACGCGGCCGCCGTCCTTCTCGATCCGCTCGGGGGCCACGAGCTCCTGGAGCCTCACCCCCTCGTCGAGGGCCATCTGCACCTCGTCGCCGAAGGCGGGCATGTCCTGGCGGCGCCTGCGGTACAGGATCAGGGCCTCGCCGCCGAGGCGGACGATCGTGCGCGCCACGTCGACGGCCGTGTTCCCGCCGCCGATGACGGCCGAGACACCCGGGACGGCCGGCGTCTCTCCCCTGCGGACCCTCTCGAGGAACTGCAGGCCGTCGCCGACCCCGTCCGTCTCCTCGCCGGGCACGCGGAGCGCCGTCGTCTTGCCGTGGCCGCAGGCCAGGTAGACGGCGCTGTAGGTCTTCTCGAGCTCCGCGAGGAAATCGGGCGTCACGGGCCGCCCCGTGCGGATCCGCACGCCCTGCGCCTCGATCTGGGCGATCTCGCGCTGCAGGGCGGCCAGCGGCAGCCGGTACAGGGGGATCCCCCAGCGCAGGATCCCTCCCGCCTCGCCGGACGCCTCGAAGACATCGCAGGCGTAGCCCAGCTGTGCAAGAAACCACGCGGCGGCCAGGCCCGAGGGGCCCGCCCCGGCGACGGCCACTTTCTCGGGTCTCGCGGGGAGCCTCTCCATCAGGGGCTTGAGGTCGTAGCGCTCCGCCGTGTCGGCCAGGAAGCGCTCGAGCGAGTGGATGGCGATGGGGTCGTCGAATTCCCGGCGGTTGCAGGCCCCCTCGCAGGGGTGGAAGCACACCCGGCCGCAGATGCCCGGGAAGGGGTTTTCCCGGAGGATCGTCTCCCAGGCCTCCTTAAAGAGCCCCTGGGCGGTGAGCATCTCGATCCGGCCGATGTCCTCCCCGGCGGGGCAGGCGGCGCTGCAGGGCGCCGTCTTTTCCTCGTAGCGGGGCCTCAGGTAGCGCCAGGAGCCGGTCTTGTTGGCCTCCGTCGAGAGGGTCGAGCGGGGCATGATGTGGATGGGGCTTTCCGATTCCGCCCGTGCTTGTGCTTTCTCTGACATCGGGGTCACCTTGAAAAGAGCTCGAATTGCGCGCAGGGGGCCGCGGTCCGTCTGCGGGACTTCACGCCGCGGGCTTGACGGCCTCCAGGAACCGGACCTCCTCGTAGGCCTCGCGGGCGGCCGTGACGTTGCGCTCGGCGTCGCCCGGCACCTCGTCGCGGATGGCCGCGACGACGTCCTCCAGCGGGGGCATCCCGAGGACACGGGCCACCGCCCCCATCATGGAGGTGTTGACGATGGGGTGGGTGCGGCTCCCGATCTGGTTGTTCAGGGCGATGCGGCTGGCGTCGACCCAGGCGAGCCTGAATTTCGAGAAGGCCCCGGCATCGGCCGGGGGAGAGGGGCTGTTGATGAGAACGGACCCCCCGGGCTTGAGGCCCCGGGTCACGTCGATGCCCGCCAGGAGCGTCTTGTCGAGGACAACGATATGGTCAGGCGTGTAAACGTTCGTTCGCAGGAGGATTTTCTCACGATCGAGCCTCAGGTAGGCCTCGACGGGCGCCCCGCGCCTCTCGACGCCGAAGAAGGGGAAGCTCTGGACCTGGAAGCCGGCCCGGAAGAACGCCTTGGACATCAGGATGGTCGCGACGACGGTGCCCTGGCCGCCGCGGCCGTGAAAGCGGATTTCCAGCATGGGTGCCTCCCTAAAAGGCAGAAGGAATGCGGGTAAGGAGGTAAGAAGGTTGGAGAAGCGGAGGGAATGCATCAAACAGCCGGCGAATCCAACCTTCTCACCCTATCTCCTTCTCGACTTCCTTTCCTCTCCTCGGCGGGATACGCCCCGTCCACGCTCAGTTGGGCCGGTTCCACACCACGACGAGGGCCTTGGCCGGCTTCGCGTCGAGGGAGCGGAAGCTGTGGTTCATCTCCGACTCGAAGTAGAGCGAGTCGCCCGGGTAGAGGACCTCGACGCGGTCGTCGGTGCGGAACTCGAGCCTGCCTTCCAGCACGAAGTGGAATTCCTCGCCCTCGTGGCTCATGAAGACCATCTCGCCCGTCTCCATGGGCTGGAACTCGACCAGGAAGGGCTCCATGTGCTTGTGGGGGTTCTTGGGTTCGAGGGACTCGTAGACGTAGTCCACTTCCCCCTCGCGGTGGTGGGGCCTGCGCTTGACCTTCACGCGCTCGCCGCTGCGGGTCACCGAGAGCCGCTCCATCTCGACGGCGTCCTCGAAGAAGAAGGCCATGCTCACGTCGAGGGCCTTGGAGAGGCGAAGGAGCGTGCCCAGGGGAGGGACGGTCTCGTCGTTCTCGATGCCGGCGAGGACCGCCTTCGAGAGTCCCGTCTTGGTCGCCATGTCCTCGAGGGTGAGCTGCTTTTTCTGGCGGCAGTCGCGGATGCGGGCCCCGATCTTGATGCGTTCGTCTTGCTGCGGTGCGGCGGGTTTCTTCCTGGCCATGGTCTACCTCCGTTGAAGTCCGGGAGGGGTTTCGGGGATGGGGAATCTGATGACAATCTAGTCCAATCGCCGAAGCCTGTAAAGGGCAAAATTGTATGCACTTTATGTTTGACATCGGGCGTGCAAAGGAATAGAAAATAACAACTCGAGGACGCGGTGAAGCACCCGCGCCCGGTCCATTCCGGCTCTCCCGGGATCGTTCAAACGGTTCTCTTCTATAAATTCCTTGCATCTGGAAGGAGGGGGATTATGGTAGCGACAACCACAGTCATCATCATCATCGGTTTCCTCGTCTACATGGGGCTGTACTGGACGTACGGCAAGAAGATCGAAAAGGACGTCGTCAAGGCCGACGACAACAACGCGCCGCCGTCCCAGCGCCTCTATGACGGCGTGGACTACGTCCCGGCGCACAAGGCGGTCCTCTTCGGCCATCACTTCTCGTCCATCGCCGGTGCGGGGCCTCTCGTCGGCCCGGCCATGGCCATGGTCTGGGGCTGGCTCCCGGGGCTTCTCTGGGTCTGGTTCGGAAACGTCCTCATCGGCTCGATCCACGACTACCTCGCGCTGATGGCCTCGGTGCGCTACGACGCCAAGTCGGTGCAGTTCGTGGCCACGGACCTCATCTCGAAGCGCACGGGCCGGTCCTTCTACTGGATCGTGTTTTTCCTCCTCATCCTCGTCGTGGCGGCGTTCGCCAACGTCATCGGCTCCATGTTCGCCAGGACGCCTTCCATCGGATCGGCCTCGATCTTCATGACCGTCGCCGCCATCATTCTGGGCATCCTGATCTACCGGGTGAAGATGAACCTGACGATGGCCACGATCATCGGCATCGTTCTGATGTCCATCGCCATCTGGATGGGACCCGAGTTCCCGATCCCGTTGAGCTACGAGACCTGGATGGTGATCCTCCTGATTTACATCATCATCGCCGCGTCGATTCCGGTCAACGTCCTGCTGCAGCCGCGGGATTACCTCAACTCGTTCCTCCTCTACTTCGGCATCGCCGTCGGCTTCATCGCCGCCATGGTCACCTTCAAGGGGATGGAGGCGCCCGCCGTCTCGGCCTTCGCACCCAACCTGCTGGGCGGACAGCCCACGCCTTTCTGGCCGGCGATCCCGCTGGTCATCGCCTGCGGGTCGCTGTCGGGATTCCACTCGCTGGTGGCCTCGGGGACGACCTCGAAGCAGCTCTCGAAGGAGACGGACGCCCTCTTCGTGGGCTACGGCGGCATGTTCACGGAAGGCTTCCTCTCGACGGTCATCATCGTCGCCATCGGCGGTTTCGGCATGACGGTCATGAAGGCACAGGCCGCGGCGGCCAATTACAACCTGACCCTCGAGGCGGCCAACTGGGCCACGACCTACGCCAAGGCGACGGGAGCCCTCAAGCTCGCGCCCCCGAGCATGATCGTCGAGGCCTTCGGCGTCATGGTGGCCTCGACGTTCCTGAGCTTCATCCCCACGGCGATCGTCAAGGTCATCGCGGGGCTGTGGATCTCGGCCTTCGCGCTCACCACCCTCGACACGACGAACCGACTGGCCCGCTACTGCCTCGTGGAGATGCTGGGCCCCGTGCAGGATAGCCTCGGCGCGGCCTACAACGTGATCACGAACCGCTGGGTGGCCTCGATCATCCCGGCGGCCCTGGGCATCTACCTGGCCTGGAGCGGCCAGTTCAACATCCTCTGGCCCTCCTTCAGCGCGGCGAACCAGCTCATCGCCTCGATCGCGCTGATGACGGGCGCGGCCTTCGTGGCCAAGAAGATGCAGTCCAAGTTCGCCACGGTGGCGATCGTCCCCGCGTGGTTCCTGTGGTTCACCGTGACCTGCGCCATTGTCTGGTTCATGTGGGTCGTCATGCCGGGCACCATCCAGAAGACGCCCGGCACGGGATGGACCGTGCAGGTCATCATGGCGATCATGCTCGTCCTCAACATCCTCTTCATCACCGACTTCGTGAAGTCGAGCAAGAAGAAGTAAGACTTTACGTGAACGGTCGCATGGAGTAACCTGTGATCCCTCCCGCACCCCATGCGGGGTGCGGGAGGGATTTTCAGTTCCTGCTCGAGGAGAACCCCGTTTCAACCATGTCACCGTCAATCCTCGAACATCTCAGGCATTTCCTGCAGGGATTCAGCCAGGGCCAGCGCGAAAAGGTGATCGGCCTGACCTGCATGGAGCAGCAGGAGCTGGAGAACGTCTTCGCCCTGCTGCTGCTGGGCTCCTTCGTGGGGTTCCCGGCGCCGCCGACCTTCCTCGCCGTGGAGCTGCTGCCCTTCATGGAGCGCGAGATGAACATCCTCGGGCAGCGGGCCGAGGACGCCTGCGACATGCTGGGCCAGATGATGGGGACGCTGGGGGTGGACTGATGAGGATCCTCTTCTACACCGGCAAGGGAGGCGTAGGCAAGTCCACCATGGCCGCCTCGGCGGCCTGGCAGCTCTCGAAGAAGAGCCGGGTGCTCATCGTGTCCCTCGACCCGGCGCATAACCTGGGCGACATCTTCTGCGTGAGCCTCGACGGCCGCGAAAAGCGCATGAGCGAGACGCTTGTGCTGCGGGAAGTCGACCTCCACAGGCTCTCCAGGGATTACCTGGAGCGCGAGATCGGGATCCTCACGCGGACCTACAGCTATCTTCAGACGCTCAACCTGGATCGTTATTTCTCGGTTCTGAAATACTCGCCCGGCATCGAGGAGTACGCCCTGCTGACGAGCATCGAGGAGACGATCCGGAAGGACGGCGCCGACTTCGACACGATCATCTTCGACACGCCGCCGACGGGCCTCA
Organism: Syntrophobacterales bacterium; assembly: GCA_018053845.1. GTDB lineage: Bacteria > Desulfobacterota > Syntrophia > Syntrophales > UBA2192 > UBA2192. Next base: position 21,201 of record JAGPKU010000018.1, read on the forward strand.
CCCTTCGGTTTCTGGCCCTGCCGCAGATCACGATCACCTGGATCGACCGCCTGGTCCAGATCCGCCGTCAGATCCTGGACAAGCGCCACACGATTCAAAAGATCCGGGGCACGGCAACGGAAGAGGAGAAGAAACAGGAGATCCGGCTGGCTTACGACGAGAAGGACGACGCGGTGCTCGGGCGGCTCGAGGCCCTGAAGGCCAACTACGGGGCCCTCACGGCCGTCCTGCAGGGGCCCGACTGCGGGGTCGTTCTCGTCTTCAACCCCGACATGCTGTCTCTGCGCGAGTCCGAGAGGCTCGTGGAGGGCCTGCGGGACATCAACCTGCCGCTGCGGCTGCTCATCCAGAACAAGGTCACCGCGGAAAACCTCGCCGTGGCCGACCGGGTGGCCGCGGAGCTGCGAAGGATGGTCAAGGACGTGCCGCTTATGCGGGTGGCCCTCTCGGCGAATCTCGCCTGCGGCCTGGATTCGAAACTCTACGAGATCCCCGAGGATCTGGTGACGCCGCTCGACTGGAGATCCTGAGCATGTTCGAGCACGACTACCTCGTGTCGGAGCCCCTCTTCTGGCTCTTTCTGGCCGCCACGGCGGTCCTCGTCTGGGGCTACTACTGGGGCGGCAGGGAGAACAAGCGCCTCTACCTCTCGGCCTTCAACGGGCTCGCCGACGTCATCAAGCCCGTGGACCAGACCTTCGTCAACATCGGGGGCCTCATCGGCTACCACGGCAATTTCGTCACGCCGAAGGACTCCCCCTTCGAGAAGGTCGAGGCCACGATCACCTTCCTCGCCCGGCAGTCGCTCCTGTACCTCCCCGTCTCGATCCTGATCCGCAAGCACGACCGGCTCTTCGTCACCCTCTATATGCGGCAGTCGCCGAAGGAGGAGGGGCACCTCATCGAGGAGCGGTATTCGCGCTTCCGGCACGCGCGGATCACCAACGAGGCCCGGCTCAACCGTGAGCCCATCCGGTGGGGCGGCATGGACTGGATCGTCTATTACCAGGGCGGGCGGATGCGGGACCGGCTGAAGAAGTTCACCGAGACGCACACCGAGCCGGGGATCCTCCGCCACATCGCCGTCGTCCCGGACCAGAAGAAGTGCTTCGTCTTCATGATCCCGAAGAAGGGGCAGGTGAAGGCCTGCTTCGAGCCCGTCTACCGCTGGCTCCCATCCCTCGTCCCTTCGAAAAAGACCGCCTGACGGGCATCCCGCCGCAGGGGCTTCCCCCTGCAAAAGGGGAACCCTCTCCGTGCCATTCCCTCTGCACAAGGGGGATCGAGGGGGATTGTCTTCAAACGATCCGAACGACGACTGCATTCCGAAAGGGCACATCCCATGAAACCCACGATCCTGGTCTCCGGGCACCTGACCGACGATATCCTTTCGCTGCTCGCGCAGGAATACGACGTGCGGGCCAATAGGGAGGACCGGCCCATGGGTCGGGCGGACCTGCTTGAGGCCGTCGCAGGGGCAGACGGCTTTCTGTCGATGATCACCGATGCGGTGGATGCGGAACTGCTGGATGCGGCCCCGCGCCTCCGGGTCGTCTCGAACATGGCCGTGGGGTACAACAACATCGACGTGGCGGCCGCGACGGCGAGGGGCATCGTGGTGACCAACACGCCGGGCATCCTCACGGAGGCCACGGCGGAGCTGGCCTTCGCCCTCATCCTGGCCGCGGCGCGGCGGGTGGTGGACCTCGACCGCCGGACGCGGGCGGGGGAGTGGACATGCTGGGCGCCCCTTCTGTTCTTGAGCCGCGAGGTGTCGGGCAAGACACTGGGCGTGGTCGGGCTGGGGCGCATCGGCAGGGCCGTTGCCCGCCGGGCGAGGGCCTTCGGCATGCGGGTTCTCTACCACAGCCGCTCCCGCCTGGAAGCGGCGGAAGAGCGGGACCTGGGCGTCGAGTACGCGGAAAAGGACGAGTTGCTCGCGACGGCCGACTTCGTCTCGCTGCACGTCCCCCTGTCGGCCGAGACCCGTCACCTCATCGGCCGCAGGGAACTTGACCTGATGAAGCCGACCGCTTACCTGATCAACACCTCCCGCGGGCCCGTCGTGGACGAGGCGGCGCTGGTCGAGGCCCTGAAGGCGAGGCGGATCGAGGGGGCCGGGCTCGACGTCTACGAGAACGAGCCGATGCTCACCCCGGGACTCGCGGCGCTCGACAACGCGGTCCTCCTTCCCCACGTGGGGAGCGCCACGGTCGAGACCCGGGCGAAGATGGCGCGCATGGCGGCGGAGAACCTCCTGTCCGCCCTGCGCGGCGAGCGGCCCGCGCACGTGGTCAACCCGGAGGTGTGGCCCCGGAGAAGGGGCTGAATCCGGGCGCCCGCGGCTCAGACGCACCGGGCCGCGGGGGGCACAAACAATCGATTGTCTTTCCTGTGCAGGGAAACTATAGTGGGAAGAAACGGCGCGCAACGAGGTCATCCGGGGATGCAAGGATCAGGGAGATAAAGGAGGTTGCACCATGGCCGGGACGGAGATGAGCATCTTCGATTTCGCGGTGAAGGCGGAGCGAGACGGCATCGGGTTCTACACCAGGGCGGCGAAAAAGTTCAAGGAAACGGATCTCCGGGAACTCTTCATGAAGCTCGCCAAGGAAGAGGTGAGGCACATGGAGACCTTCCTCGGGATCAAGGAAAAGGCGGAAAAGAAGGGGGCCGACCAGATCTTCCGCTCCGATCGGGTCAGCGACTACCTCGACACGATCGTCCGCGGGGGGCTCTTCCCGAAGGGCGACAGCATGGTCAAGAGGCTCGAGAGGGTGCACGACGTCGGCAGTGCCTGCGCCATCGCCATGGAGGCGGAAAAGAACGCCATCCTGCTGTACTCGGAGCTGGCGAAGCTCGCGAAGGACAGGGATCAGAAGAAGATCTTCGACGCCATCGCCAAGGAGGAGCGCTCCCACATCGTCATGGTGGGGACGGCGAGGGCCGACTACGACCCGACCTACGCGGCCCTGCGGTTCGGTCGGTTCTTCTGATCCGGTCATGGAGAATCGGCATCCGGCACAGGGGGTTGCACGATGGCAAAACGAGAGATCAGCGTGATCGACTATGCCGTGCGACAGGAGGAGCACGGGGTGAGTTTCTACACGAAGGCGGCGGAGAAGTTCCGCGGCACCGAGCTTGCGGGCCTGTTCATGAAGCTGGCCAAGGAAGAGGCGAAGCACCTCCGCGAGCTGATCGATCTCCAGAACGTCGCCCTCCGAAAAGGGGTCGAGGAGTGCTTCCGGGACGTGGAGGTCGATGCGTACCTCGATGCCGTCATCCGGGAGGGCCTGCTTCCCGGGGGCGACCGGGCGGAGGATCGGCTCGAACAGGTCAAGAGCGTGGAGGACGCCTGCCGCATCGCCATGCAGGCCGAAAAGAACGCCGTCCTCCTTTACATGGAGCTGGCGAAGCGCTCGAAGGACAAGGGGCAGAAGAAGATTCTCGAGGCCATGATCCGGGAGGAGAAGGCGCACATGGCGAAGATCGCGGGCATGAGGGCCGACATCGACCCCCTGTACGCGGCGGAGCGCTTCGGGAAGCTCTGCTGACCCGGGGACCCGGGGACGACCAACGGGGATCCCCTCCGGACGGACCGATGAGGCTCCGGGACGGAGGGGTTTTTTTTCAGACGAACTCGATATCGAGCTCGGGGAACTCGAGATGGAACTCGACGGTGAGGTCGCGGATGATGGTGTCCGCCAGAAGTTTCGCCACGAGGACGCATGCCCTGCAGTCCGGCATGTGGCTCTGGAAATCCGTGAAAACATAGAGTTTCTTCTGCGCCTCGCTGAAGCGGACCCTTTTCACCACGCCGAGGCGGGAGACGGGCAGGTCGCTCTCGGGGTCCTTGACCCGGTCGAGTACCGCATCGATTTTCCTCATCATTTCGGGTTCCACAGGCTGTTGCCTCCTCGCTGCGAAGTGATTATACTATAGCAAAAAGGGGCGGAAATGTGCTATGTCGAAAAACCCATTGGCACATTTCATGAATCATCGTGATCGACGAGGGCTTGATCCGTGGCCCTGGTTCAAGGGGGGACGCAGAGTGGCCAAGGTACAACCTGCAACAGCCAAGGACCTGAAACTGATCCGCAAGATGCTCCAGTCCAAGATCAACGAGCTGATGGCGGAGGTGGGGAAGACCGTGGTCGATATGGCGGGAAACGAGGAGAAGCTCCCCGACATGAACGACCGCGCCTCCCAGGAGTCCGACCTCAACCTCGAGATCCGCATGCGGGAGCGCGAGCGGAAGCTCATCATGAAGATGAGGGATGCCATCGAGCGCATCGATGCCGGGACCTACGGCGTCTGCGAGGAATGCGGCGAGCCGATCGGGGTCAAGAGGCTCATGGCGCGGCCGGTGACGACCCTTTGCATCGAGTGCAAGACCATCGAGGAGAAGCGCCAGAAGATGCAGGGCAGGACCCCGGAGCTGCTGCCGGCCTTCTTCTCGGACTGATTCAGGCGCAGAGGGCCGGGAAAGAGGCAACAGAAAATGGAAAGGACCGAGGAAACGATTTCCCCGGTCTTTTTTTCCGCCTTGCCCTCAACCCGCCGGCCTCGCCCCTTTCATTCCTTCTGTGCCGGTATTTTCCCCTCCAGGAGCATTTCCACCTGGCCGTCGAGCCGCACGGCAAGAGACTTGACCTCTTCCGCGTCGGAAGACAGGAAGCGCAGGAGGTCGGAGCGGTCCAGACGTCCGGCGATCTGCAGGAACACGGGGCAGACGCCCAGGACCAGGGCCGCAGCGGCCCGCTCCGTCCAGGCCCTCCCGCCCGAAAGGGGCGTGATGCCGCCGCCCAGGATTCGGTAGTCCCTCGTCTCGATCCCCGGGGCCGAAGGGTAGTCCTCGTCGTCGATCGGGGTCCCGGCCGCGGCGAGCGCCTCGAGGGCGTTCAGGGCTTCCTTCAGGGGACGGTCCTCCCGGAGCGCCTGCGCGGCGGCGAGGGGGTCGAGCCCCAGCTCGAGGCACCTCTTGAGAAGGGGCAGGGCATCCTCTGATTTCCGGGCCAGGCCGGCCAGGCCGGCGTGGTCCATCAGGAGAATCGACTCTTTGCCCGGTTGCGACTTTCCGGGTGCCGCCCAGGTCATGCAGGGGCAGGGGCAGTGGTAGCAGGCCCGGTTGCGCCCGAGCTTCCCCCGAACGGCTTTTGCAGCCTCGCTGCCGTCTTCGAGCTTTCTCACGACGGGGACGAACCCCTTGCTGGAGAGCGCCCCGCCGTCTCTCAGCATCTTCTCCGTCGCCCTGGAAAGGGCCGGGTGGTCCTCCCGGAAAGGCAGACCCCCGATGCCGTTGAACAGGACGGCCTTGAGGTTTTTCGCCGCCATGCGGGCGGCCAGCCCGACCCGGTCGGCGCTGCCGTGGCCGCCGATGGAGGTCGAAGCATGGGGGGAATTCCGGTCGGCCGCGGGGCCCGTAACGATGCAGGACCGAAACCCGGGGGCTCTCTGACGGATCATCTGCATCAGCTCGTGGACGGGCCTGCCCGGGGAATCGGGCAGGGGCACAACCCGCACCTGCCCGCGGCTGACGGACAGGGCGCAGGGATCCTTGGCCGCTCCCCGGACCACGAGGCAGTCGATGCCCGAGAATTTCAGATCCGGGCCGCTGCGCAGCATGAAGGGGACGTGGCTGAGGTGGTCCCAGCGGGGCGAACGGAACGTCCCGACCAGGAGCGCCGAGGCGGGGGCGAAGCTCCCCGTCAACGGTCCCGTCCCGAAGACGAGGCTGTCGCTCTCGAATTCCGAAAGGACCCGGGCGTTCAGCGATGCCCCCCCGATGTGGTCCCGGCAAAGGTCCGCTGAAAGATCCAGCGTGTAGGACGAAAGCGTCGTCAGGTCGACGACCCCGATGCTCCCGTTGTAAAAGGGCTGGTAGAGGCTCATGTGTTCGCCTCCCCGGGTGTCGATTTCTGCCAGCGGAAGCGGATCTTCGCCGCGTCATAGGGGCAGCGGTCCACGCAGCGCAGGCACATGATGCACTCCGTCATGGGGATCTTCGGGGAGATGCCTTCCCGGAGCTCGTCGGCATTGATGATGCCCACCGGGCAGACCTCGGCGCACTGGATGCAGGAGAACTTCTTGCACTTGCGCGCGCCGATGACGATCTTGAGGAGCCGCAGCAGGCTGGCGATGCCCAGGGTGGCCCCGACGGGGCAGAGGTAGCGGCACCAGGAGCGGCGCTCGGCCAGCTCCGTGGCGGCCAACGCCGGCACGACGGCCAGCTCGGCGCTCTGCATGAAGGACTGCACCCCGTAGGAGCGGCACAGCGTCCCGATGGGGCACACCGTGCAGAAGGCCTGGTAGCCCAGCGCGGCGCTGCTCCCCACGGCGCCGCCCAGGATGCCGTACTTGGTCATGCGGCTCTTCAGGAAGTTCGGCCAGCCGATTCTCTTGGGGACGATCTTGTCCACCAGGTCGAGCACGAACCCGAAGGGGCACACCCAGCCGCAGAAGACCCGTCCGAAGAGCACCGTCAGGATCAGCAGGGCCAGGGCCGACGAGGCGCCCACGAGGATGAGCGTCCCCGAGGAAGCGATGTTCTGCAGCGTCCCCGTCGGGCAGGAGAGCTCCACCGTCCCCGCCCGGAACCAGCAGAAGGTGCCCACGACGAGGATGACGAGGAAGAGAAACGACAGGGCCTGGACGCTCCAGCGGGCCGCCTTGATCCAGCGGAAGGCCTTGCCGCGGGTATAGGTCAGGGCGCCCTCGGGGCAGTGCTTCACGCACAGTGGGTCCCCCTCGCAGAGATCGCACTTGTGGATGTCGCCGTTCCCGGGGTCTTTCAGGGGCGCCGCCTCGGGGCAGGCCATGGTGCAGAGCCCGCAGTCCACGCAGAACAGGTCGTTGATCCTCACGATGCCGTCGTCGCCCTTCTCGATGGCCCTCGTGGGGCAGGCCTCGAGGCACAGGGGCCTGCGGCAGTGCTGGCACAGGACGGCGAAATTCTTTCCCAGCTTGTCGTTGGAGAGGACCTTGACGCTGGCCGAGGCGGGGGCGACCTTCGCGACGTTGCGCGTCGAGCAGATCATCTCGCAGGTCCCGCATCCCGTGCACTTCGCGGGGTCGAAGAGGATGTAGGGGTTGCGCCGGGGCATGAAGCGGTCGGAGAACTTCTTCTTCTCCGGCTTCCGGGGACGCAGGTCCTCGAGATGCAGTTGGGGCTCGAGCTGTCTGGATGCTTCCATTCTATACGTCTATCCGGTCTGTTCAGTCTATCCGGTCTATCCGGTCAGTCTGGTCTCGTCTATTTCGTCGTTTTGTCACTTCTGCCACTTGTGCCACTTCTGTCACTTCTTCAGGCATTGCGAAGCAAATAGATCTCCCGACGGCAGGACGGGCACGTCTCGAGTGCCTGGAGGACATTGGCCGGTTCGGATTTCAGCCTGTCCTGGACGAAGCCCTCCACGGGCACGGCCAGGAAGAACCGGCCGCAGGCCCGGCAGCGCTTGGCGTTTTCGACGACGTTCTCCTCGATGGCCGCTTCGCGGAGCTTGCGGATCAGGTCGCGGCAGCTCACCCCCTGGGGGCAGACGTCGGTGCCGCTGTTGCACTCCGTGCAGTACCAGATGTTGCGGTCCGCGACGACGTCGTCGCCGACGAGCGTCTTCTTGATGATGCCCCGGGGGGACATCTCGATGCCGAAATTGGCGTACATCTCCGCCATGGGGCAGGCGGCGACGCAGCGTCCGCATTCGACGCAGCCGGCGGCCCCGGAGAGCTTTTTCGCTTCCTCGATCCTATCGTGCCTGGGCTTCATGGTCCTTTTCCATTTTCACGGCGCAGACCTTGTACTCCGGCGTCTTGCAGGCCGGGTCGAGCACGGGGTTGGTGAGCATGTTCGCCCTCGCCTCGGTGAAGTGGAAGGGGGCGAAGATGCTCCCCTTCGCGACCCTCTCCGAGATCCGGGCGGTCGTGACGATGCTGCCGCGGCGCGAGGTGACACGGAGCCGGTCGCCGGGACCGACGCCCAGCGCGGCGGCGTCCTCGGGGTGGATCTCCACGTAGGGGTCCTCGATCTCGCGGTTCAGGAAGGGCGACCGCCGCGTCATCGTCCCCGTGTGGTAGTGGGCGAAGACGCGCCCCGTGTTGAGGTAGTAGGGGTACTCCGCGTCGGGCATCTCCATGGGCGGCGTGTAGTCGGGGATGACGAACCGGCCCAGTCCCCGGGTGAATTTCTCGCCGTGGAGGAACCGTGTCCCCGGGTGGTTGACGTCGGGGCAGGGCCACTGCAGGCCCGCGCGCTCCAGGCGGTCGAAGGAGACCCCCGCGTAGGCCGGGACGAGCCCCGCGTACTCCGCCATCACCTCGGCGGGCGTCGCATAGTCGAAGGCAAGCCCCAGCGCCTTGCCCATCCGGCAGAGGATCTCGAAGTCGCCCTTGGCCTCGCCGGGCGGGTCGACGGCCTTGTGCAGCAGCTGGAACCGCCGCTCCGTGTTCGTGTAGGTCCCCGTCTTTTCGGCGAAGCAGGCGCCGGGCAGGACGAGGTGGGCGAACTTCGCCGTCTCGGTGAGGAAGATGTCCTGCACGACCAGGAAGTCGAGCCGTTTCAGGCACGCCATGACATGGTTCACGTCGGGGTCGCTCAGGCAGGGGTTCTCGGCCATGATGTAGAGGGCGCGGATGTCCTTGCCCGCGGCGCCGATGAGCTCCGTCACGGTCTTGCCGGGCCTGTCGGAAAGCTCCGCCTTCCAGGCCTTCTGGAACTTCTCGCGCACGGCCGGGTCGGCAACCCCCTGGTATCCCGGGTAGAGGTTGGGCAGGGCCCCCATGTCGCAGGCGCCCTGGACGTTGTTCTGGCCGCGCAGCGGGTAGATCCCCGAGAAGGGCTTCCCCACGTGGCCGCAGAGCATGGCCAGGTCGCAAATGGCGATCACGTTGGCCACCCCGCAGGCGTGCTGCGTGATGCCCATGCAGTAGACGATGGCGGCGTTTTCGGCCTTCGCGTACGTCTCGGCCACCTCGCGGATGGTCGCCTCGTCGATCCCGGTCTCCCGGGCCGCCTTGTCGAGGGGCCAGGCCGCAAGGAACGTCCGGAGGGCGTCGAAATTCTCCGTGCGCTTCTCGATGAAGTCTTTGGCGTGGAGGCCGCTGTCGACGATGTGGCGCATCATGCCCGCCAGCAGGGGGATGTCCGTACCCGGGCTGAGCCGCAGCAGCCTGCGGGCGTTTCTCGCCACCGGGGTCTCCCTCGGGTCGATGACGTACATCTTCGCGCCCCGGTCGAGGGCCCTGTAGACCTCGCCCATGAGGACGGGGTGGCTCTCGGCGGCGTTGGAGCCGATGAAGAGGATACAGTCGGCGCCTGCCAGATCGGAGATGGAATTGGTCATGGCGCCGCTGCCCAGGGTCTGGAGCATGCCCACCGTGGTGGCGGCATGACAGAGCCTGGCGCAGTGGTCCACGTTGTTGGTCCGGAAGGCCGCCCGGATGAGCTTCTGGAAGAGGTAGTTCTCCTCGTTGGTGCACTTGGCCGACGAGAGGCCGCCGACGCTGTCGGGGCCGTGCTTGTCCGCCGTCTCCCGCAGCTTTCGGGCCGCCAGGTCGATGGCCTCGTCCCAGGGGATTTCGACGAAGGTTTCGCCCTTGCGCAGAAGCGGCGACGTGAGGCGCTCGGGGTGATGGACGAACTCGTGGGCGACCCAGCCCTTCACGCACAGTGAGCCGCGGCTCACGGGGTTTTCCCGGTCGGGGTACGAGGCGGCGGCGCGCCCGTCCTCGACCTTCAGGACGAGACCGCATCCCGTTCCGCAGTAGGGGCAGATGGTCCGGATGAATTCGGGGTTCATGGCTTCTTTCCTGCGCTGTCGACCCAGTCGGGCACCGGCTGCCCGGGGCGGGGTTCCTGGATGAAGTCGAAGAGGACGGGGGACTTGCGGTCGGCATCGAGCCCCGCCTCGTAGTTGTAGTCCTTCTTCAGCGCCGCACGCATCGAGAGCTGGAGCGTCATGAGCGGGATGCCCACCGGGCAGGCTTCCTGGCAGGCCCCGCAGGCGACACAGGTGTCGGCGAGGTGGAAGGCCCGGATGAGGTGGAAGGAGACCATCTCCGCCGGGACGATGCCGCGCTCGACCCAGACATCGTCCTCGAGCTTGCAGGGCACGCACACGCAGATGGGGCAGGAGTTGCGGCAGCCGTAGCACTTGATGCAGCGCTTGAGCTGGTCGGCCCACTTCTCCATCCTCTGAGCGGCGTCCCCCTCCAGGAAGGCCTTCACCCGCTCGTCGGCGAAGGGGTCCACGCCCTCCACGGCGCTCCCGGCGTCGAGCTTCCCGGGGTAGGGGCGGCTGCAGAGGCACGCCTTCGCCTGTTCGGCGCCGCAGGCATAACCGAGGGTGAGAAGCCGCTCGCGGTCGATCTGGCTGCGCTTGATGAGTTCCACGATGGCCCTCTCGTCGCAGCCCCGAACGACGGCGGCGAGCCGGTACGGGGCGGGCCTGTCGCGGAGGATCGACCGGGCCATCTTGGCGAAGAGCCACTTGGGCTCGAGCACCAGGGCGTCCAGTTCCGCCGGAGTCGTGAAGACGTGCGGGTGGATCACGTCGAAGGGGCCCTTGCGCAGACCCAGGACGCCGTCGGCCTCCTTTCTCTCGAGGATCGCTTTCGCTTTCTGTTTGACCTGTTCCAGCATCGTGATCTTCTTCGATGTTGCCGCCCAATGGCGTGTTGCTCAAACTCGAATCCCGAAACAGACAATCGGGCGGAATCCGGAGTGCGAAGTCAGGCGCGTTTTTGGTGACCGCTCTTGGCGAAGCGAAGCGGCCGCAGCGCAAACTGTCCGAGCCCGGAGGGCGAGTTGTTGCGTCTGCAGCGAAGCGAGCCTCTGGAGCGGTCAACAACCGCCTGTTCGCACGAAGGATATCGGCCGATTGCCGTGTCGCCAAAGAGCTTCGTGATCGTCTCACCGTTCACCGGGCACGGCCGCCGCGGGCAGCCATGACTTCATCGAGGGCAGCCCCTCCACGTGTCTGTGGAAGTCCCGGATCGTGTCGGCCCACTGGTGGTGCTCGTGCGCCGTGCCGAAGCCCAGCAGGAGCCTGTTGCCGCCGATGCCCGTCGCGTCGAGGAGCGTCCGGAGCAGCTCCAGGCGCTTGAGGGCGGGGTGATTGGCGTCGCTGAACCGGCACCCGCCGATATGGCAGCCCAGGACGGCGACCCCCGCCGCGCCGCTCGCGAAGGCGCGGATCACCGCATCGGGCTCCACGTACCCCGCGCACTCCACGGGGATGACCCGGAAGGACGCGGGCAGTTCCGTGCGCCTGCGCCCGGCTGCGTCGGCCCCGATGAGGCCGCACCAACGGCAGGCGAAGACGAGGATGTTCACGTTGCTCGCGTCGGCGGACATCTCAGCGCACCTCCCGGAAGGCCCGGCGGATCATCTCGCCCGTGACCCGGTAATTCTGCTCGGGGATCTGCATGGCCCCGTTCGGGCAGACGGAGGCGCAGCTTCCGCAGGCCTTGCAGCGGACCTTGATCACGCGGCTCACGGAGCGCTGCCCCGTGCGCTGCAGCCGGCAGGCATGGTAGGGGCAGACGGCGACGCAGTTGCCGCAGCCCGTGCAGGCCTCCGCGTTTGCCGTCGCATGGCCGAGCTTGGTCCCCGGCACGCGGCTCATCGTGAGGGCGGAAACGGTTTGCCGTCCCAGGAAGGAGGCCGCTTTCACGGCCGCCGCCTCGCCCTGCGCCATGGCCTGGTCCGACGAGACGGGCCAGCGGGCGGTCCCGCAGATGAACACGCCGTCGTTGCGCGTCTCCACGGGGTGCACGGGGTAGACCTCGGCGATGAAGCCGTGCCTGTCCACGGGGATCTCGAGCATGCGCGCAAGCGCCGCGCTCTCGGGGTCGGCCACCAGCGGCGTGCTGAGCACGAGCAGGTCCGTCTCGATCGTCCGGGTCTTCCCGCTGATCGCGTCGAAGACCTCGACGGCGCTCACCTGCCCGTCGCCCCGAACCTCCGGGGGCCTCTCCGCGTCGAAGCGGATGAACCGGACCCCCTTGTGAAGGGCCCTGCGGTAATAGGCTTCCAATACGCTTCCCGGCGTCATGATGTCGCGGTGCAGGATGGCGGCCTTCGCCCCGGGCACCTCGTCGACGATCCGCATGGCGTTCTTGAGCGACAGGGGGCAGCAGATCGTGGAGCAGTAGGGCCGCTCGGCGTTGCGGGCGCCCGCGCACTGGATGAAGACGGCCGAACGGCAGGCGGGCTTGCCCGTCGCGAACTGTCTCTCCATCTCCATCTGGGTGATCACGCCCTTGAGCTTGCCGTACCCGTAGAGCCCTTGGGGGAACAGGAGGCGTGCCCCCGTGGCGAGAACGACGGCCCCCACGCGCAGGCTCGTGTTTCCCTCCGGCCCGGCGAGAGAGACCTTGAAATCGCCGGCGTAGCCTTTGACTGAAGCAACGTTGGTCTTGCCGTAGAATCGGATGAGGGGATTCCTGCCCGTCTCGTCGACGAGCGCTGCGATCTTTTGCGGTCCCGGCTCTTCCGTGGGATAGGACTTTGTGACCCGGTTGAGCGTCCCGCCCGGCGCCGTCCCCCGGTCGATGAGATGGACCGGGAAACCCATGCGGGCCAGGCCGCAGGCCGCCGAGAGGCCCGAGGGCCCCGCGCCGATCACCAGCGCCTCTCGCCGGACGGCGATGGCGACGTCCTTCGAGTCCTGCGTGTTCCGCAGGAAGGCGAGCTCCATGTCGATCTGGTTTGCCGCCTTCCGGTTCGCGCCCCGGGGGTCCTTCCCGTGCACCCAGGCGCAGCCCTCGCGCAGGTCCACGGCGCGCACGGTCCGCACGTCGACCCCCTCTTTCGCAAGGCCGAGCCGCACGATTTCCATCCTGCCGTAGGGCGAGCAGGCGCCGAGGAGGACCCTGGCGATGCCGCGCTCGCGGATCCGGGCGTGTGCCTCGGCCGCGTCGCCCGGCAAGCAGAGGGACTCCCGGACGGTCACGAAATCCACCGCGGGGTCCGACTCGAGCCTCTTCCGGATGGACTCGAGGTCGATGACCTGGCCGATCTCGCCGAAACAGTTGCAGAGAAAGACGCCGATCTTGGTCATGGGCTCAGCCTTTGGTTCCCAGAATCGATCGCAAGGCGGCCGACGAAGCCTGGATCGCCGACTCCGTCACATCCGCCGGCTCCATGACGAACCCGCAGGAAACGGAGGCCGCCGTCACGAACCCCTCGCCGGTCAGCTCGGGCCCCGCCCCCGGGACGGGCCGCAGCGCGAGCGTGGACTGGAGGTTCCCGTTGAGGACGACCATGTCGAACTTCCGGATCTCGCGCTTCCCCGTCGGCGTGTCCTCGTATCGGACGGCGATGCCGCCGCCGGGCAGGGGATAGATCATCGACGGGCGACCCCGAACGAGACGGACCCCGTTGCCGTTGAAGTCGCGCAGGGCGTATTCGTAGTAATCCCGTCCCACGGTCCGCAGATCCGTGTAGAGGATGACGCAGTCGACTTCCGGGGTTCTGCGCTTGACCCACTGGGCCTGCTTCAGGGCGTGCATGCAGCAGACCGCCGAGCAGTGGGGCAGGAGCCTCAGGTCACGCGCCCCGGCGCACTGGATGAAGGCGATGCTCCGGGGCACGGCCCGGTCGGAGCGCCGGAGGATCTTCCCCCGGTTTTCGCCCGCTTCGGCCTTCCAGGCCTCGAACTCCAGCGATGTGAGGATGTCCGGGTGCGTTCCCCAACCGTACTCCTTCATCGGGGCGAGGCTCACCTCGTCGAAGCCCGCGGCCCAGATGACCTCGTCGACGTCCAGCTCGATCTTCCGCTGCTCCCGGTCGAAGGCGATGGCCTTGGTGGGGCACACATCGGCGCAGGCCCGGCAGTCCCCGCAGCGGTCCCGGTCGATGAGGTAAACGGGAGGGTAGGCGTGCTCCCAGATGGGCTTTGCGACGCCTTTCGGGCAGGCCGTTTCACAGCGGCCGCAGTTTATGCAGAGCGACGGCTCGACGACGGGTGCCGACTCGACGACGAGAGCCTGGTGTTTCCCTTCCCGCGGCTCGAGCGTCTCCACGCGGGAGAGGGTGTGGACGGTTATCGACTCGTCTTCCTTGCAGCGGCGGATCTCCGTCCAAAGGGGGCAGAAGGCGCAGTGGTCCGTCGGGTAGAACTTGTCGAGCCTCGCCACCTGGCCGCCCAGGTCGTGGCCCCGCTCGACGAGGTGCACGCGGTGGCCGCCCGCGGCCAAATCGAGGGCCGCCGATATGCCGGCAACGCCGCCGCCCACGACCAAAACTGTCTTCTTGTGATCTGCCATGCTCTCAGCGCTTCGAGTGTTCATGCGAAACGGAAATGAAGAGAACGCCTCCTCTGTTGGACGTCATTCCTCCTCTTCTTCCTTGACCCACCCGTAATGCTCCCGCAGCTTCTCCACGCGCCCCTTGAGCCAGTCCGTGAAGGTCTCCCTCCGCCCGTGGCCCCGGTCGTCTTCCTCCTCGCGGCGCAGGGCGATGCGTCTCTCCGGCGGGGGAATCCGCTTCACCTTGTCGTAGTGAGTGACGATGGACTTGGGCTTCGTGGGGCAGCGCTTCTCGCATGCGTTGCAGCCCGTGCAGGGGTCCTCGAGGACGACGGGGTACTTGTCCTTCTCGAGGACGATGGCGTCGTAGCGGCAGGCGTCGAAGCAGCGCGTGCAGTCCTCCTGCCCCGTCCAGGCCAGGCAGGTTGCACGGTTGATGACGGCGTTGCCGATGTCGATCTCGTCGCGGGAAATCTTCGCGATGGCCCCCGTCGGGCACTCCTTGATGCAGGCCATGCAGAAGATGCATTCCTTGTGGCGAAGAACGGGGGTGCCGAAGCTCGTGATGCCCCCCTCGAGGCCGGCCGGACGGATCGCGTCGGTCGGGCAGACGTCGACGCAGCGGTAGCAGCGCGCGCAGTATTCAAGGAAGGATTTTTCTTCGAGGGCCCCGGGCGGGCGCGGGATTTCCTTGGCCCCGCTGACCTTGAAGAGGCCGAAAACGACGGTCGAGACGGCGCCGCTGACGAGAAGCTGGATCGTGTCCCTGCGTGAAAAGGCCATGTGCGTACTTGTCCTCAGAATGTTCCAGGTTCCGTGTCACCGACCCCTCTCCTCCGCGGTACCGGACCGAAAGCACTATAGCGAAAGCAGCAATGAAAGGCAAGGGCGGGTGAGCGTGCCACCCGCCCCTGCCGTCGAAAACAAACGGTTAGAGGTTGTACTTCTTCTTGGCCGCGTCGACGTCTGCGACCAGGTAATCGAGGCCATAGGCCTTGAGGGTGGCTTCAGTCGGGATCCCTTTGGCGTCCCAGCCGAAGAACCCGTAGGTCCTCGTCTCCATGTCCTTCTGATCGGCATCCGTGAAGATGGCGTCCTTCCGGGGTCCTGCCGGCAGCTTCTCCTTGTACATGCGGATAGGCAGCCGGTCGTCCTTGGAGCTGATGCCCTCGCGGACGTTGAAGACGCGCTCGGTTGTCATGATGCGCTTGGCCGTGGTCCAGTAGTCCTCCGTCTTCCAGTTCCAGCCGCACAGCGGGTTCATCATATCGGTGATGATCTTGTCCGTGCCCGTGCCGTACACGAGGAAGTTGGTGAAGGAGCAGATGCACAGCGAGTCGGCCATCGCCGTCATGCCGAGGGCCTGCGGACCCTGGCCTTCGTGGTGATCGCCGCCGCAGGTGCCCATCGTGTAGCTGTAGGCGCGGATCTTGTCGCCCCGCGGGTCGTGAGCGGCCAGTTCCTTGCCCTTGGTGTGGTTGGCGTAGGCCTCGGAGCCCTTGCCGATCTCCTTCGACATCGCCCGGACACCCTTGGCCATGAGCTTTCCGGCCTTGCCGTCCTTGTAGGCGATCTTGCGGATCATCTCCATGTAGGTGTCGCCGTCGTTCCACTTGGGCTTCAGACCGTCGAGGTCCGTCGGCTTCAAGGCGCCCTTCTCGACGGCTTCCGTCGTGAAGGCGAGCACGCCGCCCGTGGAGATGTTGTCGAGACCCAGCGCATCGCAGGCCTCGATGAGGGAAATCATCTCGTCGAACTTCGTCATGCCCAGGTTAGAACCCAGAAGGCCGCCGGATTCGTACTCGGGGCCCTCGGCGACGAGACCCGAGTACTTGCCGCTGCGCAGCACGCCCAGCTTCAGGCAGTGCGTCGGGCAGTTCGTGCAGGCCGCGTGGCGTTTCCAGAAGGTCCTCATGGCTTCCTCGCCGCCGATCTTCACGACGTCGGGGAACCACGTGGTCTGGTAGTTCTTCACGATGAGCGAACCGTGCAGGAAGTGCTTGAGCTCCATGAGGCCGCCGGTGCCCCACTTCTTGATGCCTTCCCAGGCCTCGCCCTGCATGTTGCCTTCCTTGTTGACCCTGGCTGCCGCCAGGAACTTGGCGTTATCCGCGACGGGCACGGCGTACTTGGTGCCGCGCACGGCGAAGCCCTTGAGCTTCTTGTTGCCGAAGACCATGCCAGTAGCGCTTCGGGCGGCGGCGCGGTAGCGCTCGACGATGATACAGGCGAAGGGCACCTCGTTCTCACCGGCCGGGCCGATGACGGCCGTCCGGATCTCGGGGTCCTTCATCTCCTTGACCATCATCTCGTGGGCCTCGTCGGTGGTCTTGCCCCACATCTTCGAGGCGTCCTTGAACTCCACCTTGTCGTTGACGATGGAGAGCCAGACGGGCTTCTTGGCCCGGCCCTTGATGTAAAGGCCGTCCCAGCCGGCGAACTTGATCTCGCTCGCGAGGTGGGCGCCCGTCTCGGCGTGGGTCATGAGGCCCGTGTAGGGGCTCTTGTGGGCGAAGCAGGTCCGGTGGGAGACGGCCATGGTGCCCGACAGGGGCCCGGGCCCCACGAACACGAAGGCATCCTCGTCCAGGGCGTTCTTGCCCGGTTTGTACTCCGTGACGGCATAGTAGGCCCCGAGGCCGCGGCCGCCGATATACTG
Organism: Syntrophobacterales bacterium; assembly: GCA_018053845.1. Classification (GTDB taxonomy): domain Bacteria; phylum Desulfobacterota; class Syntrophia; order Syntrophales; family UBA2192; genus UBA2192. The sequence goes on from JAGPKU010000018.1 coordinate 38,107, forward strand.
CTGGAGGATCTCATCGGAGACAGGCCTCGTCTTGTAGGTCTGCTTGCTCAGATCGATCTCCAGTACCTTTCCGAAATTTCCGCCTTTGGGTGTTGCCATCGTTCTCACCTCCCCTTCTTGGTCTTGGATTTCGCGGGCACGACCCTCTTGCCCTCGACGTTGGGATAGAACAGGAGGTTCGCGAGATCCTTACCCGCCTGATCGGGCGTCACGTCCCGGAAGGCCATGTTCACGCCGATGCCGACCGGGCGTCCCTGGAGGCAGGGCCCCTGGGGGTTGCCGGCCTGCTCCATGCAGGCCTTGACACACTGGGGGTCGCCGCCGCAGAGATCGCAGATCAGGGGCTGGCCCGTGTCGGGGTTTCCGCGGATGTACTTGGCCGGGCAGGCTTCCTGGCACTTCATGCACTTGGCGCCCAGGCAGATCTTCTCGT
>JAGPKU010000019.1 GCA_018053845.1 Syntrophobacterales bacterium
TGTCCTCGATGATCCACTCCACCACCTCGCCGCGCTCGAACTCCATGGCCTGCGCCACGGCCGAAGGGAAGTTGATGTACCACTGTTCGCTGTCCTTGCGCTTGATCAGCTGCACCTTGGTGGGATAGCCCATGGCAGCACCTCCCCAATAATCTAGTCATATGACTAGACTACAGAACCGAGAAAAAGTCAAGGGATTTTCTCCCTTGACCCTCTCAATGTCTAGTTAATGGCCAAACACAAGAGCCCGGGCCGCTCGGCCCGGGCTCTTTGCGCTTGCGCTTCCTGGCTGACCGGGGGAAGCGGCTCAGCCCGTCTTCTTGACCGTCTTGAACTGCACGGGGTCGATGCCGAGCTTGCGGATCTTGTACTGGACAATCCGTTTCGTCGTTCCGAGAAGCCGGGCCGCCTGACTCTGGTTCCCCCGGGCTTCTTTCAGGGCTTCGATGATCATCGAGCGTTCCTGGGCCCCGATGACGGCGCCTAGCTTGCCCACATCACGGCCCTGTTCGTCGGGGCCCTTGAGCTGCAGCGACGGCGGCAAGTGCATCATCTCGATCGCTTGCCCCTTGGCCAGCAGAACGGCCCGCTCGATGCAGTTCTCGAGTTCCCGGACATTCCCCGGCCAAGGATGCGACAGGAAGGCCTCGATGACGGCATTCGTAATCCGCCTGATGGGCTTCTTCAGTTCTCTTGAATATTTGAGGACGAAATGATCGGCCAGCAGGATGATGTCGTTTCCCCTCTCCCTGAGGGGAGGCAGGAAAATGGGAAACACGCTGAGGCGGTAGTAGAGATCCGTCCGGAACTGCCCGGCCGAAACGCAGTCCTCGAGGCGGCGGTTGGTCGCCGCGACCACACGGGCGTTGGTCGTCACCAGCCGGGAGGAGCCGAGCGGCTGGAACTGTTTTTCCTGGAGGACCCGCAGCAGCTTGGCCTGCGCCGCCGGGGAGAGTTCCGCCACCTCGTCCAGGAAAATCGTGCCGTTGTGGGCCTCCTCGAACCGGCCCCGGTGGTTGCGGAAGGCCCCGGTGAAGGCCCCCTTCTCGTGGCCGAAGAGCTCGCTCTCGATGAGGGTCTCGGGAATCGCGGCGCAGTTGACCTTGACCAGCGGCCCCTTGCTGCGGGAGCTGTTGGCGTGGATGGCCCTGGCGACCAGTTCCTTGCCCGTCCCGGTCTCCCCCACGATGAGGACCGTCGTCGCGGAGTCCGCCACGTGCCGGATCAGGGCGTAGACTTCCTGCATTCCCTTCGACTGCCCGATCATGTCGAGACCCACTCCGCTTGAGGGGCTGACCATGCGCCGCAGGCGCCGGTTTTCGTCCTCCAGGGCGAGCACGTGGACCGCCTTGGCGATCAGCTCCGCCACAGAGGCAAGCACGGCCAGTTCCCGGTCCATTTCCTTGACGTCCCGGGCCGGCTTGTCCGCCGACAGGATGCCCACAACCCGGGAATCGTAAGTGATGGGGACGCAAAGGAAGGTCAGTTCGTCTCGGTTTGTCAGGTGCCGGCGCGCCCCGGTACGGTCCAGAAAGAGCGACTCCCGCCCCAGGCTCGGCACGGCGATGGGATGGCCCGTTTGCGCAACCTTCCCGGTGATCCCCTCGCCGGCGCGGAAGGAAACGTCCACACCCGCCAGGTCGACCCCGTGGGCGACCTCCAGCAGCGCCTCGCCGGAGTCCCGGTCCAGGATTGAGATCATCCCCCGCTGCATGCCAAGCCGGGCGCTCATCTCGCCCAGAACCTGTTCGAGCTGGTCGCGGAGGTCCCAGGGCTGCGCCAGGGCCTTGGCGACGGCATGAAGGGCTGCCAGTTCTTCAAAGGAGAGGTTGCTCATATGGAACAAAATTGAAACGTTTTTTTTGGTTTCGTAAATTAGTACATTTTAGTCGTAAAAACAATGGAAAATGAGATCGATTCTGATATGATTCAGTCAGTTCATCATCGCAGAGGTTGCCATGAAATCATTTCCCAGCGTCAGCACCGGCATCAAGGGGCTCGATAAGGTCCTCGGGCACCTGCAGACAGGGGACAATGTGGTCCTGCAGGTCGATTCCATCGAGGATTACCAGAGCTTCGTCACTCCCTTCGTCAGAGAGGCGCTCGCGAACAACGAGCGTGTCGTCTACATTCGATTCGCCCACCACGCGCCGCTTCTCGAGGAAACCCGGAAGATCGCCGTCTACAAGCTCAACCCCGACGCGGGGTTCGAGTCCTTCTCCACCCAGGTCCACAACATCATCCGCCAGGAGGGGCGCGACGTGTTCTACGTCTTCGACTCCCTGTCGGATTTGCTGCTCGCCTGGGCGACGGACCTGATGATAGGCAACTTCTTCGTCATCACCTGCCCGTACCTCTTCGAGCTCAACACGGTGGCCTACTTCGCGATCATTCGGGGCCGCCACTCCTTCAAGACCGTCGCCCGGATCCGCGAGACTACCCAGGTCCTGCTGGACGTGTACGGCTTCGAGGGCAAGACCTGCGTCCATCCCCTGAAGTGCTGGCAGCGGTACTCCCCCACCATGTTCCTGCCCCACGTCCGGGAAGGAGAGGCCTTCGTCCCGATCATGAACAGCGTGGAAGCCACGCGGCTCTTCGCCGCCCTGGCCGACCGGAGCGCCGTGGATGCGGAGCGGCACCTCGACTACTGGGACCGGGCCTTTCTGAAGGCCCGCGATCTTGCAGGGGATGAAGCGGCCGTCGAGGAGAGAAAGGATCTCGTCGATCAGCTTTCGCGGGTCCTGATCGGCCGGGAAAAGCGCATGCTGTCCCTGGTGCGGGAGTACTTCACTCTCGAGGACCTCCTGGCGATCAAGGACCGCTTGATCGGCACGGGTTTCATCGGCGGCAAGTCCGTCGGCATGCTCCTGGCGCGCAACATCCTGCGCAAGGACCGGGACTTCGACTGGCAGAAGCACCTGGAGATGCACGACTCCTACTTCGTCGGTTCCGACGTGTTCTATTCCTACATCGTCCAGAACGGCTGGTGGAAGACCCTCATGGCCCACAAGACGCGGGAGGGCTACTTCGAGAGCGCCCGGGAGCTCAAGTCCAAGATGCTCGGCGGGGCCTTCCCGCAGGAGGTGAAGGAGCAGTTCCAGCTCATGCTGGAGTACTTCGGGCAGTCGCCGATCATCGTGCGCTCCAGCAGCCTCCTGGAGGACGCCTTCGGCAACGCCTTCGCGGGCAAGTACGAGAGCTACTTCTGCGTCAACCAGGGCACGCCGGAGCGGCGCTACGAGATCTTCGAGGAGGCGGTGCGGCGCGTCTTCGCGAGCGCCATGAACGAGGACGCCCTAACCTACCGGCTTCAGCGCGGCCTGGACCGGCAGGACGAGCAGATGGCCCTGCTCGTCCAGCGCGTCTCCGGCACGTACCGGAAGCACTACTTCTTCCCGGAGGTGGCGGGTGTGGGCCTCTCGTACAACCCCTTCGTCTGGAAGCAGGGGATGGATCCCCGGGCCGGTATGCTGCGGATCGTGCTCGGACTCGGCACGCGCGCCGTCAACCGGGTGGAAAACGACTATCCCCGCATCGTCGCCCTCGACGCGCCCCTGGTGAAACCGCACGCGGGGATCGCCGACGCCCGGCGGTTCTCGCAGCACGACGTGGACCTGCTGAACCTCGGGGACAACCGGTTCCACTCCGTCTCGCTCATGCAGGTCGTCAACGAGGGGGTCGACACCCGCCTTGACCTCATCGGCGTTCGGGACGAGGAAACCACGGAGAGGATGCGGGCGTCGGGCCGTTTCGGGAACGACGTCTGGATCCTGACGTTCGACGAGCTGCTGTCCCGGACGGACTTCACGGCGGTCATCTCCCGGATGCTCAAGGAGCTCGAAAAGGTGTACCGGTACCCCGTCGACATCGAGTTCACGGCGAACTTCAACGCCGAGGGGCGCCTCCAGTTCAACCTCCTGCAGTGCCGACCGTTCCAGACGAAAGGGCAGAAGGCCAAGGTCGAAATCCCGGAGAATATCCCCAGGAAGAGGATTCTCATCCGGCAGGAAGGCAACTTTATGGGGGGCAGCGTCTCGCAGACCCTGGCACGCGTCATCCATATCGACCCGAAGGGGTACACGAAACTCACCCTCTCGGAGAAGTATGACGTGGCCCGCATCGTGGGCCGCCTCAACAGGCTCATCGACCGACGGGAGGACATGCCGACGGCGGTTTTCGGCCCCGGCCGCTGGGGGACGACCACCCCGGCCATGGGGGTTCCCGTGACGTTCTCGGAGATCAACAAGATCGCGGTGATCGCGGAAATCGCCTACCGCGACGGCAGCCTCATCCCGGACCTCTCCTTCGGGACGCACTTCTTCCAGGACCTGGTCGAGACGGATATCTTCTACATGGCCATCTACCCGGAGAAGGATGGGGTCGTCTTCAACGACGGCTGGCTCGAGAGCCTGCCGAACCGCCTCCTCGACCTGCTACCAAACGAGGGCCGCTACAAGGAGGTGGTCCGGGTCTACGATGTGAGGGAGAAGGACCTGAGGCTGGTGTCGGACGTGGTCAACCAGAAGCTGATCTGCTACGCCGCCTCGTGACGGTACGGTCCCGCCCGAAAAGGGCCGCGGCGGTGGGTCCGCTTCACGAACCCGCGTCGACCCCCCGGGAGATGATGATCGCCTCTGCGATCTGGCGCATAGGGCGGCGCATGTTCATGCTCATCTGCCGGATCTTCCGGTAGGCTTCCTCGCCCCCCGTCCCGTTTTCGGCCGCCAGGATGTCCTTGGCCCGCTCGATGAGCTTGCGCGACTCGAGCTCCTCCTCGATCACCCGGCTCCGAACGAGCAGTTCCGTGTTCTCGATGGCGACGGCGGCCTGGTTGGCGATCGTGGTGAGGACGGTGACCTCGGCCTCCGTGAAGTCGTGGGGCCGCGACGTGTAGCAGTTGATCACGCCGATGACGCGGCCCTTGACGGCCAAGGGGACGGAAAGAAGCGAGACGAGACCCTCCTTGCGCGCCATGTCGCGGTAGAGGTATTCCGGCTCTTCCCTCACGTCCCGCACGATGGCCGGGCGGTTTTCCGAGGCGACCTTTCCCACGATCCCCTTGCCGAGTTCCACGAGCCGCTTCTTGTTGTACTCCTTGCTCATGCTCTGGGTCGCCTTGACGTGGAGCTTGCCGTCGTCGTCGATGAGCATGAGCGAGCAGATCTTGGACTCCATGACCTCGGCGGTCACGGTGACGATCAGGCGCAGGATGTCCTCCAGGTATTTCTCGGACGTGATGGCCCGGCTGACCGCCAGCAGGGCGCCGATCACGCCCTCCGCCGAGCTTCCCATGCCCGGGTGGGCCTGTTCTTTGTCTTTCTTCGTCTCTTTCCTGGGACTCAAGGACCGTCAACCCCTCGCCGGCACGGTCATCACTGCCCGGCCTGTACTCGTTTGCTTTTTCCTACCGCACTCGGGTCTTGAAATGCAACGTTAAAGTGTCGTCCTGCATGCTTCGACGGTCGGGCCTGAAGGTTCGCGGACGCGAAGGTCAGAAGGCAATTGAGAAGACCTCTCAGCCCCTTGACCTCTCCGGGCTCTTGCCCCTCGGCTCGAGGAGCAGGCAATGCACGTAGGAGCTGCGCAGCACGACGGAGCAGGGGAGCTCCCGGGACTTGAAGCCCATGGCCCGACAGCCGTAGGGAAGAGCCGGCTCGTGGGTGATGAAGAAGTGCCGGCAGCCGAAGCAGTTGACGGGTTGGCGTTCCCTTTTTTTGTCGCTCACGACTTCCTCGCCGGACGCCCCGATTCAAGGTTGAGAAATTCAAGCATTCATGGTAGACGGCGACACGAATTCCCGGATTTCGCCGAGAGGAACCGCAAATTCCGTGCCGGATACTCTTTCAAAGACTGACGTTAGGAAATGAAGAAGAGCAGAAGAGCGGAGATGGATTGCTTCTTTTTCCGCTCCTCACGGGCTCGAAGCCGCGGCAAGAACACAAGGGCAAGACAAGAATGGATAGAGGAACAACCATGGCCTTCCGTAATCTGCTCGTCACCGGCGGATGCGGCTTCATCGGCAGCAACTTCATCCGCTACCTGCTCGAGAAGGCCGGCTTCGCCGGCCGGATCGTGAATGTCGACAAGCTGACCTACGCCGGCAACCCCGAAAACCTCCGGGACCTCGGCGAGCGCTTCCCCGGGCGCTATGTCTTTCTGCGGGAGGACATCTGCAACCTCGAGCGGATGGACGCGGTCTTCACCGAACACGGCATCGACGCGGTCTGCCACTTCGCCGCCGAGAGCCACGTGGACCGCTCCATCAAGCGGCCCGCCGAGTTCATCTTCACCAACATCGTGGGCACCTTCAACCTCCTGGAGGCGGCGCGCAACCACGCGGAGAGCTTCCGCCTCTTCCACCACGTCAGCACCGACGAGGTCTACGGCAGCCTCGGCAGGGAGGGCTTCTTCACCGAGACCACCCCCTACCGGCCCAACAGCCCTTACAGCGCCTCGAAGGCCTCCTCGGACCACCTCGTGCGGGCCTACTTCAAGACCTACGGCCTTCCCGTGACGATCTCCAACTGCTCGAACAACTACGGCCCATGGCAGTTCCCGGAGAAGCTCATCCCCCTCATCACCCTCAACGCCCTGGAGGGCAAGCCCCTGCCCGTCTACGGCGACGGCCGCAACGTCCGCGACTGGCTCTACGTGGAGGACCACTGCGAGGCCATCTGGACGATCATGAACAGGGGCCGGCGCGGCGAGACGTACAACATCGGGGGCAACTCCGAGGAGGAGAACATCGCCGTCGTCCACGGCATCTGCGACATCCTCGACGAGATCCGCCCCCGGGCCGAAGGCGGCCCCCGGCGGGGCCTGATCACCTTCGTCAAGGACCGGCCCGGGCACGACTGGCGCTACGCCATCGACGCAAGCAAGCTGCAGTCGGAGCTCGGCTGGGCCCCCCGCGAATCCTTCCGCACGGGCCTGCGCAAGACGATCCTCTGGTACCTGGAGAACGGGGAGTGGGTCCGGCGCGTCCGCAGCGGGGAGTACCTCCGGTGGATCGACGAGCACTACGGGGCGGCGGAGAAATGAGGACCCCCTCTTTTTCCCATCCTTCCCGTTGAATTGTCCCGGGAATTGTTGTAATAGTATCGCCTGCCGACCCATCGGAATCGGTTTTTGATCTGGACAAAAGGGGGAGATGCCTTGGGGAAGGTCCGCATTGCAATCGCCGGCGTCGGGAATTGCGCCTCTTCGCTGATCCAGGGAATCGAGTACTACCGCAGGAAATCACCGAAGGACAACATCGGTCTGATGCACTGGGACCTCGGGGGCTACCGGCCCTCGGACATCGAGGTGGTCTGCGCCTTCGACATCGACCGCCGCAAGGTCGGCAGGGACGTCGCCGAGGCCATCTTCCAGCCCCCCAACTGCACCGCCGTCTTCCAGCCCAAGATCCCGAAGACGGGGGCCCGGGTCGCGATGGGAAAGATGCTCGACAGCGTCGCCCCCCACATGAGCCAGTACGACCCGCGGTTCGCCTTCGTCCCGGCCGCGCAGAAGGAGGCGACGAAGAAGGACGTGGTCGGCGCCCTGAAGGAGTCGGGGGCCGAAATCCTGCTCAACTACCTGCCGGCGGGCTCCGAGGAGGCCACGCGCTTTTACGCCGGGTGCGCCCTCGAGGCGGGGGTGGCCTTCATCAACAACATCCCCGTCTTCATCGCCAGCGACCCCGAGTGGGCGCGGCGCTTCGAGAGGAGAGGCCTCCCCATCATCGGCGACGACGTCAAGAGCCAGCTCGGGGCCACGATCATCCACCGGGTGCTCACGCACCTCTTCAACCTCCGCGGGGTGAAGCTCGAGCGGACCTACCAGCTCAACACGGGCGGCAACACGGACTTTCTCAACATGCTCGACCGCAGCCGCCTGAAGTCCAAGCGCATCTCCAAGACCGAGGCCGTGCAGTCCCAGGCGGGAAAGCGCCTCACCCCGGAAAACATCCACATCGGCCCCAGCGACTGGGTGGCCTGGCAGAAGGACAACAAGGTCTGCTTCCTGCGGATGGAGGGAAAGATCTTCGGGGACGTGCCCATGAACCTCGAGATGCGCCTGTCCGTAGAGGACTCCCCCAACTCGGGCGGGGTGGTGATCGACGCCATCCGCTGCTGCAAGATCGCCCTCGACAGGGGGATCGGCGGCATCCTCCACGGCCCCTCGGCCTACTTCATGAAACACCCGCCCCGGCAGTTCACCGACGAGGAGGCCTGCGAGATGACGGAGGCGTTTATCAACGGAACAGGCTCAAGGCATAAGGCAAAGGGCTAAAGGGTCTTCCTCTCAATCCGTCCTTTTTCCTTTATCCTCGCCCCTGTCAATCGTGCGTCCATTGGATCCGTCGAGCGAAGAATCTCGGACATGGCCTCGTGAATCCTGCCGTTGGTCGCCAGCACATGCGGCGAGTACAGATCGAAAGGCCCGCCGAAGAGGTCCGTCACCTTCCCTCCCGCCTCGGTCACCATCAGGCATCCCGCCGCCGTGTCCCAGGGGTGCAGCTTCAGCTCCCAGAATCCGTCGAACCGGCCCGCCGCGACGTAGGCCAGATCCAGGGCGGCGGCGCCCGCGCGGCGGATGGCCTGCGCCTGCACGGCCAGGGCACTGAAGTAGTTGAGGTTGTTGTCGGGGTTGACGCGGATGTCGTAGGGAAAGCCCGTGGACAACAGGCTGCGCGTGAGCTCGGCCGTACTGGAGACGGCGAGGCGCTGCCCGTTCAGGAAGGCCCCCGTACCCTTTCCCGCGAGGAAGAGCTCCTCCAGCATGGGGTTGCAGATCGCGCCGGCGATCACCTCGCCGCGTTTCTGCAGGGCGATGGAGACACAGAAGACGGGATAGTGGTGGGCGTAGTTCGTGGTGCCGTCCAGGGGGTCGATGATCCAGAGGAACTCCCTGTCCAGGGCCGCCCCACGGGTCTCCTCGGCCAGGATCCCGTGGTCCGGGAAGGCCTTCTCGATGCGGTCGATCAGCAGCGCCTCGCACCCCCGGTCGGCCTCCGTGACGAGGTCGATCTCCCCCTTGTAGGTGATGTCGTGCGCCGTGTTGAATTTCCCCTTGAGGAAACGCCCCGCCTCCAGCGCCAGCTCCGCGGCGAATTCCCTGTACGATCCCATGGCCACCATCCGTTTTTCCCCGGGCGGCCCACCATAGCGCAACAGGCTCTTTCTGTGAAGAAAAAAACGCCGTTGCCGAACCGGCCGGCAGTGCCGCCGGGGCCCCGTGCGGCGGGACATTTTCTGTTGCGCGGCCCCTCTATTGATGGTAAACCTAGCCGAAACTCGCGGACCCTGAAGGGCTGAGGGGTAATCAACCGTGGAGAAGACGGACCCGGAAAACCGGTTTTTCGAGGAGCTGAAACGCACCCGCGAATCCAAAGGCCTGAGGCTGGAGGACATCGCACGGCGCTACCGGATCCGGCTTTCCTTCCTCGAATCCATCGAGAGCGGACGCTTCGAGGATCTGCCCGAACCCGTCTACACGAAAACCTTCATCAAGACCTACGCCGGCCTCCTGGGTGTGGATGCCGGAACCATCTTGGCAATGTACGCCAAGCACATCGAGCAGACCCTGCCGCCCGCCCCGCCCGAGGAGAAGGCGGCGGGACTGAAGGGGCCCGATGCGGGACGGACCGCCCTGAACCTGCTCGGGATGCTGGGAAGCCGGGTGGGCTGGACCTTCCTGGCCCTGGCCGTGGTGATCGCCCTGGGCATCTACGCCTTCCAGGACAGGCCCGAGAAGCCGGTCCCGGCAAAGACGACGGTGCGCGAAGAGACCAGGCTGCCCGAAAAACCCGCCGAAGCGAAGCCGCCCGAGGCTCCGCCCGCGCAGCAGCCCGAAGCGGCCCCGCCCCCGGCGCAAGAGCAGGCCGCCGCGCCGGAGCCGAAAAAACCGCAGGCGCCGCCCCCGGCGGAAAAGACGGAGCCCCCGCCCGCAGCGCCGCCGGCGGCTGGCCCCCTCAGCCTCACGATCGAGGCCACCGAGGCGGCCTGGGTCCAGGTGAAGGGCGACAAGTCCTCGGCCGTCCAGAGGCTCCTGCAGGCCGGCGAGAAGGTGAGCGTGGAGGCGAAGGAAAAGATCACCGTCGACCTCGGCAACGCCGGCGGCGTCCAGATCATCTTCCAGGGCCGGTCCCTCGGCAGCCCCGGAAAGCGCGGGGAGGTGGTCCACCTGGTCTATCCCGAGGGAAGGCGCGTCGAGAAGAAAAAACCGGAAGAGCCCAAACCCGCTGCGGAGAACGAAACGAGACCGGCCGCGCAATGACAGGCGGCGGCAACCGGGCATCGGACGCCGGGGAGATTCAACAGCAAGGAGACTGAAACCATGTTTGGATTGGGAATGCCGGAACTGATCGTGATCCTCGTCATCATCCTCATCATCTTCGGGGCGGGAAAGCTCCCCGAGATCGGGGGGGCCATCGGCAAGGGGATCCGGAACTTCAAGAAGGCCTCCAAGGAAGGTGAAGAGGAGACCGAGGCAAAGAAACTCGAGGATAAGAAATAGGCCCGATCCTGCCTAGCACGGGGAGGGCATCGAACCCGCGGCCTGCGGGTACCCGAATACGGATCCCTTCCGCGGCGCAAAAAAAAAGAAAGCCCGGTCACGCAACCGGGCTTTCCTGCCTTTCGCCGGTCGCTTTCTCTTAAAACGGCACGTCCTCGTCAGGGGCCTGATCGCCCCCCCCGTAGGCCGGCATGGGGCTGTCGGCGCCGGCGACCTCGCGGCCGCCGCTCCCCTTCGACTCGAGCATCTGCATGTTGGAGGCGACGATCTCCGTCATGTAGCGCTTCTGGCCCTCCTTGTCTTCCCAGGACCGGGTCTGCAGTTTCCCCTCGATGAAGACCAGGCGGCCCTTGGACAGGTAGCTCCCGCAGATCTCCGCGAGTTTCCGAAACGTCACGACCCGGTGCCATTCGGTTTTCTGGACCTTCTCCCCGCTCTTGTCCTTCCACGACTCGTCCGTGGCGATGCGAAGGGTCGTGACCATCGTCCCGTCCTGCGTGTAACGCACTTCGGGGTCCGCCCCGAGCCTGCCGATGAGGATTACCTTGTTGACCATCCGTTCCCCCCTTCCTGCCGTTCAAGCGCGGCCTCCCGGGCCTGTCCGGCCGCGGGTTACGCGGGCACGGATTCCATGGACAGACGAAGTTGGGAAGCAACGTCTTCGCTTCGCGTGCTTCCGCCGGAAAGCGCGCCGTGACACGGCGGGTATTGTATTGGCTCTTGACGCTGGTTCGAGGCCAGGAGCGGTGTCATCATATAGAAGAGCGGCCCTCTTCGCAATCAAATAATCCGGAGCGCGGCCCGGGACGGCCGCGCCCGGCCGCCAAGCGCCAGATTCCCTGTTGACTTCGACCGGCAGATCAAGTAGAAATGTGTGGTTAAATTTAACAAATCATTACATTTTTCAGGAAACCCTATGTTCCGGTCGGCCATCCTGGTCCTCCTGGGGATATCGATCACGGCATTCATCTCCCTCTTCGTCGTCGTATCGTACCGCCTGTTTCCCCGCGGGGAATACACGACGCACCGTGTCTCCGTGCTCTGGGCGAAGATCCTGCTGCGCATCTCGAGCGTCAGCGTGACCGTGGAGGGCCGGGAAAACATCCTGCGGGACAGGCCCCAGGTCTTCATGGCCAACCACCAGAGCGGCTTCGACATCCTGATCGTGCTGGCGAGCATCGACACCTACTTCGCCTGGATCGCCAAGAAGGAGCTGTTCGCCATCCCCGTGTTCGGCCGCGCCCTCGCAAAGACGGGTTCCATCCCGATCGACCGGAAGAATTTCGTGCGCGCCATGCGCAGCATCCACGACGCGGCGCGCCGGATCCGGGAGGGCAAGTCGGTCATGACGTTCCCCGAGGGGACGAGAAGCATGGACGGGAAGATCCACCCCTTCAAGAAAGGGGTGTTTCACCTCGCCCTGAAGGCCGGGGTTCCCGTCGTGCCCGTCACGATCGTCGGCAGCGGAGAGATCATGCCCAAGAAGTCGCTCCGGGTCCACCCGGGGCACGTCACCCTGGTCATCGACAGGCCCATCGACGTGACGGCATACTCGGAAGAGACCCTCGACGAGCTGCTCAACCGGGTCTACGACGTCGTCGCATCGCACTACTACCTCCGGAGGCCGGAGCTGGCCATCGGAAAGGACAAAGCCGCGTGAGTCTGCTGGAAGGGGTCCTCCTCGGCATCGTGCAGGGGTTGACGGAGCTGCTGCCCGTGAGCAGCTCGGCCCACCTCGTCTTCGCCCAGAGCCTGATCGAGGGGTTCCGGCAGCCCGGGGTCCTCTTCGACGTCATGCTCCACGTCGGGACCACCCTGGCCGTCGCCCTGTTCTTCCGCCGGGAGATCGGGGAGATCCTCGTGGCGCTGCTGCCGAAGGGGTATCGCCGGTCGCTCTCGGGCCGCCTCGACACGGCCCTCAACGACGGCTGGGTCGGCACGCGCAGGCGATTGCTGCTGTACCTCGTCGTCGCCACGGCCATCACGGGCGCCATCGGGTTTTCCTTCAAGGACATCATCCATGAGCTGTTCGAGTCGGTGGAACTGGCCGCGGCGATGCTGCTCGTGACGGGGATCCTTCTGTTTCTCTCCGACCGCGTGAAGAACCCGGCGCGGACCGAGGCCCAGATGAACCTGCTCGACGGCATCGTGATCGGCGTGATCCAGGGGATCGCCGTCCTTCCCGGCATCTCCCGGTCGGGCTCGACGATCTCCTTCGGCCTCTTCCGGGGGCTCGAGGGCGAGACGGCGGCCCGGTTCTCCTTCCTGCTGTCGATCCCGGCCATCGCGGGCGCGGCGGTCCTCGAGGCGAGGCACGCCGAGGCCGTCCCGCCGGGCGAGATGACGGTGTATGCCGCCGGGGCGCTGGCCGCGGCGGTGGTGGCCTATCTGACCCTGAAATTTCTCTTTTTCGTGGTGCGGAAGCGAAACCTCCGCTTCTTCGCCTACTACTGCTGGATCGTGGGGGCGACGGTCCTCGCCCTGCATCTGCGATGAAACGGCGGGAGCCCATGGCCGAACGAAAACCGATACAGGGCCGGGCGCGGGAGATCGCGGGCGTGGTCCTCTTCGCCCTGGCGGTCTTCCTGTTCCTGTCGGTGATCTCCTACTCCCCGGCGGACCCGTCGCTGTCGAACTACGAGACGTCGCGGGCAAAGATCTCCAACGTCGGCGGGATCATCGGCTCCTATGTCGCCGACCTGCTGATCCGGTTCCTCGGGCTCTCCGCCTACTGGCTGCCCCTGTTTCTGCTCATCACCTCGGTGAAGCTCTTCCTCGACGCGGGCTTCCTCTTCCGGCCCGGCTGGATCGGGGGCTTCGTCGGGCTCGTCGTGACCACCTCGGGGCTCTTCGCCCACGCCTACAAGCTCATCCCACTGGTCGACACGCCCTTCGCGGCCGGCGGGTTTGCGGGCACGCTGCTGTCGGAATACCTCAATGCCCTGTTCAACCCCGGCGGGACCTTCATCTTGCTGTTTGTGGGCCTCGTCATCTCGCTGATCGTCACGGTGGATCTCTCCGTCGTCACGGCGCTGCGCAAGGCCTACGGGGTGGCCCGCAGCACGGGCCGCGGGGTCCGCTCCTACGTGGAGATCGGCCGCGAGAAGGTGACGGACTACCTGAGGGAGGACGAGGCCGAGGAGCGCGAGGCGCCGAGAAAGGCCGAGAGGCGGCCGCCCCCCGTGATCCGCGAGGAGAGGGCCCCGGCGAAGGAGCGAACGCGGAAGAAGAAAGTCGAGCAGACGGTCTTCGAGTTCGCCAGGCCCAAGGGGGCCTACATCCTGCCGCCGCTCACCCTGCTGGACGACGTGCCCCGGCGCGACACGAAACAGCGCCGCGAGAACCTCATGGCCAACGCGAGGCTCCTGGAGAAGAAGCTGGCCGACTTCGGCGTCGAGGGCAGGGTGTCGGAGGTCAAGCCCGGGCCCGTCATCACGATGTACGAGCTCGAGCCCGCGCCGGGCGTCAAGATCAACAGGATCGCCAACCTCTCCGACGACCTCGCCCTGGCCCTGAAGGCCCAGAGCGTGCGCATCGTCGCGCCCATCCCCGGCAAGGCCGCCATCGGGATCGAGATCCCCAACGCCGAGCGCGACGCCGTCACCCTCCGGGACGCCGTGGACAACGAGGCCTTCGCCCAGGCCAAGCACCGGCTGCCCATCGCGCTGGGCGAGGACATCACGGGGACGCCCGTGATCGCCGACCTCACCCGGATGCCCCACCTGCTCATCGCGGGCACGACGGGCTCGGGCAAGAGCGTCTTCCTCAACGCACTGATCTGCAGCCTGCTCTTCAAGGCGCCCCCCGACGAGGTGAAGTTCCTCATGATCGACCCCAAGCGACTGGAGCTGGCGGCCTACGAGGGGCTGCCGCATCTGCTGCACCCCGTCGTGGTGGACCCCAAGGAAGCGGCCTCGGTGCTCCGCTGGGCCGTGGAGGAGATGGAGAACCGCTACCGCATCATCGGCGAGACGGGCGAGAAGAGCATCGACAAGTTCAACCGCTTCGTGGAGAAAAAGCAGCAGGGGCGCGAGCGGATCCTCGAGGAGGCCCAGGCGAGGCTGCCCATGGGCGAGGCGGAAGAACCGGAACCGAAGCCCCTGCCGGAGAAGCTGCCCTACCTCGTCATCGTCATCGACGAGCTGGCGGACCTCATGATGGTGGCCCAGCGCAACGTCGAGGAGTCCCTCACGAGGCTCGCCCAGATGGCGCGCGCCTCGGGCATCCACATCATCCTCGCGACCCAGCGGCCCTCGGTGGACGTCATCACGGGGATCATCAAGGCGAACTTCCCCACGCGGATCTCCTTCCAGGTCTCCTCGAAGGTGGACTCGCGAACGATCCTGGACCAGCTCGGCGCGGAGCACCTCCTCGGCCAGGGCGACATGCTCTTCATGCCCCCGGGCACCTCGAAGCTCCAGCGTATCCACGGCGCCTTCGTCTCCGACCGGGAGATCTCGCGCATCGTGAGCTTCATCCGAAAGCAGGAGGCGCCCGTCTACGACGAGTCGATCCAGAAATTCAAGGTCGAGGCCCAGGAGGGGGAGAAGGCCGAGGGCGACATCGACGAGAAGTACGACGAGGCCGTGGAGCTCGTGACCGAACTGGGCCAGGCCTCGGTGTCGCTCGTGCAGCGCTACCTCAAGGTGGGGTACAACCGCGCCGCCCGGATGATCGAGCGGATGGAGAAGGAGGGCGTCGTGGGCCCCTCCGACGGCGTGAAGCCGCGAAAGGTCCTCGCCAGAAAGCTGCCGAGGTAAAGTGAGCGGGAAAAGCGTCTACATCCTGAGCCTCGGCTGCCCGAAGAACCTCGTGGACAGCGAGGTCATCTCCGCCCTGCTGGCGCGCGCGGGCTGGACCGTCACCGACCGGCCCGACCGGGCCGACACCATCGTCGTCAACACCTGCGCCTTCATCCTCCCCGCAAAGGAGGAGTCCATCGAGGAGATCCTCCGGATGGCGGCCTGGAAGAAGAGGGGCCGCTGCCGTCGCCTCGTCGTCACGGGCTGCCTGCCGCAGCGCTACGGCGCCGAGCTGGCCCGGGAGCTCCCCGAGGTGGACCTCTTCCTGGGCACGGGGGACTTCCCCGGGATCCCCTCGCACCTCGAGCGCCTGGGCGACGGCCCGCGGCGAACCCCCGCCGTGCAGGTGGGCAGGCCCCTGTATCTCATGGACGCCTCGGTGCCGCGCAGGGTCTCCACGGCCTCATACGGCTATCTCAAGATCGCCGAGGGGTGCTCGAACCGCTGTGCCTACTGCGTCATCCCCTCGATCCGGGGGCCCTTCCGGAGCCGCCCCATGGACGACATCGTCTCGGAGGCCGTGCGGCTCGCGGCCGACGGGACGCGCGAGATCATCCTCGTCGCCCAGGACACGACGGCCTGGGGACGGGACCTCAGGGGCCGCCCCACGCTCAACGGCCTTCTCAAGCGGCTCTGCACGATCGAGGGGCCGCGCCGGATCCGGATCCTCTACGCCTACCCGAAGAACGTCACGGCCGAGCTTCTCGCCACGATGGCCGCGGAGGAGAAGGTTTGCCGGTACCTCGACGTCCCGGTGCAGCACATCGACGACCGGGTCCTCAAGGCGATGAACCGCAGGGGCTCCGCCTCCTTCATCCGCAAGAAGATCGAGGAGATCCGGCGGGCCGTCCCGGGCATCGCCCTGCGGACCTCGCTCATCGTCGGGTATCCCGGCGAGACGGAGGACGCCTTCGAGCGGCTGCTGCGGTTCGTGGAGGAGGCCCGCTTCGAGAGCCTGGGGGTGTTCCCCTATTCCCCGGAAGAGGGGACGGCGGCCGAGCGGCTGCCGGGGCAGGTGCCGGAGGAGGAGAAGCGGCGTCGCCAGGCCCTCGTCATGGAGGCCCAGGCGGCGGTCGCCGACGAGATCGGCCTGGCCCGCATCGGGGCGCTGGAGGAGGTGCTCATCGAGGGCCGGACGGACCGCGAGGATTTCCCCTGGTGGGGCCGGACGCGCTTCCAGGCCCCCGAGATCGACGGGATCACCTTCGTGCGCGCGGCGGCGCTCAGCCCGGGCGAGATCGTCCGCTGCCGTGTCACGGCGGCGGAGCTCTACGACCTCTACGCGGAACAGGCGGGCGACTGAATATCGATCGCCCGCCTGTTCGGAATCCCTTTCTTCAGCCTCCTCCCCCTCACATCAGTCCCATTTGCTTCCTTCTCTTCTTTTCGTCGCTGTCGAGACAGCATCGCTTGTACTTCTTGCCGCTCCCGCAGGGGCATGCGTCGTTGCGTCCCGTCTCCGGCTTCTTCGCGGGGCTTTTCTCCGGGCTGAACAGCTTTTCCAGGAATTTCATCGTCGTCCTTCCGCCGTTTGTTCATCGGGCCTTCGCCCGGGGATTCCGTCAGGCCGGATCCTGCTCCGGGCCCGTCGATACGATCTCGATGTCGAAGACCAGGGTCTTGCCGGCCAGGAAGTGGTTCAGGTCCATCTTGACCACCTCGTCGAGGATCTCGAAGACCTCGGCCGGGATCCGGTTGCCCTGCGGGTCGACCAGCTCGATCATCATCCCCTTCTCCAGGTCCATGCCCTCGGGAACCGTGTTTCTCGGGATGTCGACGATCAGCTCCAGCTGCCGGGGTCCGTAGGCCATCTCCGGCGCGATCGTCACGGTTTTCCTGTCCCCCACGGCCATGCCGAGAACCGCCTCGTCGAAGCCCCGGATGATCTGCCCGGTGCCGACGGTGAAGGTCATGGGCCGCCGGCCCGAGGAGGAATCGAACACCTCACCGCTCTCGAGTTTTCCCGTGTAATGCACGCTGACCGTATCGCCCGACTGGATGGCTCTTCTCATCGCTTCGCCTCCTGCTTGCTCCGTTTGTGCGTCATAAAAAAAACCACCGGACTCTGCGGAGCCCGGTGGTGATCCCTGCGCCACAAAAATCGTGATCTCTCAGGCCCGGACCTCAAAATGCCCTTGAGGTTCCGTTGCCCGAGTTGTATATAATGCGGCGCAAGAAAAGTAAAGCCCCTCTTTTCGGGCCGGTGTTTGCGCCCGAAATCCCCCGGGGCCCAGGGACGACACATGAATCCGCAGCGAATGCAGATCGAAGAGCTGGTCAACAGCCTCACACACGGGACGGGCGCCCTCCTGAGCGCCGCGGGGCTCGGCGTGCTGGTCGTGCTGGCCTGCCTGCACGGCACGGCGCTGCACATCCTGAGCTGCGGCATCTACGGGGCGACGCTGGTGCTGCTCTACACGGCCTCGACCCTCTACCACGCCGTCCGCTCCCCGAGGCTCAAGCACGCCTTCAAGATCGTCGACCACTCGTGCATCTACCTGCTGATCGCCGGCACCTACACGCCCTTCACCCTCGTCACGCTGCAGGGAAGCTGGGGCTGGACGCTGTTCGGCCTGATCTGGGTGCTGGCCGCCGCGGGGATCGTCTTCCAGGTCTTCTTCGTCTACCGGTTCAAGATCCTGGCCACGATCGCCTACGTCCTGATGGGGTGGCTCGCCGTCTTCGCCGTCAGGCCCCTCCTGGACGCCCTGCCCGCCGGCGGGTTCGCCTGGCTGCTGGCCGGGGGCATCGTCTACACCGTGGGGGCCCTGTTCTATCTTCTCAAAAGGCTCCCCTACAACCACGCCATCTGGCACTTCTTCGTGCTCGGCGGCAGCGCGTGCCACTACGTCGCCGTCCTGCTCTACGTCGTCCCCGCAGCAACCGTTTGACCGGAGCCCCGCCCGCTTCCGAGGCTCAATGGGAGCCCGGCTCCACCCTCGGCCGCCGCGCCTTGCCGAACGGGCCGTCCGCGACCTCGATGCATCCCCCGGGGACCGTCAGCCGGAAACGGACGTGCCCTGCTTTCGGTACAGGAACGGCACGGCCGGGTGAGGGTGGACGCCTTTCAGGGAATCGGGCAGGCGCTCCTTCCGCCCGATGACGAGCATTCCGCCCGGTGCGAGGCGGTCCGCAACGGCCGGCAAGGCCTCCCGGACGATTTCTTCCCGATAGTAGGTCAGCAGGCTGTTCCGGAGGAAGACGAGATGGAAGTCCCTTGCCGGCGGGGGGTCGGCCGCAAGGTCGTGGACCTGCCAGCGGATGCCCCGCCGCAGCGTGTCGGCGACACGAAAACTCCCCTTCCCGGCGGGCCGGAAGAAACGCTCCCGCGCCTCCGCGGGAACGGCCGCCAGGGCCCTCGCGGGATAGACGCCCTCGATCGCCCGGGCCAGGTAGGCCGGGTTGACGTCGGTGCCCCAGAGCCGCAGATCAGGCGCGGCTGACCGTTCAGCCCGGGCGGCCCACAGGATTGCAAAGCTGTAGACCTCCTGCCCCAGGGCGCAGCCCGCGGACCAGACCTGCAGCCCCGCGGGGTACGCCGCAATGAGCGCGGGCAGGATTTCCCCTTCCAGCGCCCGCCACAGCACCCCGTCGCGGAAGAAGCGGCTGATGGAGACATCCATCAGCCGCCGGGCCTCCGCCTCGGCCTTCCGGTCGGAGTCGAGCCGCCCCAGGTAGTCCCTCATCGACGGGCAGCCGAGCTGCCGCATGTGCCGGACGATGCGCTTCTGCACGCCCCTTCGCACCTTCCGGTATCCCTCGGCACAGAGGGCAAAGCGGTCCAGAAGCAGGGCAAAATCCCTCGGGTCCATGACGCACCTGTCAGCGCAGAAGCTCCCGCAGCGCCCGGGCGATCTCGCCGGGCAGCGCGTCGCGGTTTTTCACGGTCACCTCGTGGAGGGCCACGTCGTCGCGGGCCTTCACCTCCGCGATGAAGCCCCCGCCCCGGAGGGCGACCGTCCCCAGGACCGGGGCCTCCGAATCGAGAAGGGCCGAGACCATCCGGCGGAAGGCCGGCGAGAGGCACTCCATCTTCCCGATCTCGTCGATCACGTAGAGCCCCGCCCTGCCCGGCTCGAGGAGCGGAAGGACCAGCCCCTCGAACCCCGCCACGTCGACGCCGTAACGGCCGACGCGCGCGCCGCCCCCGATCCGCACGTGGGCCAGGGGGGCCCTCCGCCCGTCGAGGGCGTTCACGGTGAACCCGACCCGCCCGCCCGCTTCGCGGATCTCGGCGGTGAAGAACCCGGACACCAAGGCACCCGGCGGGAGCCGTTCGAGGGCCCTCCGGATCAGCGTCGTCTTCCCCGTCCCGGGCAGCCCGGTGACGAACAGGTTTTTTTTGGGTGCCACGGCTCTCACGCCCTCCTTTACGTGCCCCTCACCCCTGACCTCTCCCGCGGGGGGAGAGTGAGTCCATGGCGATGCGCAAAAGAGGGTTTTCATTTTTCCGAAAGGGGTTATATTATACCAGTGACACGCTGCAAAAAGGAGGGGAACGCCATGGAGCTCAAGAGCAGCGCCTTCGGCGGCGGGGAGATGATCCCGGTGAAGTACACCTGCGACGGGGCCGATTTCTCGCCGCCCCTGGAGTGGACGGCGGGTCCCGCGGGCACGAAAAGCTTTGCCCTGATCTGCGACGACCCCGACGCCCCCATGGGGACCTGGGTGCACTGGGTGGTCTACGACATCCCGGCGACGACGACGATGCTCGCCGAGGGGATCACGCGGGAAAAGGAGCTGCCCGGGGGCGGCACGCAGGGGATCAACGACTTCCGCAGGATCGGCTACGGGGGTCCCTGCCCGCCCGGCGGGACGCACCGGTACTTCTTCAAGCTCTACGCCCTGGACACCGTGCTGGGACTCAAGCCGGCGATCACGAAGGACCAGCTCCTGAAGGCCATGAAGGGCCACGTCCTGGCCGAGGCGCACCTGATGGGGACGTACAAAAGATAGGCCTCAGGCATTGGGCATTAGGCGTCAGGAAAGACCCCGCCTGAGAATTTCCCGTCGCCTGTTGCCTGAAGCCTGTCGCCTGGAGCCTGTTTTGCCTGAGCCGTCTTATCTGAAACTGCATCGCCAAGGGGTGCTCAAGGAGCGCGCGCGCCGGGCCGTGGAGCGCCTGCGGGAGTGCCGGCTCTGCCCCCGGCAGTGCGGGGTGAACCGCCTGGAGGACGAGGAGGGCTTCTGCCAGACCGGCCGGAGGGCCATGGTCTCCAGCGCAGGCCCTCACTTCGGCGAGGAGTCGCCGCTGGTGGGATCGCACGGGTCCGGTACCGTCTTCTTCAGCTCCTGCAATCTCCTTTGCTCTTTTTGCCAGAACTATGATATCAGCCACCTGCGGGAAGGCACGGAGGTCGATGCGGCAAGGCTGGCCGAGGCCATGCTTCAGCTGGCCCGCGGCGGGTGCCACAACATCAACCTCGTCACCCCGAGCCACGTGGTGCCGCAGATCCTCGAGGCGCTGGTCCCGGCCGTCGAGGGCGGGCTGAACGTGCCGCTGGTCTACAACACCGGCGGGTACGATGCCGTCGAGACGCTCGAGCTCCTCGACGGGGTTGTCGACATCTACATGCCCGATTTCAAGTTCTGGGACAACGCGTGGGCCGAGCGCCTCTGCTGGGCCGGCGACTACCGGGAGCGGGCCATGGGGGCCCTGCGGGAGATGCACCGGCAGGTGGGGGATCTCGAGATCGACGAATCCGGCATCGCCGTCCGGGGCCTCCTCGTGCGGCACCTCGTCATGCCCGGCGGCGTGGCGGGAACGGAGGGGGTCATGCGGTTTTTGGCCGAGGAGATCTCGCGCAACACCTACGTCAACGTCATGGACCAGTACCGGCCCTGCTGGGAAGCGCAGAAGACACCGGCGATCAACCGCCGGATCACCCGCGAGGAATACGAGCAGGCCCTCGAGGCGGCCAGGCAGGCGGGGCTGCACAGGCTGGACGACCGGGTGCGGGCGAGATTGGCCAGGTTCTAGCGGACCTTTGACCGGGTGCGCATCCGGAGCGAAACGGACAATAGAAGGTATGAAGGTGAGAGGTTGAGAAGGTTGGATAAGCCGGAGACGTGGGTCATGCGCATCGTTTCTCCGACCTTCTTCCCTTCAAACCCTCTTACCCTCTGCACACAGGGGCCGTGCAAACAGGGAATCCCCGCAGCCGGACATGAAACAAGGATGGTGAGACCACATGCCGATTTTCGAGTATCGCTGCGAGAAGTGCAAAAAGACGTTTGAGACCCTCGTCTTCGGGAACCAGGAGGTGTCCTGCCCGACGTGCAAGGGCAAGAAGGTGAAGAAGCTCATGTCGGCCTTCAGCCACGCGAGCGACGGCAAGTTCACGAGCTCCGCGGGCCCGGGCTGCGGGTCCTGCAGCGCCACCAGCTGCGGCCCTTCCTGAGGGGGCTGATGTGACGGCCGACGGGTTCGGCCGACGAAACAACACCCGGGGGGCGGCGCGGGCAACGGTCTGAGCCGCGAGCGGAGCAGAGGCAAGGATTCACGGCTGCCGGGGCCGATCGCCAGGCAGCGGAGGGGATGCGATGGAAGAGAAAAACGTTCTGCACACCTTCAAGCGCTCCCGGACGGACCGCTGGCTGGGCGGCATCTGCGGGGCCCTGGGCGCCGTGACCCCCCTGCCCTCGTGGGTCTGGCGGCTGATCTTCACGCTCAGCGTCATCCTCTACGGCACCGGGGTCCTGATCTACGTCCTGCTCTGGATCTTCGTGCCGCAGGAATCTGAAACGCCGGCTTGACGATGATGTCCGGCACCGAGATGCCCTCGGCCGGTGCCCGGCTGTCACAGAAGTCGAGAAGGTGAGAAGGTGTGAGGGTGAGAAAAGAAGGGGGCAACGTCTCCCGCTTCTTACTTCTTACTTCTTACTTCTTACTTCTTACATTCGTACCTTCTCACCCTCTTACCTTCTTCTTTCATTCCCCCACCGGCCCCTCGTCCCTCTGCCCGTCGAGGACCTCGCGGACCTTCCTCAGCATGTCCTCGAGCCGGTAGGGTTTCGCCATGAAGCCCGTGGCGCCCGCTTCCAGGATCCCCTGCACGGTCTGCGTCGCGGCGTAGCCGCTGGCGATGAGAACCTTCACCGACGGGTTCATCCGTAGCAGCTCCCGGAGGCACTTCTCGCCTCCCATCCCCGGCATCCCGAGATCGAGGATCACGAGATCGATCTCCCTGCCCCGCCTCGCATAGGTCTCGACGGCTTCCTCGCCGCTTCTTGCCATGAGCACCGTGTAGCCGAACTGCTCGAGAGTGTTCTGGCCGATGTCGAGGATGTCGGCTTCGTCATCGACGATGAGGATCGTCTCCGCCCCGCGGAAATCGGCCTTTTTGCGCGCCTCTCTCCCGGGGACCGCTCCCTGCCGCTCCTGCACCGGCAGGTAGATCCGGAAGGTCGTCCCCGCGGCCGGGCCGCTTTCGCACAGGATGGCCCCATGGTGGCTCTGCACGATGCCGTAGACGATGGCCAGCCCCAGCCCGATCCCCGATCCCGCGCCCTTGGTCGTGTAGAAGGGCTCGAAGATCCGCTCCTGGGTGTCAGGGTCCATGCCGTGGCCCGTATCGGTGAAGGAGAGCTCCACGTAGGCCCCCGGCTTCAGGCCCGCGTGGTTGCGGCAGAAGGCCTCGTCGAGCCGGATGTTGCGGGTTGCGATGGTGATCTTGCCGCCCTCGGGCATGGCGTCCTTCGCGTTGATCCCGAGATTGAACAGGACGTGCTCGAGCTGCACCGCGTCGCCGTCGATGGAACGAAGGTCGGGGGCCAGCCGAAGCTCCGCCTCGATCGATTCGGGAATCGTCCGGGCCAGTGTCTTCTGGGCCTGGCGCACCACCTCGTTGAGATCGAGGGGCTCGAGCCGGCTCTCCTCCCGGCGGCTGAAGATCAGCAGCTGCTTCGTGAGCGCCGCCGCGCGCCGGACGGAGCGTTCGATCTGCAGCAGCCAGTCCTGTTCCGTGCGGTCCCGGTCGCCGCGCATCATGAGCAGCTGGATGTAGCCCGAGATGCCCTGCAGGTGGTTGTTGAAGTCGTGGGCGATGCCGCCGGCGAGCGTCCCGACGGCCTCCATCTTCTTGGCGTACTGCAGCTGCGATTCGAGCTGCATCTGTCTCGTCACGTCCCGCATGAGGCACAGCACCGCGGGGCGATCCTCCCAGGTGATGGGGACGGCGCGCACCTCGGCCCGGAATTCGCCTCCGCCCTTGCGCAGCGCCCCGAAAGCCAGCGTCCCCCGCAGGTTCTCCCCGTCGAGGATCCGGCGATACCGGCCGAGCACCCGTTCGCGATCCTCCGGCCGGATGAGGTCCGCGAGGGGCACGGCGTCCAGTTCCCGGGCCGTGTAGCCCACGAGGGCCGTCATGGACGGGTTGGGGAATCGCACGTGATCGTCCTGGGCGATGAAGATCCCGTCGAGAATCTTCTCCACGAGAAGACGGTACCGCTCCTCCGAGTCCTTCAGCGCCCGGGCGAGGGCGGCAAATTCTTTTTCCATCTCCTCGAGGTACCGGACGCGCTCGCGCAGCGCCGCGATCTCCTGGATGTACTGCTCCTTCTCGGGCCCCGTCACCGGCTCACTCCTCCCGTCCGTGCTTGCTGTCCCGGGCCGCCTGCTCCCGGATCCTGCGCCACTTCGCCAGGCGCTCCCGGATGACCTTCTCGTAGCCGCGGTCCGTCGGCTCGTAGTAGACCTGTCCCTGCAGGCTCTCCGGGAGATGGTCCTGGGGCACGAAGGCCTCCTCGTAGTCGTGGGCGTACTTGTAGCCCTTCGCGTAGCCGAGATCGCGCATGAGCCGCGTGGGCGCGTTGCGGATGTGCAGGGGCACCGGCAGGGTCCCCGTCCGGCCGATGACGGCCTTCACCTTCCCGTAGGCGCGGTAGACGGCGTTGCTCTTGGGTGCCGTGGCGAGATAGACCGCCGCCTGCGCGAGCGACAGTTCGCCCTCGGGCAGCCCGATGAAGTGGAAGGCCTGCATGGCCGCTATGGCCACCGTGAGGGCCATGGGGTCGGCGTTGCCGATGTCCTCGGAGGCGAAGCGGATCATGCGCCGCGCGATGTACAGGGGGTCCTCGCCCGCCTCGAGCATCCGCGCCAGCCAGTAGAGGGCCGCATCGGGGTCGCTGCCCCGCAGGCTCTTGTGCAGGGCCGAGATGAGGTTGTAGTGCTCCTCGCCGGCCTTGTCGTACTGCAGGGCCTTGCGCTGGAGGGCCGTCTCGGCCATGGCCAGGCTGACCCGCCGGTCCCCCTCGCCCCGGCCGGCCGTCAGCGAGGCCGCCGCCTCGAGGTTGTTCAGGGCCGATCGCGCATCCCCGTCGGCTGCGCGGATCATGTGATCGAGCGCCTCGGGCTCGATCTCGAGGGAGAGCCCGCCCAGGCCCCGCACGGGGTCCGCAAGCGCCCGCCGCAGGATCTCGGCCAGCTCCTCCTCGGTGAAGGGCCGCAGGACCATCACGCGCGTGCGGGACAGCAGCGGCGAGATTACCTCGAAGGAGGGGTTTTCGGTCGTTGCGCCGATCAGGGTGATTAGGCCGCTCTCCACGTGGGGCAGAAAGGCGTCCTGCTGGGCCTTGTTGAACCGGTGGATCTCGTCGACGAAGAGGATCGTCCGGCGGCCCGTCTTCTCGAGCTCCGCCCGGGCCTCGTCGATGACGGCCCGGATCTCCTTGACGCCGGAGAGAACCGCAGAAAAGGTGGTGAAGTGGGATTTCGTCTCGCCCGCGATGAGGCGGGCCAGGGTGGTCTTCCCGGAACCGGGCGGCCCCCAGAAGATCATGGAGAAGAGGCGGTCCTCCTCGATGGCCTTGCGCAGCAGCCCCCCCCGGTCCAGGATGTGGGACTGGCCCACGTATTCCTCCAGGGTCTCCGGCCGCATGCGGTCCGCCAGGGGGCGGGCGTTTCGCATGCGCTCGTCGAGGGAGTCCGCGCGTTCCAGGGGAATCTTTTGTCCGCCCTTGCTCACTTCCGCTCTTCCGCTCTTCGCAGGATCAGGCCTCGCGGCCGTCCGTCGGCATGCGGGCATGATGAACGGCCGCCCGCGGGCGCCGCCCGGGAAGGCCCCGCGGGCGGCGCAACAATAGCACGTCTTGCAACGAAACACAATCGCACCGGGTTCACGCGGCCGAATCGGCGACAAAAGAAATCCCCTTGCCCTCCCCAAGTGCAGAGACAGAAAAATCCCCCTCTTTGCCCCTGCAAAAACCTTTTCCGCAATCTTTCTCTCCCCTGTGCGGGAGAGAACAGCGGTGAGGGGGAATGTTCCCCCTTCTCCACTTCCTCCTCCCACCCGGGGAGGAGGACAGCGGAGAGGATTTTCATGGGGAGGATGAAAGGGGGACTTTCGCCTTTTGCCTATCTTTCAATACACTTCGGGTGGCTCTCGATCGCCTTGAGGGCCCGCTGGATCTCCTCGTCGGGCAGCTCGTAGGCCGAGAGCTTCCCTGAGAAGTAGGCTTCGTAGGAGGCGAGGTCGACGAGTCCGTGGCCGCTGTAGTTGAAGAGGATGATCTTCTCCTTGCCCTCTTCCTTGGCCCGCTTCGCCTCGTCCACCACGGCGGCGATGGCGTGCGTCGTCTCCGGGGCGGGGATGAACCCCTCGGTCCGGGCCCAGAGAACGCCCGCGTCGAAGGTGTCGAGCTGGTGGTAGGCACGGGCCTCGATGAGGTTCTCTTTCAGCATGTGGCTCACGATGGGGGCCATCCCGTGGTAGCGCAGCCCGCCCGCATGGATGGGTGCCGGGATGAAGTCGTGCCCCAGGGTGTGCATGGCCAGCAGGGGGGTCGTCTTGGCCACGTCGCCGAAGTCGTAGGCGAAGGGCCCTTTGGTCAGCGTGGGGCAGGACGTCGGCTCCGAGGCGATGACATGGACCTTCCTGCCGTGGATCTTGTCCTGGACGAAGGGAAGGCTCACCCCCGCGAAATTGCTCCCGCCGCCGGCGCAGCCGATGACCACGTCGGGGTACTTGCCGATCTTCTCGAACTGCCTCTTGGCCTCGAGGCCGATGATCGTCTGGTGCATGAGAACGTGATTGAGCACGCTCCCGAGGGAGTAGCGGGAGTCCTTGCCCGTGACGGCGTCCTCGATGGCCTCGCTGATGGCGATGCCGAGGCTGCCGGGGCAATCGGGGTCCTGGGCGAGGATGTTGCGCCCCGCCTGGGTGCGGTCGCTGGGGCTGGGGATGCACTCCGCACCCCAGGTCTGCATCATCATCCGCCGGTAGGGCTTCTGGTCATAGCTGACCCGCACCATGTAGACGCGGCACTCCAGGTCGAACATCCGGCAGGCCATGGACAGCGCGCTGCCCCACTGGCCGGCGCCCGTCTCCGTCGCGAGCCGCTTGATGCCGTAGGCCTTGTTGTAGTAGGCCTGGGCCACGGCCGTGTTGGGCTTGTGGGAGCCGGGGGGGCTGACGCTTTCGTCCTTGTAGTAGATCTGGACGGGGCACCCGAGGGCCTTCTCGAAATTGAGGGCGCGCCTCAGGGGCGTCGGCCTCCAGAGCAGGTACTTGTCCAGGACCTCCTCGGGGATCTTGATCCAGCGCTCCGGGCTCATCTCCTGCTCGACGAGGTTCATGGGGAAGATGACCTGCATGTCCTCGGGCCGGATCGGCTGGCCCGTGCCGGGGTGCAGCGGGGGATTCATCGGCCCGGGCAGATCCGCCAGGACGTTGTACCACTGCCGGGGGATCTCCGCGTCGTTGAGCATGATCTTCCGTTCTTCCATTTCTCCGTCCTCCTTCCGTGCGCTATGTCATTCGATCGTTCTTTTCCTGTGAAGACCCTTTCCCTGAGCTTCCTCTGCCCATGAAGACCTTTTCCTCTGTTCTCCTCCCCGGCGGGAGGAGGAAGCGGAGGAGGGGGAAACCCCCTTTCCTCTTCCGGGAGAGGGTCAGGGTGAGGGGGGATGATCCTCATTCCAAACAAAAAAGCCATGGGAGCCGTCCCATGGCTTTCTCGTATCCGGTCGGCCATGGGTGATTCTCCTCACCCACGGCCCCTTATGTCAATAAGAGGGCCCCGCGGGCAGGGTCCTGTCGCCCCGCCACCACCAGCCGAAGGTGTTGATTGCAAATGAGGTATGCATACGCGAAACCTGTCTGCCCCTTATCACAGGCCTTTTGCGCTGTCAAGCCATTAACGCGGGGGCGCCCCGTTCCGTGAAACCGCCCCGGGGAGTCGCTTCCGGGGGATGCGCGGGGCGCAGCGACGGGCCGCCGGGGGCGGCGGAGCGCCAGAATGTGCTTATTTTATTGAAAAAACGGTGGTTTTCTGATAAGAACGATTCCTGTCAACGAGAGATGGCCCAAATCTATGCTCCTGTCCATCAACGAGAAAAACCCGCAGATCCGTCTGATCCGAAAGGCCGTGGAGGTGCTGCGAAACGGGGGGATCATCATCTACCCCACCGACACGGTCTACGGGATCGGCTGCGACCTCTACAACAAGCGGGCGATCGAGAAGATCCACGAGATCAAGCGACGCAGCCAGAAACAGCCTTTCAGCTTCATCTGCGCAGATCTCAGGGACATCAGCCAGTACGCCATCGTCTCCAATTACGCCTACAAGACCATGAAGAGGCTGTTGCCGGGGCCCTACACGTTCATCCTCCCCGCGTCGCGTCTCGTCCCGAAGATTCTCATGACGAAACGGCAGACGACGGGGATCCGGGTCCCCGCGAACGAAATCTGTCTGTCGCTCGTGCGCGAGCTGGGCCACCCCATCATCAGCACCAGCGCCTCGACGGACAAGGACGAAATCCTGAGCGACCCGGAGGAGATCCGGAAGCGCTACGGGCATGCCGTGGAACTCATCCTCGACGGGGGGATTCTCGCATCGGAGAAGTCCAGCGTCATCAGCCTCGTGGACGACGTCCCCGAGGTGATCCGCGCCGGAAAGGGTGATGTGAGCGAGTTTGCGTGATGCCCGGTCAACCCGGTGGGGGACAGCGAGGAACGCATTCATGAAGAAGATCATGCTCATCAACGCCGTGGACGAGGAGCTGAGCCGGATGGCCGTCCTCGAGAGCGGCAAGCTCGTGGAGTACAACATCCAGATGTCGGCCCGCGAGCCCATCACGGGGAACATCTACAAGGGAGTCGTGCTCAAGGTGGAGCGGGGCCTCCAGGCGGCCTTCGTGGACTACGGGGCCAAGAAGCACGGATTTCTGCCCCTGCACGACGTGAGCCCCGAGTACTTCCGCTCCGAGGACGAGGGCGGGGAGGAGGGTCACCGGCACCGCCGGCCGCTCCTCCGGAACGGCCAGGAGCTTCTCGTCCAGGTGGTCCGCGAGGAGAAGGACCACAAGGGCGCGATGCTGACGACCTACATTTCCCTGCCCGGCCGCTACATCGTCCTGATGCCGAACCGGCAGAGCACGGGCATCTCCCGCAAGATCGACGACGACGAGTCGCGCAAGAACCTCATGGCGCTCATGGAGCAGATCGCGGCCGAGGACCGCGTGGGCTTCATCGTCCGCACGGCGGGCATGAACCGCACCAAGCAGGAGCTCTCGCGGGACTACTACGTCCTGCTCAAGATCTGGCGGGACATCGAGAAGAAGGCCCGGGAGGTCCACGCCCCCGCGCTCATCCACCAGGAGGGCGACTTCGGGGTGCGCTCGCTCAGGGACTACTTCACGTCGGAGATCCAGGAGATCCTCGTCGACGACCTGGAGACCTTCCGGAAGATGCGGGCCTACATCAACACGGTGGCGCCCCGCAACGTGAAGATGATCAAGCTCTACCAGGACAAGACGCCGCTGTTCGACCGCTACCATCTCGAACCCCAGATCGACGCCATCTACAAGGAGCGGGTCGAGCTCAAGAGCGGCGGCTACCTGATCATCAACCCCACGGAGGCGATGATCACGATCGACGTCAACTCGGGGAGGGCCTCGGACCGCCGCGACGTCGAGGAGACGGCCTATCGCGCCAACCTGGAGGCCGCCGAGGAGATCGCCCGGCAGCTGCGTCTGCGCGACCTCGGGGGGCTCATCGTCATCGACTTCATCGACATGAAGGACCGCAAGCACATCGCCGAGATCGAGAAGGCCTTCAAGAAGGCCCTGAGCCTCGACCGGGCCCGGACCCAGATCTCGCGGATCTCCAAGTTCGGGATGATGGAGCTGTCCCGCCAGCGCAAGAAGTCCAACATCCAGGAGATCAGCCATGTGACCTGCCCGCACTGCAAGGGCGCCGGCATGCGGCCCTCCCTGGAGTACGCGGCCCTGAGCACCTTCCGCAAGATCCGCCTCAACGTCCTGAAGGGGACCTACGCGTCCGTGCGGATCACGCTGCCCCACGAGATCGCCAACTACCTGCTCAACCAGAAGCGCAGCGACATCGTGGAGCTGGAGAACCAGCACAACGTCTCGATTCTCATCTCCGGCAACCCCGACATGCTCTGGGAGGAGGCGAAGTTCGAGTTCGTCGAGCGCGAGCCGATCCCGCTGGCGCCGCCCGAGGCGGAGGAAGCCGGGGCCGAGGAGCCCAGGGCCGAAGGCGCAGCCGGGGAGGCCGGCCGGGGGACGCGCAAGAAACGGTCGCGGCGCGGGCGCCGCCGGTCCGGCGAGCGCAAGGAGGAAACGGCGCAGGAGGGAGGGCCGGCCCCCGCGGAGCCGCAGCCGGCCCCCGGGCCCGAGGAGCCCGCGCGGCAGGAGCCCCCCGAGGAGAAGAAACCCGGCGGCGGGATCATCACGAGGATCTACGATATCTTCAAGTTTTAGGCAAAAGGCCTGAGGCCAGAGGCAAAAAATCCCCCGGACCTCATTTTCCCTTCCCCAGCTCCCTGGAGCGCAGGGTCGCCGCCTCGACGGCCGAGATGAGGGCCGAGCGAAGCCCGCCCGCCTCCAGGGCCTGGATGCCGGCGATCGTCGTCCCGCCGGGCGAGGTCACCATGTCCCGCAGCTCTCCGGGGTGCTTGCCGCTGTCGAGAACCAGCCTGGCCGCCCCCAGGAGCGTCTGGGCCGCCAGCTTGACGGCCACGTCGCGGGGCAGCCCCATGAGCACGCCCCCGTCGGAGAGCGCGTCGATGACGATGAACCCGTAGGCCGGGCCGCTGCCGGAGAGCCCCGTCACGGTGTCCATGAGGTCTTCCTTGACGACGACCGTCACGCCCAGGGCGTCGAAGATCTCGCGGGCCGCGGCCAGGTCGGCCCCCGAGGCCGATTCGCCGGCCGCCAGAGCCGCCGCCCCCTCGCCGACGAGGGCCGGCGTGTTGGGCATGACCCGGACGATGGGAACGCCCTTCCTGAGGTGCTCGGCGATGAAACGGATGGGGATCCCGGCGGCGATCGAAATCACGAGCTTTTTGCGGTCGATGACGGGGGACAGCTCCTTGAGCACATCGCCCATCCCCTGGGGCTTGACGGCCAGGATGACGATGTCGGCTTCCCGGGCGGCCTTGCGGTTGTCCTCCGTCACGGCGACGGCGTACTTGCCCTTCAGGTAGGCCAGCCGGTCGGGAACGATGTCGGTCACGGTCACGCCTGCGGGCTGGGCCAGGCCGGCCTTCAGGATGCCGCCGGCGATGACCTCCCCCATCTTCCCCCCGCCGATGACGACAATCTTCTTTGCCTTCATGATGTTGGCTCCCTCCTGTTTTTATCCGCCCGGCGGGGCCGAAGGTCCCCCGTCTGGCATGAATCTTGTTATTACCTCGTCATGGCACCGGACTGCCCGCCCGGGTGCAGGCGGGGGCCGGGATGGCCCCGCGGAGGCCACCTCCGGGAAACCCCGCACCGGGTGCGGGTTTCCGCCAGAATATAAGCCTTGACATTTACGAACTCAACTTTTATTTTCGAACTCCTGCTTTTTTCGAAGGGTACGCGATGTTCCTTGTAGCCAATTTGCTGGAGGCCTTTGCCAGGATCCTTGACGTGGCGCTGGGCCTCTATACCTGGGTGATCATCATCCGCGCCCTTCTGTCCTGGGTAAACCCCGACCCCTACAACCCCATCGTCCAGTTCCTGTACCGGGCGACGGAGCCGGTCCTGCGGCCGGTGAGGCGGTGGCTGCCCCTGAGAAACCTCGGCATCGACCTTTCGCCCGTCATCGTCATCGCGGCGATTCTGTTCCTGCAATATTTCCTGGTCCCGAGCCTGATCCAGACGGCGTTCAAGCTCCGGTCCTGACGGATGGCGTTTGTGAAGATTTCCCCGAAAGACGTCCGGCAGCGGCAGTTCAAGAAAGGCTTCACGGGATACGACCCCGAGGAAGTCGGCGCGTACATGAAGGCCGTGGCCGCCGAGCTGGAGCGCCAGATCGAGCAGAACGCCCGCCTCTCCGAGCTCATCGCCGATCTGGAGAAGAAGCTCACCGTCCTGAAGGTCAAGAAGATCTTCGGCGGCAAGGAGAAGGGCGAAGACCTCCCGCCCGAGGTCAAGAAGGACGTCGAGCAGATCCTCGCCGACGCGAAGGCCAAGGCCGAGGGAATGCTCAGCGCGGCGAAGGCCGAGTCCGATGCGCTGCGGGCCAAGATCAAGGAAGACACCGCCAAGGAGTTCGAGAAGCAGTACGGGCAGATGCTCGAGGAGGCCCGCGCCCACCAGCTCAAGACCCAGCTGCTGCAGCTCCAGGCCGAGGAGAACTACAACAACACCGTCGCCCAGGCGAAGGCCAAGGCCGAGGAACTCGTCCGGGAAGCCACCGCGAGACGTGACGAGCTCGCGGCGCGCATCCGCGAGGAGTACCGCGCCGAGGCCGAGAGGCTCATGGCCGAGACGAGGGGCCGGGCGGAGAAGATGCTCGAAGAGGCCCGCAGCGAGGAGGCCGCGCTCGGGCAGGCGCTGGACCTCGAAGGGGCCCGGCAGCAGGCAAACGACGTCATTGAGGAGGCCCGGGCCCGCGCGAAGGAGATCGTCGGCGCGGCGCGCCGGGAGGCGGAAACGCTCGCCGTCCGTCAGGTGGAAGCCGCCGGGCAGGAAATCGAGCGCGCGAAGGCCGAGGCCGAGGCGATCCTGAAAAAGGCCCGCGAGGAGGCCGCCGCCCTCAGGGAAAAGCAGCAGGCGGAGCTGGCCAAGGAGCTCGAGCCGAAGGCAAAGGAAATCCTCTCCGAGGCGCAGGCGCGGGCCGAGAAGATCGTCCGGGAGGCCGAGGCCAAGGCCAGAGAGCTCGAACCGAAGGCGGACGAGCTGCTCTCCGGCGCCCGGGCCCGGGCCGACAAGATCGTCAAGGACGCCGAGACGGCGGCATCGGAGCTGAAGAGACGGCAGGAAGAGGTCCTGGTCAAGGAACTCAAGGCGAAACGCCAGGAGATGGTCGGCGAGGCCCAGGCCGAGGCCGAGGCGATCCTGAAAAAGGCCCGCGAGGAGGCCGCCGAGCTGAAAAGCCGGCAGCAGGAGCCGTCGCGGGAGGCCGATCCGAGGGCGAAGGAACTCATCGCGGACGCGCGGGAGCGTGCCGCGCGGATCCTCAAGGAGGCCGAGGCCCAGGCGGCCGAGCTCATGGCCCGGCAGCAGGAGATCGTGGAGAAGACCTTCGAGGAGAAGCGCAAGGAGCTCTTCGATCAGGCCAGGGCCGATGCCGAGCGGGCCGTCGTCGAGGCCCGCAAGGAAGCCGAGACGATCCGGGCGAAGATGAAAGCGGAGGCCGTCGACGCCGCGCACAAGGAGTACAAGGCGATCCTGGAGAAGGCGGGGGCCGACGCCGAGGCCCTCCTCAAGGAGGCCGGGGGTCTCCTGGCGGCGCAGGACAAGGCCCGGGAAGCGGAAAAGAAATCGGCCGAGCTTCTCGAAGAGGCGAAGAAAAAGGCCGACGACATCATCAACCGCGCCATGATCGAGGCCGAGGACCACCGGGCGAAGCTGCAGGAGGATCTGGCGAAGGAAGCCGAAAGGAAAACGAAGGAAATGCTCTCGCAGGCGCAGGCGCAGACCGATCAGCTCCTTGCCGCCGCCAAGGCCGAGGCGGAGAAGCAGACCCGCAAGTGGAAGGAAGAGGCCCTGAAGGACGCCGAGAAGCAGGGCCAGGGCCTCATCGCCGAGGCGAAGGTCCAGGCCGAGAAGATCCTCAAGGAGGCCGCCGCGCAGGCATCGGTCCAGAGGGAAAAGCTCGAGGAGGAAAACCGGAAGGCCCACGAGACGCTGCTCGCGGACGCGAAGGCCCGGGCCGAGAAGATTCTCAAGGAAGCCGAGGGCCAGGCGGCCGCCCTGAAGGCCAGGCTCGCCGAGGAGGGCCGAAAGGAGCAGGAGAAGATCCTGGCCGAGGCGAAGGCCCAGGCCGAGGCGTACCTGAAGAAAGCCCAGGCGGAGACCGACCAGGACAAGGCCAGGAACGCCGCCGAGGGTCAGGTTGCGGGGCAGAACCTCCAGGCCCTGCGCAACGAGGTCGAGATCCTCACCGAGGAGATCGAGAAGCTCAAGAACCTCAAGGCCTGGCACGAGAAGGACTTCTTCTCGTTTCTCACCTTCAACCTCGAGCTGCTCGAGACCTGGAAGAAAGGCCTCGACATCCCCATCCCCGTGAATACCGGCCGCTCCGAGGCGGACCACCTCCGCGGCGAGATCAAGAAGCTCTCCAACATCAAGAACCAGCTCGAGAAGTACTTCGAGTCCTTCATGGATTTCAACCAGAAGCTGCTCGAGGCGATGAAGAAGGGGAGCGCCGACTGGGACGGCATCCAGTAAGCCCGAGGCACCAATCCCTCACGCCCCCCCTTTTGCAAAGACGCCGCGTCGCAATATTGAAAAACGCCGAAATCATGTCATTCCCGCGGAAGCGGGAATCCAGAACTCATCGAAAAGACCGGATTCCGCATCGCGCTGCGCTTGTGCGGAATGACAACATCGGCATTGCGACACCGTCCCGAAGCGGGATGGAAGGGGGATTTCGTTCCAACCCGTATCCCTCGCCAGAACACGGACCATGCTGACCCTCAAGGAAACCCCGACCGGCGTGCAGTTCGCCGTCCGCGTGGTCCCCGGGGCCTCGAAGAACGAGGTGTCGGGCATCCAGGACGATGCCCTGAAGATCCGGCTGACGGCGCCGGCCGTCGAGGGGAAGGCGAACCGGGCCTGCGTCGATTTCCTGGCCGGCCTGCTCGGGGTTCGCCGCTCGGCTCTGGCCATCGCCTCGGGAGAGAAATCACGAAGGAAGACCGTCACGGTCGGGGGGATCGGCCGCGCGGTGCTGGAGGCCCGCCTGAAAGGTCTCCTGGGGCCCTGAGGCAAAGACCGGAGAAAAGGACCGGGACCCTCATCCGGGCTTGACGCGGTTGAGGGTCCTTCTGTATGAGTGTGAAGCTCCCGTTTTCAGGACGGCCCGCACCCGGTACGCTCATGTGCGCGAGGCCCGCCCCTTCCTCCTCTCTAAAGGGGCATGGAGGGGGATTTCCCGGAGCAACCGATTCCCGATGACGTTGGATACGCATCCGTCCCCGCAGGAAACCGAGAACCGCCGCGTCGCGAAGGCTGCGGGCGTGGTGGGCCTCGCCACGATGCTCTCGCGCGTCTTCGGCTTCATCCGCGACGTCGTCGTGGCCCGCTACTTCGGCGCGGGGCTCGCCACGGACGCCTTCTTCGTCGCCTTCCGGATTCCGAACCTGCTGCGGCGCCTCTTCGCCGAGGGCTCGCTCACCATCGCCTTCGTGCCCGTCTTCACGGAGTACCTCAAGACAAAATCGCGGCAGGATGCCTTCGAGCTGGCCCGGGTGGCCTTCACGCTCCTGTCGGTCATCCTGGCCGTCGTCTCGATCGCGGGCGTCCTGCTGTCGCCCGCCATCGTCACGCTCATGGCCCCGGGCTTCCGGGCCGCGCCGGACAAGTACGCCCTCACGGTGCTGCTGACTCGCATCATGTTCCCCTACATCTTCTTCATCGCCCTGGTGGCCCTGTGCATGGGGATCCTGAATTCGCTGCGCCACTTCGCCACCCCGGCGCTGTCGCCCGTCATCCTGAACCTCTGCATGATCGCCGCGGCGCTCACCCTGCAGGACTGCTTCGCCGAGCCCGTCGTGGCCCTGGCCGTGGGCGTCATGATCGGGGGGTTCCTGCAGCTCGCGGTGCAGCTGCCCGTGCTCTTCCGGCTGGGCGTTTCGCTCAGGCCCGATTTCCGCTTCGGCCACGAAGGCGTGCGCCGCATCGGCCTTCTGATGCTGCCCGCGGCCTTCGGCGCCGCCGTCTACCAGATCAACATCTTCATCGGCACCCTGCTGGCCTCGTTCCTGCCCGAGGGAAGCGTCTCCTTTCTCTACTACGCCGACCGCATCGTCGAGCTGCCCCTGGGGATCTTCGGCATCGCCATCGGCACGGCGGCCCTGCCGAGCTTCTCCGACCAGGTGGCCCGCGGGCAGTACGACGAGATGAAGCGGACGATCTCCTTCTCGCTGCGGCTCATGCTCTTCATCACGATTCCCGCCATGGTCGGGATCATCGCCCTGCAGGAGCCCATCATCTCGGTGCTCTTCCAGCGCGGCGAGTTCGACCCGCGCTCGGCGGTGCTCACGGCGCAGGCCCTCTTCTGGTATGCCGTGGGCCTCTGGGCCTTCTCCACCATCCGCGTGGTCGTGGCCGCCTTCTACGCCCTGCAGGACACGAAGACCCCCGTCCGGATCGCCGTCGCGGCCCTCATCGTCAACACCGCGTGCAGCGTGGCCCTCATGTTCCCCCTGAAGCACAGCGGGCTGGCCCTTGCCACCTCCATCGCCTCGGCCGTCAACGTCCTCACGCTGGGCTGGCTGCTGAGAAAGCGGATCGGGCGGTTTCTCGACGCCTCGTTCTGGGGATCCCTGGCCCGCGTCACCGCCGCAGCCGCCGTCATGGGAGTTGCCGTGTCCCTGACAATTCACGTTTTGGGCTGGGACGTGACGGCGCCCTTCCGGCATCGCGTAACGGTCCTCGGCGCGGGACTCGCCGCGGGGATCGCCGTTTTTTCGATCTGTGCCGCTGCCCTCCGCTGCCCGGAAATGACGACGCTCGCCGGCATGGTCCGCCGCAGGCTCGGCCGCCGCTAGCCCCAGCACGGCCTGCATTCCGGGATAAAATGGTTGACCTTAACCCGTCGGAGTGATAAGGGAAATTGACTTCTGAGATGCCTCAACCGCCGCCCGGTCTTCCTCTGCCTCGACGGGAGAGGACCGGGGTGAGGGTGACATTCCCCTGCCCCGACAGCGTCGGGGAACCGGCCGAGGGCGGGTCTTCTTGAACATTTCACCGGCCTCTCTATGAGAGCAAGGGGGATACAGGATATGCTGGACATCAAGTTCCTTCGCGAGAACACCGAGCTCGTCCGCCGCAAGATGCTCGAGCGGGGGCAGGAGATCGACTTTGCCCCGTTTGTCAACGCCGAGAAGCGCCGCCGGGACATCCTCCAGGAGGTGGAGGCCCTGCGGGGCGAGCGCAACAAGGCCTCCAAGGAAATCGGGGCCCTCAAAAAGGAGAAGAAGGACGCCTCGGAGCTCGTCGCGAAGATGGCGGGCATCTCCGAGCGGATCAAGGCCCTCGATGCGGAGCTGGCCCAGGTGGAGGCCGACATCCAGAACTTCGTCATGGTCGTCCCCAACGTCCAGCACGAATCCGTCGAGTACGGCACGAGCTCGGAGGACAACCCCGTCATCCGCCACTGGGGGGAAAAGCCCGTCTTCGACTTCGAGCCCAAGCCCCACTGGGACATCGGCGAGAACCTGAAAATCCTCGACTTCGCCTGCGGGGCGAAGATCACGGGCGCCCGCTTCACCCTCTACCGGGGCTGGGGCGCCAAGCTCGAGCGGGCCCTCTTCAACTACATGCTCGACCTGCACACCTCTCGGCACACCTACACGGAGGTCCTCACGCCCTTCATGGTCAACAAGGAGAGCATGACCGGCACGGGGCAGCTGCCGAAGTTCGAGCAGGACCTCTTCAAGATCCAGGGGATGGACTACTACCTCATCCCCACGGCCGAAGTGCCCGTGACCAACATCCACCGCGACGAGATCCTCGCCGAGAAGGACCTGCCTATCTACTACGTGGCCTACTCGCCCTGCTTCCGCAGCGAGGCGGGCTCCTACGGCAAGGACACCCGCGGCCTCATCCGCCAGCACCAGTTCAACAAGGTGGAACTCGTGAAGTTCACGACTCCCGAGACCTCCTACGACGAGCTCGAGAAGCTGACCCTCGACGCAGAGGACATCCTAAAGACCCTGGGCCTGCACTTCCGCACGGTGAGCCTCTGCACGGCCGACCTGGGCTTCTCCTCGGCCAAGACCTACGACCTCGAGGTGTGGCTGCCCGGCCAGAACGTCTACCGCGAGATCTCCTCGTGCAGCAACTTCGAGGATTTCCAGGCCCGACGGGCCTCGATCCGCTTCCGCCGCGAGGGCTCCGGCAAGGTGGAGTTCGTCCACACTCTCAACGGCTCGGGCCTCGCCGTGGGGCGCACGGTGGTGGCCATCCTCGAGAACTACCAGCAGAGAGACGGCAGCGTCGTCATTCCCGAGCCCCTGCGGCCCTACATGAAAGGCATTGACAGAATACCCGCCGGCGGGTAATATGCCGTTTTCCAAAACGGGTGTCCTGCCGGCCGGGCCCGGCCGGTGCCGTGTAACGGGCAAAGCCGGAGGGATGGCCGAGTGGTCTAAGGCGGCGGTCTTGAAAACCGTTAACCGAAAGGTTCGCGGGTTCGAATCCTGCTCCCTCCGCCAGAATAGAATATACACCCTGCCCCTTCAGGCAGTTGCTCTTCTCCCTCGACGGGAGAGGCCGGGTGAGGGTGAAAATACGAAAGGCCGATCGAGCGCGGAGAGATGCCAGAGAGGCCGAATGGGTTCGCCTGCTAAGCGAATGTACGCCCTTTAAAGGTGTACCGGGGGTTCGAATCCCCCTCTCTCCGCCATTTTAAAAACGAATCAAGCGCGCCCTTAGCTCAGTTGGATAGAGCGTTGGACTACGAATCCAAAGGTCCTAGGTTCGAGCCCTAGAGGGCGCGCCAATAAAAAGAAGGGGTTGCGAGATTTTCATTGCCCGCAGCCCCTTTTTTATGTATTTTTCCTTCGAATATAGCCACTTATA
>JAGPKU010000083.1 GCA_018053845.1 Syntrophobacterales bacterium
ATCATCTGCCGGGGAACCCACTTGACAAGGTCCCTCGCCTCTTCCACGATCTTTCTCTGCCCCTCCGTCATCAGGAAGTCGTACATCGGCCCTTCTCCTCCTTTCGTGCCGGCTTTCGTCCCGGCGGATTCCGTTCTGCCACAAACGGCGGGCAAAAGAAAGGGGCGGCCTTTCGGCCGCCCCTTTCCGAATCTGGAAGTTAGGAAGTGATGAAGTTGAGAAGAGCGGAAACGCGAAGACATGCGCGAGGCTGCCGGCACATCCAAACTTCTCACCTTCTCACCTTCTCACCTTCTCACCCTCTCACCCTCTCACCCTCTCACCCTCTCACCCGCTTACCCTCTTCTACTTCGCTACCTCCTGCCAGCCCGTGGCGCTCGTGTACTTGATCCAGGGACCGTTGAGGGTCTTCACCTTGACGTAATCCTTCGTCATCTCGAAGTGGGTCTTCAGCATCCCGGTGCTGTCGTCGGCGCCGCGCTTCTTGTAGGTGAACCACTGGTGCTTGCCGAAATCGTAGACGGACACCTCGTGGAGGCCGGCGGCCAGGGCGAAGCCGTCGTTCACCTGGTTGACGAACCCCTCCACCTTGCTGCGGGTGATCGTCGTCATCTTGTGAAAGTGCCACTTCTTCGAGGAGCCGTCGTAGACCGAGGCCCCCAGGAAGCCGTACTTGAGCGTCATGTTTCCGGACTTGCTCGAAACGGGCTTGAAGGCGGGCGTTCCCACGTTGGACGGGTCCTGCTGCGCGTGGCAGGCCAGGGCGAAGGACAGCGACAGGGCGGCCGCCAGGGCAAAGACAAACAGGCTTCTCTTCATAAAAGACCTCCTGATGGGGTTTGCGTAATCGAGCCGGAACTGCAAGGCCCGTGCCCGACGGGTGGCCGGGTCTCAGCCGAAACGCCGGGGGCGGGGGAAATCAGGCATGGAACACGGGCACGCCCGCCCGGAGGGCCGTCAGGGATGGGGGGCGGGGGTCCGTGCCCCGCCGGGCCCGGTCGGGGAACAGCGAACGGATCGTCTCCGCGAAGGGGGCGATCTCGAAGGGCATCCGGAAGAAGCGGTCCGCGCCGACCCGGAGGGCGATGTCCTCGTAGAGGAACTCGGCCGGGAACGCCGCCGTCGCGATGACGGGACCGCGATGGCGGCTCTTGAGGTGCCTCACCAGCATGAGGGCCTTCACGAAGCCGTCGGCCTCGAATTCGCGGCCCCACTGCCCGAAGATCAGGTTGTTGAGAAACAGAACGAAGAGGTCCACGGGCCGCTCGTCGGCCATCGCCAGGATCCGGTCGGCCTCCGGCGTGCCGTGGACGCGCAGCCGGTGATCGGGATCGAGTGCGCCGGCGACCGCCTCGGCGGCGATTTCGACGAACCCGTCGTTGAAATCGCCCACGATCACGCTGAAATCCCGGGGACCCGCCATCGCACCCTCCATACCGGCCGCTGCCGGCGCACCGGACCGGCCCCGCCCGAACCGCCGGCGGGGCCTACCAGGGTATCGCCCGGGGCCGTCCCAAACTTGAGCGATATTCCGTCGTCGGGCGCGGCCTCCGCGAAGGCAAAAAAAAACGAGCGGCCCGCAGGCCGCCTGTTTTCACTGTCACCCCCGTGGCCGGAAGGCTGTCAGGCCAGGTTGATCGTGTGGGTCTTCAGCAGGAATTCCTTGAACTGCTCCTTCGTTGTTTCCCTGACGTCGGAGAGCTTGACCAGGATGGCGTTGTTGTAGAAGGAGTACCCGTCTTCGATCTTCTCGGGGTTCTCGTCGTCGTCGATGAAGCGTTCCATGAACCGCAGCGCGAGTTTCCGGGCCTCTTTCTCGTCCTTGGCCTCGATGAGGTAGTGATGGTGGCGGATGTCCTCTTCCTCGCGCTCGGTGATCTTGATCCAGTAGTCGGGCATGCTCCCTCCCGGTCTTCGTGATGTCTTTCCGCAGGTTTTACCATTTCCCCGCCCCGCACGCAACGACTCTTTTCGCGGCGCCGGGTCGGACACGGGTCCGACCGGGCGGCCCTGTCGATGCGCATCGGTCAGGCCGGAGGATCAGAAGCGGCCCCAGCGGCCGGGGCGCATGAAATCGGTGAGGCTTCTGAGGATGATGCTGTTGCAGTCGGCCGCCATCGCGCTGCAGCTGCGGATGATCTGAAACCAGCTTTCGTAAATCCCCTCGTAGATCGTCGAGACGTCCCCGAAGACCCGGTAGCCCCCCAAACCCGGCCGCGGGGTCTCCGCGCGCGGCGGGGCCTCCGGCTTCGGCGCCTTCGGCGGGGGCTGCGTCTTCGGCTTCCCCGACGGGGCGGTGGACCCCGGCTTCTTCGCGGAGGCGGCCTTCCGCGCCCCCGCCTTCTTTGCCGTGGGCCTGCGGGCGGCCTTGCCCCGGGTTCGGGTCGGTTCGCTGGGGTTCAGGGCGCTGAGCTTCTCCAGGATGTCGGTGCGGCTCCTTTTAGCCATGGATGATCTCCTGTGCCAGGGCAAGGAAGTCTTCGGCCCCCTTGCTCGACGGGCTGTACTCAAAGAGGTTCTGCTGGGCGATCTGGGCCTTCACGATCTCGACGTTCACGCGGATAACGGTCCGGAACAGCTTGTCGGGAAAGTGGCTCTTCAGGGTCTCGTAGGTCTGCTCCGATAGGCTGCTGCGGCGGTCGAACTTGCAGGCCAGGACCCCCAGCAGCTCGAGTGCGGGGTTGAGGCTGCGCTGGACGTATCCGATCTCCTCGAGCAGCTGCTTGAGCCCCAGAAGCGGGAAGAACCCCGAGTCGACGGGGATGAGCACCTCGCCCGCGGCCACCAGGGCGTTTTTCGTGAAGACGTTGAAGCTCGGCGGGCAGTCGAAGAGGATGAAGTCGTAGCGATCCTCGAGGGGCTGCAGGACGGTCTTGATCCGGTCGAAGGCCTGCCTGCGCAGCAGCTTCTCTTCCACGTCCTTCAGGGCATTGTTGGAGGGGATGATGTCGGTCCATCCCGTCTCGACGATGTAATCGGAGGCCTTGCCCTTCTCGAGGATGAGGTCCTTGAGCGTCGGCCCGTCGTTTTCGATGATCAGCCCCACGGCGGCCGAGGCGTTTCCCTGGCTGTCGAGATCGACGAGCAGCGCTCTCTTGCCGGCGGCCCGGAGGGCCGCGGCCAGGCAGACGGCCGTCGTGGTCTTGCCCACGCCGCCCTTCTGGTTCGTGATGGCGATCTTTCGGGCCATGTCCTCCCCCCGGGGCGGTTCGTTCGTTCCTCGGAATCCATAAACCAAATCGGCGCAAATGACAAGGGCGAAGGACGCATTCGGTGCGACATCCGCGCCCCGCTGCGGGGCGGGCCCGGTCTCATTGACACGCAGCCCCCCGTCCCCTATAGTAATGAAAAGCGTGCAGGCGTCACCGCCCCGGTGTCCATGAAGGACGGCCGAGGGGCGGCCCGTCTGAAACCGTCGAGATCGTCCGCGGACCGGGATGAGCCCATCCCTGTCCGGCAAAGGGTCTGCAACGACCGCGGCTTCTGTCTAAAAAAGGGAGGACGTGTTATGCCGATCTTCATGATGTTCGGGAAATACAACGCGGATGCCCTGAAAGGGGTGTCCCCGGAACGGACCAAGAAGGCGGTCGAAATCATCGGGCAGCACGGCGGAAAGGTCATCTCCATGTACGCCGTCCTCGGTGAGCACGATCTGGTCTTCACCCTGCATTTCCCCACCACGGAGAAAGCCC
Source organism: Syntrophobacterales bacterium (assembly GCA_018053845.1). Classification (GTDB taxonomy): domain Bacteria; phylum Desulfobacterota; class Syntrophia; order Syntrophales; family UBA2192; genus UBA2192. The sequence continues at coordinate 3,693 of JAGPKU010000083.1, forward strand.
TGGCGGCATCCGTCGCTCTGAACATGCTGACGGGGATCTCCTTTACCACGTCGCCGGTGATCGATGTCGAGCAGTTCGATCGCCTGATCGCCGAAATCAAGAACCTCTAGCCGCAGCGGGAAGCTCCGGCGTGGACCGGTTGCGGGCCGGTCGGGAACGAGGGGCGGGGCGATCGAAACCCTCTGGCCGCAGCAGACACGCAAAAGGCCGCCCTCGCCGAGGGGCGGCCTTCTCGTTTTTTTTCCGGTTCGGGGAAATCAGCGCGACGCGGCGGCGAAGCGCAGCGGCGGCACCGAGGCGAGACGGCCCGCCAGCTCGTCCCGGGAAGTCTTGTAGGCGGCCAGGAGCGCCTCGGGCACGGGCTCGCCGGGCGGGATCGCGACCTTGCGCGGGTTGACGGGCCGGTCGTTGAGGCGCATCTCGAAGTGCAGGTGCGGCCCCGTGGCAAGGCCCGTGGCGCCCACGTACCCGACGAGCTGCCCCTGGGCGACGGTCGCCCCTTTCCGGATCCCCTTCGCAAAACCCGACAGGTGGCCGTAGTAGGTCTTGTAGCCGTTGGGGTGCCGGAGGACGACCAGCCTGCCGTAGCCGCCCTGCCAGCCCGCGGCGACAACCTGGCCTGCGGCCATGGCCGAGACGGGCGTCCCCTTGGGCGCGACGTAGTCCGTGCCGTTGTGGGCCCGGCGGATCTTGAGCACGGGGTGGAGCCTCGACTTCGAGAAGCCGGAGCTGATCCGGCGGAAGCTCAGCGGGGCCTTGAGGAAGGCCTTGCGCAGCGAGCGGCCCTCGGCGTCGTAGTAGTCGGCCTTGCCGTCGATCTCGAAGCGGTAGGCTCGGTAGGCAACGCCGTCGTTGACGAACTCGGCCGCCAGGATGCCGCCGTACTTCCGGAACTCGCCGTCGCGGTAGAGCCCCTCGACGAGAACCCGAAAGGTGTCGCCCCTGCGCAGGGCCGTGGTGAAGTCGATGTCCCAGGCGAAGATGTCCGAGAGGCCCAGGGCCAGCAGCAGGTTCTGCGGGCCGCCGCCCATGGAGGCGATCAGGTTGTCCTCGATCGAGCCTTCCAGGCAGAGGATTCTCTTCTCGTATTCGAGGCTGAGCCTCTCGGCCCGGTAGCCCTCGCCGGCGCGGGTGACGCGCACGAGCGCCTCGTCGCTTGCCCAGTACAGGAAGGCATGAAGGCCCTTCTCGGGGTCCACCTGGATCTCGTAGGGCCGGCCGGGACGGAACTCCCTGGGGCTGTGGACGCCCGCCAGGGCCTCCTTCACGGGGAAGAGCTGCCGGGGATCGAGATCGTGGCGCTTGAAGATCTCGTGTAGCGACTGCCCCTTCTGGACCATGCCACTGAAGCGCAGCAGGCTGCTCATCTTCGCATGTTCGGGGGGCCTTGCGGGATCGGGGCCGGGAGCGTTCGCGAGGAAAAGAAGGGCCGCGAGCAGTGAGGCCGCTGCGACGACGAGGATGGCCGGGCCGAGAGCTTTTCTTACCGGTGTCATCCGCTGGAAACCCCGCTGCCCCGTTTCGGCGCGCCCCGTGCGCGCGCCGGGCATGAAAGAGGCGCCTCTCGTCGATCCGTATCGGCCGCGTCGTCGGGACCGCGGCGTGCTGAGCCGGGATGGCGCCTGTCTGCTGCCGCACCCTAAACGAATCGCCGCGGGATTTCAAGCCTTTTTCAAAAACGAAGGGGGCCGCCCGCATCCCGGGGGCGGCCCCGCCCCGATCAGAACGCGTAGACGAAGTTGAACCAGAACTTGTTGCCCTCGGGCTTGTTGCGCGCCTCGAACTCGGGCTGCCATTTCGCCGTGAAGCTCATGTTCTTGTAGTTGTACTGCACCGCGGGGCCGAGGGCGAAGACACGGCCCTTGTTTCCCGCGTCGTTGCCGTCTCGCTCGTCCTCGGTCACCTGCTGGTAGTAATACCCGTTGAGACCGACGATCCACTCCTTGCCGATGTGGTAGCCGACGGCGTAGTCCACGTGGAACTCCTGTCCCGACTGGTAATTCGTGTCGTCGTTTTCCGTGTTGTAGTCGTACATGAACTTGGCCGAGATCTCGAAGCCGCCGTCGCTCAGGTAGGTCACGCCGAGGACGGGCTCGAAGGTCCAGTAGTTGCGGCCGGTGTTGGCCAGGCGGTCCTGGTTGTAGCTCCCCGTCGGGATGTAGATATCCAGGCCCGCCGTGACGTGGACGTTCCTGGAGTGCCAGCCGAGGATGATCGGGTCGACGATGATGTCGCCCAGCCCGAACCGGTCGTCGTCACGGCCGCCGAGCGTAACATCCTGGTAGGCCAGGGGGATGAAGGCGTGGACGGCCCAGTTGGCCCCGAGGATCTTATAGTCGGTCACGTGGATGAACCGGAGCACGTCGGCCGCCACCTTGAGCTTGAAATCGGGGATGAGGTCGTTGCCGTTGTTGTCCTTGAACTTCGAGGCCTGGTAGTAGGTCAGGTAGTTCTTGAAGTAGGTCCCCGGCGGGGGGAGCGCCCCCGCCATGAAGTCCTCCGCGCCGTTGGGGTAGGCGCCGCCTCCGCCCTCGGTGGCGAGCACCGGCCCCGCAGGGCCCGCAAACAAGACCGCCCCGATCAACACCACGAGCCATTGCCTCAATGAGTGCCGCTTCTTCATACCGCCGTCTCCTCCTTCCTGAAATTTTGCGCGAATAAAAAAAGGCCGCCGGGTGTCCCGCCCCGCGGCCTTTTCGAAACAAAAAAGCCATGGGCGGCGTCCGATCCACCCATGGCTTGATTTCGGCTTTCTACTTCGTGCCGTTGTCGTCTACGATGGGCAGACCGATGGCCTCCTGTCGGACCACCACCAGCCCAGAAAACGGATGCCCATCCGGTTTGCCATCACGGCATCGTCCTTTCACGAAGTGCGCGCATTAAACCACGGTTCCCCCGGTCTGTCAAGCCCCTTCTCGGGGCCGGATTCCGCTAAAGAATTCGCCCCCGGCGGCCGAAATAGGGGTAAGGTTGAACCCGCCGGCGGCCGCGCCGTGCAGCGGGTGCGGCGCGAATTTCAACGAAACGAGGCTGACCGATGACGACCTTTACTCCCCGCGAGATCAAGAACCGGAAATTCAAGCAGAGCCTGATGGGGGTCGACGCCGAGGAGGTGAAGAGCTTCCTCAAGGTTGTGGCGGCGGAGTTCGACAAGATCCTGACCCAGAACGCCCAGCTCGAGAAGAGGCTCACCGAGCAGACCGTCCGGTCCACCCTCGGCACCCGGAAGGAGGCCGAAAAGCACCGGCAGACCCTGGAGGATGCCGACCGGGCCGCCGCGGAGATCGTCGCCCGGGCGAGGGAGGAGGCCGAGGCGATCCGCGAGAGGACCGAGCGGGACCTCGCGGAGCTCAGGCGCAAGACCGAGCGGGAGGCCCATGACAAGGCGCGGCGGGAAACGGCGCTGATGCTCTCGCAGGCGAAGGTCATGGCCGACGAGGTCATCCTGAACGCCAAGCAGAAGGCCGAGAAGATCGAGGCCGAGGCCAGAGAGGCCCTCGCATCGGCCGCGGCGGCGGCCGACTTCGAGCGCCCCCTCTCCGTGCCGGGCAGCGTGATCGCGCCGTCCGTCGCCGGCGCCCTGGAGCCCGACGAGGCGGACGACGCGCAGGACGAGGAGGCCCTTCAGAATTTCGACTCCCTCATCGCCGAAGCCCGGGTGAAGGCCGAGGCCATCATCCAGAGCACCCGCGCGGAGGCGGAGATGGTCACCACCAGCCTCATCGGGCGCACCCTGGGAGAGCTCAACAAGGAGCACGAGCGCCTGCTGGCCGCGGTGCAGACCGCGGTCCAGAAGTCCGAGGAAATCGTCAAGGCGGCCCGCGAGGAGGCGGAGCAATTCGCCGTGCGCCGGAAGTCCGATGCCGTCGAGCAGTGCAACGCCGTCCTGCTCGAGGCCGAGCGCAAGGCCGGCGCCATCTTCAACAGCCTCAGGGCGCAGGCCTCCTCACGAAAGATGAAGGGCGAAGGCGAAGGGAAACCGGCCAACGGCGGCAGAAAGCCAGGCCCGAAATACCAGTGAGCGGGTGCCGACAGGCGGGCAGCCTTCCTTCCCCGCCCCTCCGCGAAAAGCCCCGCCCCCGAGCGGGGCTTTTTCGTTGCCCGTCCGCCGGCCTGACCGAGCGCGGCGGCTCGAATGGCGTTGCATTTGATTCTCCGATATGGAAGACTACCCCCGTCCGGAATCCACGGCAAGGAGCGGCATGCCATGCGACCGAAAAAGAAGGTCCTCGTGATCCTCGGAAGCCCCCGCCGGAAGGGCAACAGCGCGCTGCTCGCCGGGGCGATCGCCCGGGGCGCAAAGGCCGCCGGGGCGGAGGTGGAGACCCTGTTTCTCCACGGCCTTTCCATCGCCCCGTGCAAGGCCTGCATGGCCTGCCAGAAGTCCGGCAGCAAGGGCTGCTCGATTGACGACGACATGCAGGCGATCTACCGAAAGATGCTGGAGGCCGACGCCTGGGTGCTCGCCACGCCCGTGTACTGGTTCACGATGTCCGCCCAGCTGAAGCTCTGGATGGACCGCTGCTTCGCCCTGCCCGCCTACGGGAAGGACCCCTTCGCGGGAAAGCGGATCGCCGTCGCCATGGCGTACGGCGGCGCGGACCCCTTCGACTCGGGATGCGTCAACGCCCTGCGGACCTTCCAGGACGCCTACCGTTACGCGGGGGCCCAGATCGTCGGCATGGTCTACGGCAGCGCCATGGGGGCGGGCGACATCCGGTCCGACCGGGCCCTGCTCAAGGCGGCCAAGGCGCTGGGGCGGGAGCTGGCGGATTGACATTTTCCGCACCCGGGTGCCGGGAATTCAGAAACGCAGGCAACGGATGTGCCGGTCATCGTGCTCGCTTGCCCCGCAGCGTGCCGCGGGGAATGGGCGTGCAATCGTTCTCAACCGGAAGGGGCGGCAAATGACCACGGAGAACTTCGGCTTCGAGAAGTGGTTCGTCGAGACGATGATGGGGCTTGCGCCCGACCCGGAGAAGATCCAGGTGGACGGCGCGCCCCGCGACATGACGGATTTCGCCTCCAACAAGGCCTTCTCGGTGAGCTTCGCCTCGGGGATGATGCCGGGCCCCTTCGGGATGGCGACGATCCTGCCCGAGCTCGCCGCGGTCACGAAGATCCAGATGGACCTCCTCTACAAGATCGCCAAGTACCACGGCAAGCACGACCGGGTGAACCGCACCCTCGTTCTCTACGTCTTCGGCTGCGCCCTGGGGGTGACGGCGGGGAGGCTGATGGTGCAGAGGGCGGGCTCGCGGCTCATCGTCAAGGCCCTGAGCACCCCGGCGGCGCAGAAGATCGCCTCGGCCCTCGGCGCGAGGATCGGCTCCAGCGTCGTGCAGCGCGGCGCCGGCCGCTGGGTTTGCCTGGCCGCGGCCCCCGTGTTCGCCTGGCTCTCCAAGAGGATGACGGAAAAGGTCGGCCGGTACGCGGACGATCTGTTCCGGCAGGACATCGAGATCGAGAAGATCGAAGGCTGAACGACCGGCGCGTCGCTTTC
>JAGPKU010000020.1 GCA_018053845.1 Syntrophobacterales bacterium
CTGACCCCGTATTTATTACGTGGATGCAAGGGAAAAATCGTATTATGATACCGGCTCCGGATGAGAATCGATCAATCGTTGCAGGGTGTTGAGGGAAGGAGGATGAAGCCATGAAAAAGATCGCAGTTCTCGTCGCACTGATGATGCTGATCGCTGTTCCTTGCGCTTTTGCGCAGTCCCTGGCGGATAAGGCGAAGGCCGAGGGCAAGGTGTCGTTCTACGCCAACATGACCTCCGTCGAGCCCGTGATGGAGGCCTTCCAGAAGAAGTACGGCATCAAGGCCGAGTACACGAGGCTCTCGACGAGCAAGTTCATCGCCACGATCCTGACGGAGCACGCGGCGGGAAAGCTCACGGCCGACGTCCTGCAGGCGCCCGTCCCGGTGATGGAGCTGCTCAAGAGCAAGGGAGTGATCGCCTCCTACGTATCCCCCGCCTCGGCGGGCTACCCGAAGTGGGCCAACAAGGACGGCATGATCCAGAGCTTCGGCATCGAGTACGTGGCCCTGATCTACAACAAGGAACTCGTCAAGGCGGCCGACGTGCCCAAAACGTACCAGGAGCTGACGGACCCGAAGTGGAAGGGCAAGATCGTCATGGCCGACCCCGCCACGCACCCGACGACGATCTCCTGGCTCGTGGGCCTCAGGGAGAACGTCATCAAGTCCGACGCCGAGTGGCGGGCGTTCCTGAAGGGGCTGGCGGCCAACAGCCCCATGTTCGTGGCCTCCTTCGGCCCCACGCCGGCCCCGATCGAGACGGGCGAGAAGCTCATCGGCATCTCCATGCCCAAGTACATCGTCACCAAGGCCCCGGCGCCGCTCGACTGGGCGAGGGTCTCGCAGCCCATGATGGGCACCCCCCGCGCGATCGGCATCACCGCCAAGGCGCCCCACCCGAATGCCGCGCGGCTCTTCGTCGACTACTGGCTCTCGAAGGAAGCGATGAAGATCATGGCCGACCAGGTGGGAGAGTACGTGCTGGCCCCGGGCGTCTACCCGCCCATCGCCGGGATCGACAAGGCCAAGGTCATCCCGATCCGGGAGCTCTCCGACGACGAGATCAAGAAGTGGGGGGCCGAGTTCAAGAAGATCTTCGCGAAGTAAAGGATGCCTTTTTCACCCTCGCCCTGGCCCTCTGCCGTCGAGGGAGAGGGGAAGGAGGGGAAGGTCTGAACGGAGGGGCCGACGAGAGTACTCTCATGGAAATCCGCGTAACGAAGGTCAGCAAATTCTACTACTCGGAAGGCAAGCGGATCGAGGCGCTGGTCGACGTCGACCTCGTGATCCCGTCGAACCGGATCTTCACCCTCCTGGGCCCGAGCGGCTGCGGCAAGACGACGCTGCTGCGCTGCATCGTGGGCCTGGAGGCGCCGGACTCGGGCGAGATCGCCATCGGCGACGAAGTCGTCTTCTCGGCCGAGCGGGGCGTCTTCGTCCCGCCCGACAGGCGGGGCTTGGGCATGGTGTTCCAGACCTACGCCATCTGGCCCCACATGAACGTCTTCGACAACGTGGCCTATCCCCTGCAGGCCCGCAACGAGCCGAAAGAGGAGATCGCCCGCAAGGTCGCCCGGGCCCTGCACTTCGTCCAGCTCGACGGCTTCGAGAAGCGCCCGGCCACGAAGCTCTCCGGCGGCCAGCAGCAGCGTGTCGCCCTGGCGCGGGCCCTTGTCGCCGAGCCGAAGGTGATCCTCTTCGACGAGCCCCTGAGCAACCTCGACGCCAAGCTGCGCGAGGAGACGCGCAAGGAGCTGCGGCGCTTTCTCACGGAGCTGCGCATCACCGCCGTCTACGTCACCCACGACCAGATCGAGGCCCTGGCCCTGTCCGATTTGATCGCGGTCATGCGAAACGGCCGCATCGTGGAGACGGGGACGCCGCGGGAGATCTACTTCGATTCCGACCGGCAGTTCGTGGCCGACTTCATCGGCCATGCGAATTTCATCCCCGGCACGGTCACGGCCGCGGGCGAGGGGGGCGCGAGGGTCGACACCGCCATCGGCCCCATCGCCTGCGCCCGCAAGACCGGCGCGGCGCCGGGACGGGCCGTCTCCGTCTGCATCCGCCCCGAGTTCATCCGCGTGCTGCCGGGGGGCCGGGGCGACGGGGAGAACGTCTTTCGCGGGAAGGTCGAGTCCCTGGTCTTCGTGGGCGATGCCTGCGAGGGGGAAGTCCGCGTCGGCGGGACCGTGCTCGTCTTTCGGATCGAGCCGACGGCGGCCGTCCGCGAGGGCGAGGAGATCGCCCTCCACTTCGACCCGCGGCACTGCACGATCCTCATGAACTGAACGGCGGGCCTGCCATGGAAAAGACTTCAGCGGCGCTGACGCCGGGCCTCATCGCGATCGTCGGGTTCCTCACGCTCTGCCCCGTCGTCATGCTCGTCCTGGGGAGCTTCAGCGGCGAGTTGGGCGCCTTCGGCGCCTTCACGCCGGAGAAGTACGTCGCGGCCTACACGGACCCGGCCTTCGCGGAGATCCTCGTCAGCACGGTCCTCTTCACCCTGGGCTCGGCCCTCGTCGCAACGGGGCTGGCCCTCTTTCTGGCCTACCTCAACACGCGGACCAACATCCCCGGCAAGTTCATGTTCGGCGTCATCTCGCTCATCCCGATGATGGTGCCGCACATCCTGTTCGCCGTCAGCTGGGTGCTGCTGCTCAACCCGTCCAACGGCATGATCAATCTTTTCCTGCGGCAGCTGGGCCTCGAGGGGGCGGCGCTCAACATCTACTCGCTCACGGGGATGATCCTCGTCGAGGGGCTGCTCGACCTGCCCATCGCCTACCTGGTTGTTGCGCCGGCCATGTCGGCCTTCGACGTCGCCCTCGAGGAGTCCTCGCGGGTCTGCGGGGCATCGAACCGGCGGACGCTATTCCGCGTGACCCTGCCCGTGCTGCGGCCCGCGATCCTGGCGGCGCTGACGCTCGTCATCGTCCGGAGCCTCGCCTCCTTCGCCGTGCCGTCGGTCATCGGCATGCCGGGCCGGATCTACGTGCTGGCCACCCACATCTACAGCATCGTCGCCACGGGCTACGCCGCCGACTACGGGATGGCGGCGGCGGTGGGCATGAGCGCCCTGGCGGCCTCCATCACCCTGATCGTGCTGTACCGGCGTCTCACCCGCGAGGGCGAGAAGTACGTGACCGTCTCGAGCCGCGGCTACCGGCCCAGCGTCATCGATCTGAAGGCCGCCCGCTACCCGCTCTTCGCCGTCGTGGCTCTCCTTTCCTTCGTCCTCATCGTCCTTCCGATCCTCGTGCTCTTCTACACGTCGCTTGTCCCCTACGTGATGACGCCCGGCGCGAAGGCCTTCGCGGCGATGGGCTGGCGGCACTGGGTCACGGTCCTCAAGGACCCCGTCTCGCTGCTCGCACTGAAGAACAGCCTCTGTCTCGGCATCGGCGGCGCGACGCTGGGGATCGTCCTGTCCTTCTTCGTGGCCTACGTGATCGTCAAGGTTCGGACGAAGGCCTCGGGGCTGCTCGAGTCGCTGAGCTTCCTCTCTTTCTCCTTCCCCGGGATCGTCGTGGGGGTCGGCTTCATGTGGTTCTTCGTCCAGACGCCGCTCTACTCCACGATCTGGGCCCTGCTGATCGGCTACATCGCCACCTACCTGCCCTACGGCCTGCGGCCGCTGACGAGCGCCTTCGTCCAGATCCACAGCCACCTGGAGGAATCCTCGCGGGTCTGCGGGGGCGGGCCCTTCTACACCATGCGCCGGATCGTCCTGCCGCTGCTCGTCCCCGGGATCGCCTCGGGGTGGATCCTCATGGCCACCATGTTCGTCCGCGAGCTGAGCCTCTCCGTCGTCCTGTCGCGGCCCGGCACGGAGGTGCTGGCCGTGCAGATCCTGCGCTTCGCCGAGGACGGCCTCTGGGGGCGGCTCTCAGCACTCGGCATCATCATGATCTTCATCTCCACGGTCCTGGTGGTGCTCGCAAACCTGATCGCGAAGAAACTGTCCAGACAGGATTAAACAAAAAAAGGGGACAGTCCCCTTTTCTGACAAAAAAAAGAAAGCCCCGGAAGCGGTCGCCGCCGGGGCTTTTTTATCTCCGCTGTCCTTTCTGCTACTGGAAGATCTTCGGCACGCCAAGAACCTTGATGGGGTCCTCATCGGGCTTCAGGTCCATGAGCTTCACCAGTTCGGGGCGGATCTTTTCCCAGTCCTGCCCGGCCAATGGTTTGCCCATCTCGTAGGCCAGGGCCGAGCACACCCGGTTGTGGAGGATGTCGCCCCCGGGCTCCTTCAACTGCCGGACTGCCGTGGCGATCATGACGTCCATGAGGCCCTGCAGCTCCGGGAATTCCTTGAGGTAGGCCTTCTCCCAGGCCAGGTAGAGCTCGGTCAGGGCGTACCTATCCTGGGAGGCCGCCGCAGCCGTGCCCGCCGCCCCGACGACAATCACCAGCGCTATGATGCAGGCGATGCACTTCTTGCCGTTCATGTCCATCAACCTCTTTTCGCCGTCGTTCGATGCCGGTCCTATGGTGGTCCAATACCACGAAATGACGTCGACTTTCAGCTGACACCTCATCCCGGCCAGTCCGAACTCCGGGGCTGTAAACCGAATGCCCCGCCGTCCGTTTTACGAGTCAACGGAACGATTCGCGTTCAGGGACTGAACAAGGACAACGGAAAGAATTCAACCCCAGGGAAAGGATCCGAACCATGCAACGCATTCTGCTCGCTCTTGCCATCACCCTCGTTGCCGCGACGGCGGCGCAAGCTGCCGACGTCGGCGTATCCGTCAGCATCGGCCAGCCCGGGTTCTATGGCCAGTTCTCCATCGGGCACTTTTCCCCGCCGGTTGTCTACGCGCCGCCCGTCGCGGTGTACCCGGCGCCGGTCGTCGTCCGGCCCGTTGCCGTGGTCCACGCCCGGCCGATCTACGTGCACGTGCCCCCGGGCCATGTGAAGCACTGGCAGCGCTACCACCGCGGCCACCCCGTGTACTATCGTCACGACGGACGGTACGATCACCGGTAAGGGCTCGCGGCGGACGCCGCCCCCCCCATGAAATCTTGAGCGATCGAGGAGCGCGAAACCCCTTCGTGCTCTGGAATAGAAGGAAAGCAGGGCCCGTGCAGGCCCTGCTTTCCTGTTGACGCTCCCGCCTGCCGGGCCGGTTTTCATGCGCCGCCCGCGGAACGGTTTGTGAGATAAATGCCCGAGAGCACCAGGGCCGCACCGATGAGCAGCGAGGCATCGATCGACTCGCCGAGCAGGAAAAAGGACATGATGACGGCGCTGATGGGCACGAAGTTGATGAACACCCCCGCCTTCGAGGGACCGATCTCCCTGATTCCCTCGTAGTACCAGATGAACCCGAGGCAGGTGCCGAAGAAGCCCAGGTAGACGATCGAGAGCCATGCGGAAAGCGAGTAGCTCCCGAGGCTGCCCGCCATCCCCTCGACGAGGGCCGGCGGCAGGAGGGCCGCCGAGCCGACGAGACAGGCATAGGTCACCGCCGAGACGGGCCGCACGTCCCGCATGACGATCTTGCCGATGAGCGAATAGGACACCCAGCTGGCGACGCAGCCGAAAATGAACAGCTCGCCCCGGCCGATCGCCCCCTGGAGGATCTCCCCCGGGTTGCCGCGCGTGATCACGTAGACGGCGCCGCAGACGGACAGCGCGACCCCGACGGCTTTGAGCAGGGTCATCTTCTCGCCCCGGAACAGCAGCGCTGCAAAGAGGGAGATGAGCACCGGGTTGGAGGCCACGATGACCGACGCGCGGCCCGCCTGCACGGTCTGCATGCCCGTGAGGAAAAACACGTTGTAGAGGAAGACGCCCGTCATGCCCGAGAGGATGACGAAAAGGGCCGGCTTCCTGCCGAGCGATTGAAGCCGTCCCTCGAGGTGCCGGACCAGGGGGAACATGCACACCGAGGCGACGAGGAACCGCAGGAAGGAGCCCGCGTAGGGCTCCACTTCCCGGGCGAGGACGCGGCCCGCGACGAAGGTCCCGCCCCAGAAGACCGCCGTGAGGAAGAGCTTGGCGTAGATCATCCGAGGACCCTCCCCGCCAGCCAGTAGAGGGCCATCCCGAGCACGACGGTGCCCCCCAGGGAACGCGTCCGCAGGGCGAACAGGAACACGGGCGCCGCCACGAGCAGGTCGATGTTCCAGAGCGACAGCTGCCGGGGCTCTCCGGCGGTCAGCAACGCCGGCAGGATCAGGGCGCTGAGGATCGCCGCCGGTATGAGGTCGAGCCACTCCTCGAGCCAGCGCGGCAGCGAACGCTGCGAGAGGGCGACCAGGGGCGCCCACCGCGGCACGTAGGTGACGAGGCCCATCCCGAGGCATAAAAGAAGGTACTCCTGCGTGATCATCCCTTGAAAGACCCTTTTCCCGGGTTCATGGTCATCCTCGCGGAAGCGGGGATCCAGTCCATGTGAGGATTCCCGGTCAAGCCGGGAATGACACTCGTTGCTTGCTGCTTGTGCTGCACGTTCCCCTTACCGCCGATCTTTTCCCGCCGGGGGAGAGGATGTGATCCGTGAAGGCCATCTCCTCCGGATGAAAAGACCCGCCGTGGCGGCGATGACCGAAGCCGCCACGATGTAGCTGTTGCCGGGGACGGTCAGCGAGATCGCCACCGCCGAACTCCCGGCAATCGCGGCGGTCAGGACGTAAATCCCTCCCCTCAACTGATAGACGAGCAGGCACAGGAACATCCCCATGAGCGCGTAATCGATCCCGAAGGCATGTGCCGGGATCAGGGCCCCGCCCAGCGCGCCCGCTGCGGTGCTCGTCACCCAGAAGGCATTGGTGACGTGGTTGACCGTCAGCGCCCGCCGCCAGTCCCAGCCCCCCTCCCGGAACCGCACCAGGTTCAGGGCGAAGCTCTCGTCGGTGATCCCGTAGGCAAAAAGCGTGAGCCGGCGCTTGTCAATCCCCTTGAGGTGGACGGAAAGGGCGGAGCTCATGAGCAGGTGACGCAGGTTGACGGTGAAGGTCGTGGCGATGATTGCGGGGATCCCCGCCCCCGCCCCCAGCATGGCCACGGCGATGTACTGGGCGCTGCCCGCGAAGACGAGCGCCGACATCAGCGCGACGGCAAGCGGCGAGAGGCCCGCCTTCTGGGCGAGCACGCCGAAGGCCAACCCGATGGGGATGTAGCCCAGGCAGATGGGCCAGGCCGCCCGGAGCCCGTCGTGCAGGACGAAAGTGTTGTCCGCGGATTTTGTGTTGTCCGTCATCGCTGCGGTCGTGCAGTGCGGAAGTGACGAAGAGCGGAAGATCGGCGTTGGTGGAAGATTTCTTTTCTGATCCGCTCTTCCTCACTTCTGCTCTTCCGATTTTCACCGGCATGATGCTGCCGGACAAACAAACGGCAAACAGCGGGTCATCCGCCTAGAGTTTGAATTCGGCGACGACAGGCGTGTGGTCCGAGGGCTTCTCGGCTTTCCTCGGCTCCAGGTCGATCCAGCAGTCGACGGACTTCTTCGCCAGCGGCGCCGTGGCCAGGATGTGATCCACGCGCCACCCGAGCCCCCGCTCCACCGACTTGGGCACCCGGTAATCGAAGAAGGAATACTGGTTGGGCTCCCCCGGGTGATGCTTGCGGAAGACGTCCACGAACCCCCAGTCCTTCACGTGGTCAAACCCCTCCCAGACCTCGGGCGTGAAGTCCACGTGCCCCAGGAGCCTCTTGGGGTTGTGCACGTCGATTGCCTCGCGGGCCACATTGAGGTCGCCGCACCACAGGATCATCTGGTCCGGCTTGAAGTGTCTTGCGAAGAATTTCCGGAGGCGCCTGAACCACTCGAGCTTGTAGGCGAACCTCGGGCTCTCCCGCTCGACGCCCTGGGGGACGTACGTGTTGACCACGGCGATCCCCGAGAAGACGGCCCGGATCAGGCGGTCCTCGTCGGCGGGGCCGCCGTCGTCGAGGCCGAGGGACACCCGGTCGGCTTTCCCCGAGGATACGATGGCCACGCCGTTGTATCCCTTGCCCCCGCGGTAGACCACGTTCCAGCCTGCCTCCTCGAACTCCCTTGCCGGGAACCTGGCGTCTTCCACCTTGGTTTCCTGCAGGCACAGCACCGCGGGCCGGTTCTTCTCGAGCCAGGGCAGCACGACGGGAAGCCGGCTGCGGACCGAGTTGACGTTGTACGTGGCGATCTTGAAGGTCTTCATGATCCCCTCCTTTGCGGCTGCGCGCCTGCGAGCGTATCACAGATTTCGGCTTATCAGGAAGGGAGAATTCTGCTAAGAAAATCGTGTCGCCGTTGCCGCCCTGCTCCGCTCCGCGGGGCGGCCCGGCAGGGGAGGAGCCAGACATGGTCGCGCAGCCCGACGGGATGCGCCCCCGGTCCGCCTCGCCCAAAGGGGGAAGTTGACGCCCTCCTTTGGCAAGGGATAGGCACGGAGGATTCAAGAGGATTTTCGCATGTCACAGGACGTCTACCAGGCCATCCGGGACCTTCTCGAACGGATGGGGATCCCCTACGACGAGATCGAGCACCCGCCCGTCGGCTCCTGCGAGGAGTCGCTCGCCTTCCGCGGGCAGGCGGGCTGGAGCGGGGCGAGCAGCAAGTGCATCCTTTTGAAGGCCAAGGGGAGATACTGCCTGCTTGTCACCACCTCGGAAAAGGAGATCAAGGCGAGGCTCTTCAAGAAGGAGTTCGGCACGAAGGACATCCGCTTCGCCAGCCGGGAGGAGCTGATGGAAGTGACGGGCTGCGACCCCGGCTCGGTGCCGCCCTTCGGCCACCGGGACCCGGCGCTGCCCTTCTACGTGGACGAGGACATCCTGCGGGCCGGGCATTTCATGTTCAACCCCGCCGTCCCCACGAAGAGCTTTCGGATCGGCACCGGCGATCTCCGGCGCATCTACGCCGCCGTGCCCAACCCCGTCAGCACCTTCGGCGAAGACGAGGACGAGCGCTTCGTGATCCGGGCCGTGGAGAAGGGCTAATGAACGGGCAGAAGCCGCCGCAGGGAACCCGGGGGCTGCACGGGCTCCTCGGCCCCGAACCGATGACGGTCCTGACGGATGTCCTCCTCGCGGCGGCGGCCGTGTGGGCGGGCTCTCGGGTCTACGGCGCATCCCCGGCGCCGGTGCACCGGTACTTCGCCCTGTCGTTTTTCCTGATCGCCCTGGGGACCCTCGCGGGGGCGACCATCCACGCCGTCCGGCACACGGCCCTCGTCCGGTGGGTGCCGCTTCTGTGGCGCATCACGGGGATCGCCGTCGGCACATCCGTGACGGCCATGCTCGCCGGGACCTTCTATCACCTGCTTGCGGCCGAGGATGCCGACATCCTGCGGTGGACCGTCCTGGGCCTCTCCCTCGTCTATGCCTCCTGGATCTGGCGGGATTACCGCTTTCGCAACGTCGTCGTCTTCTACTCCGTCGTGATGGCGTTCGTCCTCGGGGCCATGGGGCTGAGCTACGTTACCACGGGCTCGCCGGGGGCGAAGCTCATCGCCGTCGCGATCCTCGTGAGCTTTGCCGCCGCCGCCGTCCAGCGCAGCGGCTTCAAGCCGGCCCGCCACTTCAACCACAACGACCTCTACCACGTGATCCAGCTGATCGGCCTGTACTTCTTCTACCGGGGCGCTCTCCTGCTCTAGGCGTTGATCCTCTCGAGTTCCGGCAGCGTGTGCCGTCCTCGGGCCGCCGCGCTGTCCCCTTCCGACCCTCTCGCCCGCCGTTCCCGCCGGTCTTGACAAGCCGAAAACCGGATTTAATTTATCGGCAACAAGCGAACACGGGGCATGCGAAAGATTGGGACCCCGGGCAAAACCAAAAACCTTGAAAGGAGGTTGCAGCGATATGTTCTGGCCGGAATTTGGTCGATACGGAAGGGTCTGGAGCCCCTGGCGGGAGATGGAGCGGCTGCAGCAGGACGTCAACCGTCTTCTCTCGAGTGAGAGCGCACCGTATGCCACCATGTTCCCCGCGGTCAACATCTGGGCTTCCGATCAGGATGTCATCGTGACGGCCGAGGTTCCCGGGGTCGACCCGGCGGGTCTCGACATCACGGTAGCCGACAATGTCCTCAGGCTGTCCGGTTCGAGGAAGCCGGAGGAGCTCAAGCCCGGCGAGGTGTCCCATCGCCGGGAACGCGCGAGCGGCGAGTTCACCCGGAGCTTCCGTCTCCCCTTTGCCGTGGACTCGGGCAAGGTGGAAGCCGTCTGCGACAGGGGGGTTTTGACGGTCAGGCTGCCGCGCGCGGAGGCGGACAAACCCAGGAAGATCGCGATCAAGACGCAGAAGTGACGAAAGGAGGCAACCCTCATGGCGGAAAAAGAGATCCAGAAGCGAGAGGCATCCTCGCCCGTTGAAACGGAGAGGACGAAGTCCATGAAGGTTTTCATCCCCCGGGTCGATATCCACGAAACCAAGGATGCCATCATCCTGCTGGCGGACATGCCCGGCGTGGATGAAAAGTCCGTCGACATCACCCTCGAGAAGAACGTGCTGACCCTCTCGGGCAGGGTCCAGCCCGCATCATACGAAGGCTACCGCGCCGCCTACGCGGAATACGATTCGGGCGATTACGAGAGGGCCTTCACCCTGTCCGACGAGATCGACCGCGACAAGATCGAGGCGTCGGTGAAAAACGGGGTCCTGAGGCTCACCCTCCCCAAGGCGGAGCCCGTGAAGCTCAGGAAGATCAGCGTGAAATCGGCGTAACGGCATCGCAATCCCTTGGAAAGGAGGCACACCATGGCGAGCAAGATCAAGGATGTGGTCCCGGCGGGCCAGGCAAAGGCGACCCCGCCGGCGAGACGCGAGGAAGAGTTTCCTCTCTTCTCTCTCCAGAGGGAGGTCAACCGGCTCTTCGAGGATTTCTTCCGCGGGTTCGACCTCAGGCCCCTCCGCGCGGCCGAGGAGCGCTGGGGCGGGTTCACCCCGAAGATGGACCTCGAGGAGACGGAAAAGGAATACCGCATCACGGCCGAGCTCCCCGGGATGGAGGAGAAGGACGTGGAACTCATGCTGACGGGCAATTCCCTGACCCTCAAGGGGGAAAAGAAAGAGGAAAAAGAGGAGAAGGGCAAAAGCTTCTACCACGTGGAGCGCTCGTACGGAACCTTCCAGCGGACGGTCCCGCTGCCCGAGGGGATCGATCTCAAGAAGATCG
Source organism: Syntrophobacterales bacterium (assembly GCA_018053845.1). GTDB lineage: Bacteria > Desulfobacterota > Syntrophia > Syntrophales > UBA2192 > UBA2192. Next base: position 11,108 of record JAGPKU010000020.1, read on the forward strand.
ACGCCGAATTCAAGAACGGCGTGCTCACCGTCAGGCTTCCCAAGACGGCGGAAGCGAAGGCCAAGGGCAGAAAGGTCCCCATCAAGACCGAGAAAAAGTGAGAAAAAAGCCGGCCGGCGAAAGCAAGCCGGCTTTTTCGTCGGCGGCCTGCAGCGTCAAGTTTCACCGGGCCGGGGAGATCCGGATTTCCATCAGGTCCTCGGCCAGCGTCAGCGGGCCCTGCCAGGTCAGCCGGCACTGGGCCGCGATGTCGGCCGCGTCGCACTCCGGGTAGAAGTGGGTGAGGACGAGCCGCCGAACCCCTGCCGCGGCCGCCGCGGCGCCTGCCTCGGAAGGGGTCAGGTGACCCTCGATTTTCATCCCGTCGGGCAGCGAGCACTCGCAGAGGAAGAGGTCGGCCCCCCGGGCAAGCTTCACGAGCTCTCCGCAGGGACCCGTGTCGCCCGAGTAGGCCACCACCGTTCCCCCGGGCGTCTCGACGCGGTACCCGATGCTGCTTTTCGTGTGGGCCATCGGCCATGACCGCACGGTGACCGGCCCGGACGTCCAGACGTCCGGACTGCGGTTGTCCAGCTCCCCCAGGGAAAAGAGGTGCCCGGGAAGGACGACCCATTCGCCGTAGACGCCGACGAGCCCGTCGAAGTGCGTCCGCAGGCCCCGGGCTCCTACCACGGTGAGGGGGCGGCGCCGCCGGGAGGTCTCGGGGTACTTGTTTGCGAACAGGAAGGAGGCCAGCTCGCCCGAGTGATCGGGGTGAAGGTGGGAGATGAAAAGCAGGTCGATCTCCCCGATGTCCGTTCCCGCCTCGAGCAGTCGACGCATCGTGCCGGGGCCGATATCGAACAGGAGTTTCCGGCCCGCCGCCTCGAGCAGGAAGGCGCAGGGGCTCCTGCGCAGCGAGGGCACGATGGTGCCGGAACCGAGAATCGTAACGAGGGCGCCTTCCACGTCGATTCTCTCCTCATGAACCCCGGCCATGCTGCCGGCCCTTTATGAAGCAGGTCCGAGGAACGAGGGTCAAAGAAAACCGTCGATCCTTTATCATCAGGCCTTGATCCTGTCGCGTCAGTCGCTTCGGATGATCTTGACGCACACCTGCCTCGTCCGGGGACCGTCGAACTCGCAGAGGAAGAGCGACTGCCAGGTCCCGAGAACGAGGCTTCCCTTTTCCACGATGACCGTTTCCGACGCCCCGAAGAGCGACGCCTTGATGTGGGCCGCCGAGTTGCCCTCGCCGTGCAGGTAATCGCCCCGCAGGGGGATTGTCTTGTCCATCTGCGCGAGGATATCCCTGGGCACGTCGGGATCGGCGTTTTCGTTGATCGTCACGGCCGCCGTCGTGTGGGGAACGTAGACGAGGCAGATGCCGTTGCCGACCCCGCTTTCCCGGAGGATCGACCGGACCTGGCCCGTGATGTCGATCATCTGGGTTCGCGCCTGTGTCCTGACGAAAAATTGTCTCATCGCTGCCTCCCCGGTCATCCCGCGCCCTTCTCGCAGCCCCTGTCTGGTCCCGACCCCCGGTGCCATTGCCATAGCAGATTTGACCGGTCCCTGTCATCCGGTTTTGCAGGAAGTTGTCGTTTCGCCATGCCTTTCTCCACCCCTGGCCAGGGGAGGGATACCGGCGGCATGGGCCTGCAAAATTTGTGGACACGAAATGAAGGCGAGGCGTCCGCGACCCTCCTCTCGAGGGTAAGTGTTTGATTTATGGCATATATTGTGCAAAGGTTGCAGTGGTTGCCGGGGCCTAAAAAAGCTTGACAAAAAGAGCAAAATAGATAATGGTTTCAAAGGCTTTTCTTCGTGTGTGTAACTGTCTATTATTATTCGCGATTTTTGATGTGTCGCCTGAGGCCCTTTTCCTGGAAGGGTTTCGGGGATCTTTGTTTCCGTGACAGGGGGGCCGGCGGCGCAGAAGGTCGCCGGACATAGGGGCCCTTTTTTGACAAGAAGGTGAGCATGGCCTCGAACCGAGAAATTTCTTCCACGGAAAAACTTCTCAACGTCATCCGGGGAAAGGCAAAGGCGGCTCCCGAGGAAGAGCCCTCCTACAGGCCCGTCGTGCCGAAGAGAAAAAAGGCCGGCCCTTTTTCGTCCCTCGCCCCCGCTTTCCAGCGGCCCGCCACGGTCGGGGTCGACATCGGCCACCAGGCCCTCCAGATGGTGAAAGTGGAAGAGACGGCCGCCGATCAATGGAGGCTCGTCGATTTCCGGCGCGTGCCCATCCCCTCCACGACCGCCCGGGGGACGCACGAGTTCACGGGATTCCTGAAATCCGAGCTCGGGAAATTCTGCGGCCCCGCCAAGGGTCTCCAGATCTGGAACCTCATGTCCTCGTCCAAGGTGGACGTCCGGTTCATCAAGGTCCCCAAGGTCCCGCGCAAGCAGCTCGAGAACGCCATCTACTGGACGGCCAAGCGGGAGCTTTCCTTCGAGGACATGGACACGATCCTCGATTTCGAGGTCCAGTCCGACGTGGTGGAGCAGGGCATCAAGAAGACCTCCGTCATGGTCTACACGGTACCGAGGCGCGAGGTGGAGGCCGTCGTCGAGCTCTTCAACGACGCGGGCTACCCGCTGAGCGGCCTGACCGTCGCTCCCTTCGCGATCCAGAACCTCTTCCGCACCAGGTGGATGCCGACCTACGGCGAAACCCTCGCCAGCCTCTACATCGGCCGCGAGGGCGCGCGGATCGACATCTACTCCCGGGGCAGCCTCATCCTGACCCGGGACATCAAGACGGGCATGAACAGCATGGTGGAGTCCCTCGTCGAGGGCTACACGGACCGCAGACGCCCCTCCACTCGGGACATGCGCTGGAGCGGCGCCGCGGAGATGGATTTCACCATCACACCCACGCAGGCCGGCAAGCTCATCATGAGCCTCGACCCCGATGCGCCGGCCCTGACTCCCGACGATGCGGGACACGACCTCTCGGAAGAGGACATCTTCGACATGGTCCGGCCGGCCCTCGACCGCCTCGTGCGCCAGGCGGAGCGCACCTTCGCCAACCTCGGCGGCGAGAAGGTGAGCCGGGTCTACATCTCGGGCGTCGTGAACGCCTACCGGCCCCTCATCGACTACATCGGGGAGCAGCTGGGGATCGAGAGCGGGGTCATGGACCCCCTGGATCCCTCCATCCCCTACATCGCCGGATACACGGCCCCCGCGACGTCCTCCGAGAAGGCGGCCCTCTCCGTGGCGTTGGGGCTTGCCCTGTCGGACAACGCGAGGACGCCCAACCTGCTGTTCACGTACAAGGAAAAGGAGAAGATGGCCACGGTGAGCCGGCTCAACCGGGTCATCCTCTTTTCCCTCGCCGGCATCATCATCACGGGGCTCACCGCCTTCGCCTGGCAGGAACGCATCGCGTCGAAGAAAAAAGCGACCATCGCCGAGCTCAACCAGCAGCTCTCGTCGCTCAACCTCATGGTCGACACGAAGCTCATCCTCCAGATGGCGGCCAAGGACCGGGAGGAGCGGCGCCTGAAGAAGGAATACAGCGAGCGGTACCTGGGCATGGCCGTCCTGAGCGAACTGTCGGCCCTCACGCCCGAGAATGTCCGGTTCCTGAAGGTCAGGACGAGCCTCGGAAAACCCGAGGGAAAGGGCGCTCCCGCGGCCAAGGCGGCGGAAAAAGGCGCCGCGCCGGCAAAGCCGGCCGAGGCCGCGGCCAAGACCCTGGAGATCGACGGGATCGTCATGGGCGACAGGAGCATGCTCGAAGGCGCCCTCTCGAGCTACGTGCTCCGGCTCAAGGGCTCTCCCCTGGTCCGGGAGGCGACCGTGCAGCGGAGCGTCGTCGAGCCGCTGCAGCAGAACAAGGCCGAGGGGGAAGTCCTGCACTTCGTCCTGAACATCAAGCTCTAGCCGGGTGAACCATGGAACTGCGGAAAAACATCCCCTTCGCGACGCGAAGCCTGACGCTGCTGATCGCAGGGCTCGGCATCATCCTGATTCTCGTCTGGATCGGGTTCTACAACCACCGGACGATCGCCCGGCTGGACCGGGAGATCCACGAGCTCAACACGAAGATCAACACCCACCAGAGCTACGCGCCCATGACCAAGCAGCTCTTCGACCGGATGAAGGTCAAGACGGAGCGGCATCTCCCGCTGCCGGCGAAGGCGAAACTCTCCGCGGAGCAGAAGGACCGGATCTCGCTGATCTTCCGCGACATGGCCCAGAAGGCGAAGCTCGACCTCGTGTCCGTCAACCCCGACATCAACTCCCTGGTCGGCGGCTCGACGGTCCTGCTCGTGCATGCGACCCTGAAGGGGGATTACTACCAGTTCCGCAATTTCCTGATCGAGCTGGGCGACCGGCCCTACCTCGAGAAGATCGAGGAGATCGAGATCCAGCAGGTGCCGGGGACCAAGGAATTCCGGCTCAAGGTGTGGCTCGCCGTCGGCTGACCGGCCTCGGCCGGCTTCCGCACGGACGACAGGGGGAAGTGCTCCATGAGCAAGCGTGAAAAGATCATCGTCGGCATCATGATTTTCTCGATCCTCTTTGCCCTCGTGTATTATCTCTCGCCCGCCGTCACGGGGCAGGGGGCCAAGCCGGCGGAGCAGTACACGGGCTCGGAGAAGATCATTCAGGAGATCGCCGCGGAGCTCAAGAAGGTGGCATCCTCGCCGACGGAGAATTACGTGATCGCCAGGGCGGAAGCGGCCTGGGCGAAGGATCCCTTTTACAAGAAGGTCATGCCCGCGGCGGCCAAGGCGGGCCCCGGCGGGACGGGCGGCCCCGACATCGTTTACTCGGGGTTTGTCGACATGGGCGGGAAGAAACTGGCCGTCATCAACGGCAACACCTACCAGGTCGGCGAGAAGCTCGATTTCGGCGGCGCCTTCTATCTCAAGAGCGTGGAAGCCACCCGGGTGGTGATCAACGACCGGCAGAGCCAGAGAAACATCGTCATCAAACTGAAGGACGAAACCTTCTAGAGGAGACAGGCCTTGAAACCCAGAGCCCTTACCCGGTGGATGTGCTGGTGGCTGATCCCTGTGATCGGTATTTCGCTCGCGGGCTGCACGAAGGACCTCAAGCAGGTGAAGGACCCCTTCTTCGAAAAGTGGAGCACCATGGCGGAGACCTCGAAGGGCCACTCGCCGACGCCGCGGGCGCGGATCATGGACATGCCGCCCCTCGAGGAGGACGAGCTCGTCACCGACGAGGCGGCCCGGAAGGAAAAGCCCCTGCCGACGCGGCGCGTGTCGCTGCGGATGCACAACGTGGACATCAACGTCATCCTCCGGGCCCTCGCCCAGGCAGCCGACGTCAACATCATGCTGCGCTCCGGCGTCAAGGGGGAGACCTCCATCAACATCGAGAACAAGCCCTGGGACCAGGCGTTTTTGGGCATCCTGAAAACCAACGGCCTCTCCTATGCCTGGGAGGGCGACATCATCCGCATCATGACCGTGGAGGACATGGAGCGCGACATCAAGCTCGACGCCGCCCGAGACCGCATCCGCGGCCAGAAGCTCCTCACCATGGTCGTCTCCGTGGACTACGCCGACGCCGGCAAGCTGCGCGACAGCCTCAAGGAGCTCCTCACGAAGGACAGGGACGGCAAGGTCCGCGGCTCCATCCTCGTGGATCAGCACACCAATTCCATGATCATCCAGGCCACCCGGGACGATCTGAAGCGGATGATCCCCATGATCGAGCGGCTCGACAAGCCCACGGCCCAGATCCTCATCAAGGCCAACATCGTCGAGGCCTCGAAGGACACGGCGCGCGCCCTGGGCGTGCAGTGGGGCGGCGTCTACGCCAACCGGTGGGGAGGTCAGAACTACTACGTCACCCCCGGCGGGTCGGGCGGGTCGACGACGACCCCCCCCACCTCGGGCGGCTACACCCCGACCTACGGCTCCACGGGCATCGCCGGCCAGGGCTTCGGCTTGAACTTCCCGGCCAACCCGGCGGCCATCGCCGCCGCGGGCGGCGCGGGGTCGCTGGGCCTCATCTTCGGCACGATCGGCGGCAGCGTCCTGGAGGTGCAGCTCCAGGCCCTGCAGAAGGACGGCAAGCTCAACATCCTGTCGAGCCCGTCCATCACGACGCTGGACAACCAGATGGCCTACACGGAAAACGGCGAGCGGGTCCCCTACGTGGCCACGAGCACCTCGAGCGGCGTGGTGACCCAGGAGGTCAAGTTCGAGGACGCCGTGCTGCGGCTCGAGATCACGCCCCACGTCATCGACGGCAAGAACCTCAAGATGAAGATCAAGGTCAAGAAGGACGAGGTGGACTCGACCCGGAGCGTCCAGGGCAACCCCTACATCATCAAGAAGCAGACGGAGACCACCCTGATCGTTCAGGACTCGGAAACCATCGTGATCTCCGGCCTGACGAAGCAGCGCAGCCTGCTGACCGACACCGGCTTCCCCGGCCTCAAGGACATCCCGGGGATCGGGTACCTGTTCAAGGGTGAAGACCGGGCCGAGTCGATGGAGGAGGTGCTCATCTTCATCACGCCCCACATCCTCAAGGCGTCGGCGGCCCTCCAGGCGGATCCGGCCGCCGCCGCACCGGCACCCGCCGCGCCCGCCGAGGCGCCGGCCCCGGCGCAGAAGGAGGCCCCCGGGTCGACACCGGGCAGACAGCCATGAGCTACTTCGAGATCCTCAACCTCGACCGGGAACCCTTCTCCAACTCCCCGGAGCCGGAGTTCTTCTTCGAGGCCCCCCAGCACGTCCACTGCCTCCAGCAGCTGGAGATCTCCATCCGCCTGCGCCGGGGGCTCAACGTCGTCATCGGGGACGTGGGGACGGGGAAAACGACGCTTTCCCGCATGCTGATCCGCAAGCTCCACGGGGACGACACCGTGGAGTTCCACCTGCTCATGGACCCCGATTTCGGGGGGCCCATCCAGTTCCTGGCGGGCATCGCCCGGATGCTGGGCGCCGTGGATTCCACCCGCGGCCTGACGGAGTGGCAGCTCAAGGAGGCGATCAAGCAGTACCTTTTCCGCCGGGGGATCGATGAGGACAAGATCGTCGTCCTCATCATCGACGAGGGGCAGAAGCTCCCGGGGTTCTGCATCGAGATTCTGAGAGAGTTCCTCAACTACGAGACGAACCGCTTCAAGCTCCTGCAGATCGTCCTGTTCGCCCAGCCGGAGTTCAACGCCGTCCTCGAGCGCCGGGAGAACTTCGCCGACCGGATGAACGTCTGCCTGCGCCTCGGGCCGCTGGGCTTTACCCAGATGCGCCGGATGATCGAGCACCGCATCGCCCAGGCGAGCCAGGCCGGCCACGATCCCGTCGAGTTCACCCTGCCGGCCCTCGCGGCCATCTACCTGGCCACGGGCGGCGTGCCGCGCAAGGTGGTCATGCTCTGCCACCAGGTCATCCTGGCGATGATCGTCCGCAACCGCTCGCGGGCGGGGTGGCTGCTCGTGCAGTCGTGCCTGCGGAACCGCACCGCGTACCGAAGGAGGCGGCGCCGGATCGGCTGGGGGGTGGCCGCCGTGCTGGCGGTCTCGGCCCTGGCCGTTCTCGCCGGGGTCTCGGTGCGGCCCGACAAGACCGGTTCGTCGGGCGAGCGCACGCCGCCGGCCTACCAGGCGCGGATCTCGGACAAGACCGTCCACCCCCTGGCCTCGGCGCCGTCGGTTCCCTGGCAGCCCGCGGCGGCCATGGCCGGCGCGGCCGGACCGACAGCGGCCCCCCTGTTCCGGAAGAGCCTCCCGCGGGAGGCGCCCGCTGTGCCGCAGTCCCCGTCGGGGGCGCGCTGACCGCCGTCCCCCGCGGGTACGCCGGGCCGGGCCCGCGGACGGCAGGGGCACGACGGGGCGCGTGCAGACCGTAAAACCGAAGGAAGGAAAGGGCAAGACCTTGAGAGTCCGAAAGAAACTGGGTGAAATGCTCATCGATGCCGAGGTCCTCAACGAGGAACAGCTCAGGCATTTTCTCGGCGAGCAGAAGAAGACGGGGATGAAACTCGGCAAGCTGCTGATCCAGCAGGGCATCCTGTCGGAAACCCAGATGGTCGACCTGCTGAGCCGGCAGCTCAAGATCGAAAAGTACCACCCCGACAAGTATCCCGTCGATCTCAGCCTCGCCGCCGTCTTCCCCGCCGAGACGGCCCAGAAGTACCAGGTGGCGCCGCTCAAGAGAAAAGGCCGTCTGCTCACGATCGCCATGACGGACCCGGTGGACATCAACGCCCTGGACTACATCGAGTCGCTCACCAACGAGGAGGTCGAGACGGTCGTCTGCACGGAGCGCGAGCTCAACCAGCTCATCGGCCAGATCTACGGCATGCAGTCGGGGCTGGGCGGGGTGCTGGAGAGCCTCGAGGAGATGAAGTTCGACTCCGGTGTCGACGCCGAGGCGGCCGCCGAATACACCGACGATCTGCAGGTGAGCCCCAGCTCCATCATGGGGATGGCCGAGGAGGCGCCCATCGTGCGCCTCGTGAATTCCATCATCTCCCAGGCGGTCCGGGAGGGGGCCAGCGACATCCACATCAGCCCCCAGATGAAGAACGTGCAGGTGCGGTTCCGCATCGACGGCAGGCTCCACGAGGTGCCCGCGCCGCCCAAGCAGATGTTCCTGCCCATCATTTCGCGCATCAAGATCCTCGCGAACATGGACATCGCCACCTCCCGCATTCCCCAGGACGGCCGCTTCACCGTCAAGATGGAGAACAAGGAGATCAACGTCCGCGTCTCCTCCATCCCGACGATCTACGGCGAGAACCTGGTCCTGCGGCTGCTGGACATGGGCGCCGGCGTCTACTCGCTCGACCGTCTGGGGATGGTCAAGGAGGACCGCGACAAGATCGACTCCATCATCAACAAGCCCTACGGGATGATCCTCAGCTCGGGCCCCACGGGCAGCGGCAAGAGCACGAGCCTCTACGCCATCATCCGCGAGATCAACCGGCCCGACATCCACATCATCACCTTGGAGGACCCCGTCGAGTACCGCGTCGAGAAGGTGCGCCAGGTCCAGCTCAACCGAAAGGCCGGCATGACCTTCGCGAGCGGCCTGCGGTCGATCCTGCGCCAGGACCCCGACGTGATCATGGTCGGCGAGATCCGCGACGCCGAGACGGCGGGCATCTCCGTGCAGGCGGCCCTCACGGGGCACCGGGTGCTGAGCACGGTGCACACCAACGACGCCGCGGGGGCCATCACCCGCCTCATCGACATGGGGATCGAGCGGTTCCTCGTCTCGTCGGTGCTGCTGGCGACCTTCGCCCAGCGGCTCGTCCGGACCATCTGCCCCTACTGCGTGGAGCGATACCGGCCCAACGAGAAGGTGATCGCCGCCTGGGGCCTGCAGGTCGACGGGGCCAATTTCCAGCGCGGCCGGGGCTGCCCGGCCTGCATGGGGACGGGCTACCGGGGGCGGACGGGGATCTTCGAGATCGTTGTCAACGACGAGGAGGTCCAGGACATGATCCTGCGGGGGATGGCGGCCCAGGAGATCAGCCGGACCCTCAAGCAGAAGGGCAAGCTGCGGACCCTCAAGGACGACGCCATGAGCAAGGTGCTCTCCGGTGTGACCACCATCGAGGAGGCCTCGGCGGCGGTCATGGTGTAGAGGCGCAGAGGGTCGAGGGGAAGGTAGACGGGTCACGAATCCCTTGTCATTGTATTGACGATGCCGAAATATTCCTACGAAGCCATCAACGAGACCGGTGCGAGCGTCAACGGCACGATCGAGGCGGATTCGCCCGATGCGGCCCGGACGCTCCTGCTCAACCGCGGCTGGATCCCTTCCCGGGTCGCAGGGGCGTCGGAGCGCGCCATCCTCCCCGGGATCTCCTGGACGAGCCTGCAGCAGAGGGTGGGCGGAGTCTCCATGCAGGAGCTCATCCTCTTCACGAAGCAGTTCCGCACCATGTTCCTCGCCGGTGTCCCGATCATGCGGCTCCTGGAGGTCCTCGAGGTGCAGGTGGCCAACCCGAAGCTCAAGCAGATCGTGACGGAGATCTCCCAGGACGTGCGGGAAGGCGCGCCGCTTTCCGACGCCATGGCGAAGCACCCCAAGACCTTCAACGCCCTGTACCGAAGCATGATCAAGGCCGGCGAGGCCAGCGGCACGATCCCGGAGGTCCTGCAGCGGCTCATCTACATCCTGGAGCACGAGCACAAGATCAAGTCCGACGTGAAGTCGGCCCTCCAGTACCCGATCATCGTCGTGGCGGCCCTGGGCATCGCCTTCTTCGTGCTGCTCAACTACGTCATCCCCCGCTTCGTGGGCATCTTCGCCCGCGTGGGCGTCGAACTGCCGTGGCCGACGAAGGTGAGCCTGTTTCTCCACCGCCTCCTGACGGATTACTGGTTCGTCACGCTCGCCCTGCTGATCGGCCTGATCGCGGCAGCGGGCTACTATTTCAGGACCGAGCAGGGCCGCTTTGTGCGGGACGCCTTCCTGCTGCGGGTCCCCCTGCTGGGGCCCCTGTTCATGAAGTCGGCCATGTCCCGCTTCGCCAGCATCTTCTCCATCCTCCAGGCCAGCGGCGTGCCCGTCATGAACTCCCTGCAGATCCTCTCGGGGACGATCGGCAACACGGCCATCGCCCGGGAGTTCGACCAAGTGCGGGACCGTGTCGAGGAGGGCCGGGGGATCTCGGGGCCCCTGAGCACGGCACGCTACTTCACGCCCATGGTCATCCAGATGGTCGCGATCGGGGAGGAGTCGGGCCAGCTCGACGAGATGCTCCAGGCCGTCTCCGTCCACTACGACGACGAGGTGGCCTTCGCGGTCAAGCGCCTCTCCGATGCCATCGGGCCGGTCCTGGTCGTGGGCCTGGCCTTCGTCGTCGGGTTTTTCGCCCTTGCCGTCTTCCTGCCCATGTGGGATCTGACCAAGATCGCCACCAAGGGGTTTTAAGGCCGACATGCAGAAATCACGGTTCCAGATCAGCCTCTACGTCCTGATCCCGATCATCTTCAGCGGCATCACGGTCTTTGCCGTGATCGTCACGTACCAGCTCGTCGACTTCTACACGAAGTACCCAGCGGAGACGCCGTGGCTGCTCAGGACCTGGGGGATCGGCATCGCGCTGTTCACCTTCCTGTGCGCGCTGCTGGTGACCTGGCTCATCCTGCGGCCCATCAAGAAATTCATCCGCGACGCCGAGAACCTGCCCGCCTTCCCGAAGTCCCAGATCCAGAGCGCCGTGGACCAGAAGGCCGACGACATCAGCCAGTTCAACATCATCTTCGAGCAGGTGACGAGCCTCCTCTCCAAGGTGGAGGCGCGCGAGCTCTTCCCCGAGATCATCGGCCAGAGCAAGGTCATGCGAGGGATCTTCAGCCAGATCCTCAAGGTGGCCCCGACGGACGCCACGGTGCTCATCACGGGGGAGAGCGGCACGGGCAAGGAGCTGGTCGCCCAGAGCATCTACCAGCACAGCCTTCGCAAGGAGGGGCCCTTCATCAAGCTCAACTGCGTCGCCATCCCGGAGGGGCTGCTGGAGAGCGAGCTCTTCGGCCACGAGAAGGGGTCTTTCACGGGCGCCACGGCGCAGAAGCGGGGAAAGTTCGAGCTGGCCCACGGCGGCACCATCCTGCTCGACGAGATCGGGGACATGCCGCTGGCAACCCAGGCCAAGCTCCTGCGGGTTCTCCAGGAGAAGGAGTTCGAGCGGGTGGGCGGGACGAAACCCATCCGGGTCGATATCCGCATCATCGCCTCGACGAACAAGAACCTCATGAAGCTGGTCCAGGAAGGAAAGTTCCGGGAGGACCTCTTCTACCGACTCAATGTCTTCTCCCTGCACCTGCCCCCGCTGAGGGACCGCCGGGAGGACATCCCCGCGCTCGCTCAGGGGTTCCTGGAGACGGCCCCGAAATCGGCCGAGATCTCGTCATCGGCCCTGCAGCTCCTCATGGGTTTCCAGTGGCCGGGCAACGTACGGGAGCTCAAGAACGTCATCGAGCGGGCCGCCGTGATGGCGGAAAACGGGGTGATCGAACCCCAGCATCTGCCGGCCCAGATCTCGGGGGGTATCGTCGGTCAGGCCATGCAGGAGGTGCCGGAACAGGCCAACCTCGATGATCGGCTCGCCGAGATCGAGAAGCGGTTCATCATCGACGCCCTCACCCGGGCCGACGGGGTGCAGGTCAGGGCGGCGCAGATCCTGGGGATCAAGGAGCGAAGCCTGTGGCACCGGGTGAAAAAGTACAACATCGACGTCACGACGATCAAGAAATCTACATAAAATGTAGACATTACAACAATTTATGACAGTTTTTCGGCCCGGCAAGGCAGGCGCGGGGCCCTCCCCGCGCAAAAAAAGCAGGGTCAAGTGGCCGATAACGCACGGCCTTTGCCTTTTCGCGGGTCGGCGGGTTTCTCCCGTGGCACGGATGATGCTCCGAGAATTTGCAGGTCATCTCGAAGGACCGGCATCCGGTTGTGGCGGCCGATCACCCGTTGACCAGGGGCTTCACCCCGTATGGCTTGGCCGGCCGGCAGGCAGCGCGGGGAGGATCTCCAGGGCCCTGGAGACCGAAAAACTGTGGAAATACGGGATGGAATGATTTACAATGCGCCACCTTTCGGATGGGTGCCGACGGGAAGGGGAAACCCGAAGGCGCCGGCCGGTCGCCGCACGAACGTGCGATAAATGGGGTTGTCGGAGTTTCGAGAGAGAGAAAACTACACGTGAAGGAGGGCATTTGACCATGTCAAGGAGGCGATCGAAAGTGCGCAATCAGAAAGGTTTTACGTTGATCGAAATCATCGCCGTGCTGGTGATCCTGGGCATCCTCGCGGCCGTGGCCGTGCCGAGGTTCATGAACCTTACGGAGGAAGCCTCAAAAAAGGCCGCCATGCAGGCAGTGGCTGAGGGAAAGTCTAGACTTTCTAATCAATTCGCGAAATTTCTGCTGGAAAGAAGCGGTGCAATTCCATCAACGGCCTCGCTCGTTGCCGTGGCGGCCACAGACGCTGGAGATTACTCGCTGTCATTTTCAGCATCAGGTAGCAACGTCATCATTACAGCTCGGCTAAAGAGCAACCCCGCACAGATTTTCAACACGGGGACTTGGATCAAACCGCAATAACCGCATTCGCGCGAGTCTTATAAACCAATCGATGGGCGGGGGCCGCTCCTCCTTCGCGGCCTCTCGTCGATCGTACCCCCCTCGGGGAGGCGGCTTTTCACGGAGCCGCTCCCATTGTGCAGGGACGGCGTGTGCGGTTTCGTTCCAGGTGCAAAATAAAGGAATGAGGCTGTAACGCGTCCATGTCTTTGCCCGTTTCCCAGAGGGGATTCACCCTGATCGAGCTTGTCGCCATCCTCGTCATTCTGGGTGTTCTCGCCTCCATCGCAGTGCCGAAATACTATGATCTCACACGCGAATCCCAGAATCGCGCGGCCCTGCAGGCCGTCGTTGAAGGGAAATCCCGCCTTTCCATGGGGTATGCACGATTCTTTCTCGACAGGAGCTTTCCCCCAACCCCCTCGAGCCTTGTAGAAGTCGTGGGGGCCACGACAAGCGTCGGCGACTACATCCTGACGCTCTCCGTCCTTCCGGCCTCCTCGGATATCCGCATCGAGGCAGCGGGTAGAGGCGGCATCCCGGGCACGAGCAGCGGTGTCTGGACGATGCCGAAGTAGACAATCCGGCTCATCTTTCCAAGACCTGACGCTTCACGTCGTCTCGAATGATTCGTGCGAGCTTGTGCGGGTCGACCTCGTAGACCGCCGCGGCATTCAGGGCCGCGAGGTCGTCGAGCCACGCGCGGAGGGTTTCCGTTTCTTTCCGGACAAGACACCGCGCCGTGACACGCGCGAGGGCGGGCCTGTCTTTGACCCGCTCGTAGATTTCCACAAGTGCAAGTAGGGCACGCGCATTGGCCGGGTTCAGTCGGAGAGCTTCCTCCCAGCACTGTGCCGCCTTCTTCCAGCAGCCCAGCTGCCGCCATGCCTCCCCCGAGATTTCCCAGGGCCTCGGGTCGGTCCACCTCAATCTCATGGCCGATGCCGCCGACTTGAGGGCGTCCCTCGCATTTCCTTTTTTCAGGAGCACCAGACCGTAGCAGTTCATTATCTCGGTATTGTTCGGCTGCCGGGGCGCGTGTACCTTGATCAAGGCCCATGCCTTCTCGACGTCCCCCCTTTGCAGGTGAATCGTCGCAAGACCGACAACGGCAGAAGCGAACCCCGGGAATCGATCCAGGGCCTTGATGAACTGCTCCTCCGCCCGGCCTATGTCCTTGGCTTCTTTGAGGTAATAAAGTCCCAAGCCGTAAGACGCAATCCCTACCTGCCGCAGATTGGTGTCCCGGTTCAGACCCTCGGCTGTCTCAAATTCCCTGACGGCCTGCTCATACATCCCAGCCTCGTAGTAATGCTTGGCCAGGTTGATGCGGGGACGGCTGATATTAGGGGACTTCTGAACGTTGTCAAGCCAGAGATGAAGGTCGGAGCTGACAACCTCGTTTCGCTCGAAGGTCGTGTGGCCTTGAAAAGCCAGAAGAAGCGCAAATCCCCCTGCCATGAAAATCTGAAATTTCCTGCTGTATGAAAAATAGTGCAGCACGTTGACCATGACAGTCGCGATCGGCACGAAGAAGAACATCGACGGGATGTAGTTGCGGTGCTCGAAGATCAACTCCAAGGGGATGATGGTCCCTTCGATGAGGTGATTCAGAAAGAAAAAGAGGACCGCGAAGGAGATCAAGGGGTATTGCCGGGCCTTCAGGATTGCCAATGAGAGGCTGAGGATGATCCCTGCAATGGCCGCAAGCGTCGTCCACGGGTCGATCAGGCTGCGCGAGATGTCGATGTCGTGCAGGAGCGTCAGCCTGGAAGGAATCGGGTAGAGGAGCAGAGACACGTAGAAGAAGAGAACCCTCCCTTGCGTCAGGAGCCGCTCCAGCGGCGAGAACGGCCTCACGCCCGACTCGTAGACGGCGCGCTCCATGGTGAAGTCGGTGTAGAGCAGACCCAGCCCGATCGCGACTGCGAGCGGCAGAACCGCCCACCTCATGGTTCTCCGCACGGACCCGGCAGAGATCCCCTGGATGAAAAAAAGGTCGTAGAGCAAGATGGTGATCGGTAAGACGGCCGTGTTCTCCTTGGTGGCAAAAGCCGCGAGGGCGGCCAGGCCGCCGAAGAAGTACCATGCGATGCGGAGACGCCCCGCTTCCGCCCTTCGGCCCCGGGCGTAGAAATATAGCGACGCGACGTAAAAGAGCCCGGCCATGCTCGCCATCCGCTGCACGATGATCGAGACGGCATGGACGTGCAGGGGGCTTGTAGCCCAGAGAAACGACGACAGCAGGGCCACGGGGTACGCGACGGCGCCGTACTTCTCCCTCATGGGCGGCAGCGTCAGGGTGAGCCGGACCAGCAGGAACAGGAAGAACGCCGTCAGTGCGTGGATCAGGAAGTTGACGACGTGATAGCCGGTGACGGCCGTCCCCCCGAAGAAATAGTTAAGTCCGAAGGTGAGGTAGGACAGGGGACGGGTCAGGTGCCAGCCCCGGGGTTCCACCGCTGTCCCGTAGAAGGTCTGGCGGATGTCATCCCAGGAAAGGGTCTGGAGATGGACATTGCGATTGTCGACGATGTTGTGATAATCGTCGAAGTGCCATTCGCCGAAAAAGCTGTTGCTGTAGATGATCAACAGCATGACCAGCAGGGAGACCACGGCGAACGCAAGGCCGCGCCCGCCGGATTGTGCTGCTGCACGTGTTGAGGCAACGCTCTCTTTCTCGATCATCATGACGGCCCTCGTTCGGCCGCGGTCGTCAGTACCCGCATTCCGGCCTGACGATCCGCTGTGACAGGGTGCAGTGGGGGACCGGGTCGGCCTTTCTTAAGCACAACAAAGGGATAAACACAATCCCGGATGCCGGCTTCCCGGGAGAATCCTGTATGAAAGCTGCAATAACATTGCCAAGGCATTATAATCAATCGTCTTTTTGTCGATGCGCGGCACGGTTCGCGAACGTTCGCCGCATCTCCCATGAAACTGCCGCTCCGGGTGGCTGAAACGGCAGACCGCCCGCGCAGGGCGGGGACCTGGTCTGGCACCGACCTTGCAAAATCCGGCATATGCGCGTCCTACTGGTGAGCACATCCTATCCACGAGGTCCCGATGACTGGAAGGTTCCCTTCATCAAGAACCTGGTCTATGCCCTTGCAGCTGCGGAGTCGGTGGATCTTCGGCTTTGCGCTCCGCCCGGCGACGTCCCGGATGGGGTCTCGAATATATTAACGGCCGAGGAATTGGCGTGGCTTCAGGGCATGCTTGCCTCCGGGGGCATCGCGCATCTGTTGCGCAGCGAGGGGTGGAAGGCGTCGGGCACCGTTCTCCGGCTGCTCGGGCTGCAGAGGAGGGCATACCGGAGAGCCGCGGACGTCGATCTCTTTCATGTCAACTGGCTGCAAAATGCCATTCCCCTGTGGGGCATCGACAAACCCGCCGTGATCAGCGTGCTGGGGACCGATTTCGCGCTGCTGGATCGGCCCGGCATGGTCAATCTGCTGAGGGCTGCACTCGGGCGCAGGAGAGCCGTGATCGCGCCCAACGCCGGGTGGATGACTGGGCGCCTGGATACCCTGTTCGGCGATCTTGCGGAAATCCGAACGATTCCCTTTGGAGTCGATCCGCCGTGGTTCGAAATACGGCGCGATCATGCCGGAAAACGGCGCAAGTGGCTGGTTGTCCTCCGGGTAACGGCAAAGAAGATGGGACATCTCTTCCCGTGGGGGGAAGGGCTTTTCGGCAAGGAGGATGAGCTGCACGTCCTGGGGCCCATGCAGGAGAAGATCGACATGCCCCCCTGGGTCCGCTTTCACGGAGCCACGCATCCCCGGGAGCTGAGGGAAAAATGGTTCCCTGAGGCGGCGGGTCTCATTACACTGAGCCAACACGACGAGGGAAGGCCTCAGGTGATCCTCGAAGCGATGGCCTCGGGGTTGCCCGTCATCGCATCCGATCAGCCGGCTCACCGGGACGTAATCCGGCACGGGGAAACCGGTTGGCTCGTGTCGTCGCAAGATGAATTTCTCGAGGCCGTCGCCTGGCTCGGGAACAGAGAGAACAACTTGCAGATGGGAAAGCGGGCCAGAACGTGGGTCCTGGAAAACATAGGGACCTGGAGTGACTGTGCGACGCGTTACGTGGACGCCTATCGGACCGTTGTGAGGTAGAAAGGCAGATGGAAAACGAAACGCTGCTCATCGGCGGGACGGGGTTTGTCGGCCAGGCACTGGCGCCCCGCCTGACCGCAGCCGGCCACCGGGTCCACCTCGTCGCGCGGCGGCCCGTGCCCATGCAGTTCGGCGGTCGTGCGGTTCTGCACACCAGCCCCCTGGACAATGCAAAACTGCTGCACGCGCTGTTGCCCGAATGCCGGTCGGTCTTCTACCTGGCCTCGGACAGCACGCCGGGAACTTCGGCCTCCGAACCGATGTGGGAATCCGAGCTGAACCTCGGGCCTGCCCTGCGGTTCCTCGACATCCTGCAGAAATACGAGCACGTTCATCTTTTCTTCGTCTCCTCGGGCGGGACGGTCTACGGAAACCCCCGAACCCTGCCGGTGGACGAGGACCAGCCCCTGTCGCCTCTCTCCTACCACGGGGCGGGCAAGATCGCGATGGAGGCCTTTCTGCAGGCCTACTGCAGGCAATTCGGACGAGGCGTGACCATCCTGAGGCCCTCGAACTTCTACGGCCCGGGCCAGCCCTATCGGAAAGGGTTCGGCATCGTGCGCGGCATGCTGGAACATCTGCGGCGGGATCGCCCCGTGGAGATCTGGGGGGACGGGGAAAATATCCGTGACTTCATCTACATTGAGGATTTTGTAGATGCCTGCGTTCGCCTCGTGGAAAGGGGACAGGCGGCCAGGACGATCGATGTCTTCAATGTGGGTTACGGCTCGGGGGTCAGCATCAACCGGCTGTGCGACCTTGTCGAGTCGGTGACGGGCGGGCGGATTCGAAAGGAATACCGCGCCGGACGTTCGATCGACGTCCGGTCGGTTGTCCTGGATTGTTCCAAGCTGAATCGACATGCGGGGTGGAAGCCCGCCACGGATCTGGAAACGGGCCTTGCAAGGACATGGGAATGGCTCAAGACGCAGCCGCTGTAACCTCGGCAGCGGATCCGGTCTGTTCGATCTGCATTGCCAACTACAATGGCGAAGACGTTATCGGTCCGTGCCTGGAATCGATCCGCAACCAGGATTTCGATCAGCCTCTGGAGATCATCGTCCACGACGATGCGTCGACGGACGATTCTGTCGGGATCATACGCGCTCAGTTCCCGGAAGTCACCCTCATCGCAAGCGAGGAGAACGCAGGCTACTGCGTCAGCAACAACCGGATGGTTTCCCGCGCACGGGGCCGATACATTCTCCTGCTGAACAATGACGCGGTGCTGCAGCGGGATGCCGTCAGCACCCTCTTTCGCCATGCCGAAGAGCAACCGGGCCCTGCCATCCTGGGGCTTCCTCAGTACGATATCGAGACGGGCGCGCTGATCGACCGCGGCAGCCTGCTGGACCCATTCATGAACCCGGTGCCGAATCTGGATCCGGGCAGGACGGATGTGGGCATGGTCATGGGGGCGTGCATGTGGATCCCGAGAGCCCTGTGGGAGGAGCTGGGAGGCTTCCCGGAGTGGTTCGGAAGCCTGGCGGAAGATATGTACCTGTGCTGCCTGGCCCGGTTGAGAGGGGTCCCCGTGACGGTCCTGCCCGGCTCCGGTTACCACCACTGGGTCGGCCGGAGCTTCAAGGGGGGCAAGGTTGTCGGGAACGCCCTCCAGACGAGCTATCGGCGCCGCGCTCTGAGCGAACGGAACAAGAGCTTTACAATGCTGATATGCTACCCGCCGCCAGCCGCGATAATACTGATTCCATTTCATTTCCTCGTGCTTGCCGGGGAGGGGCTCGTTATTTCTCTGTTGAAGAGGAATGGCCGGGTCTTTTCTGAGATCTACTGGTTTTCGCTGCAGAACGTCTGGAAAGAGAAACGTCGGCTGTGGGGGCTGAGACGGGCCGTCCAGTCCAGCAGATGCATTTCATCACGCATATATCTCTCTACACATAAATGGATGCCGTACAAGCTGAACATGCTGCTCAAGTTCGGCCTGCCCAATATCGAATGATCCTCCTCAAGGATTTTTTTGCCGTCACGGAATCGGTCTGTCCCGGTTCCCTGTGATTGATTCCCACACACTCCAGAGGACTTGCGCAACGCCGGTATTGCGATCGCTTCGGATCATCGCCAGCCTGTCCATTGTGCCGCGCAGGTCTTCGATCATGGCGAGGGACTCCTCGGCAGAAGCATTATCCACAATGACAACCTTCCGAATCGGCGCAGGATCTTGTCGATTCTCCCGTGCAAATCCCAATCGGGAAAATAGGTGATGATCACCGTACGGAAGACTTCTCGCTGCATGTCCGCCTCCGCGAGGGTTTCTGTTCCCTCGCATTATATCCTCGCGGCCGCCTCACGGATCCTGTAGATGACGGATTTCGCGATACCCTGCACGGCGGATGCCGATGTCTGTAGACCCTTTCGGGCTGCATCCACCTGGTAGTAGATGGATGGGAAGAGGGCGTACAGGGAATTGATTTTGTCGCCGATTCCGGATGGATCCAGTTCGGCCAGCAATCGGCAATCCCGCGAATCGATCATTTTCGTCGCTGGGATTTTACCGGGCCTGTGCGGCAGCGCGTCGATCTGTGTGTTCAGCGAATCGAGTTTGCTTTCGAAAAGCCTGTCCTCTTCTCGCATGGCTGTCCGCATCTGACTGGCGGCTTGACGAATTACCGCTTTGTTTCTTGCCTGACGCGTCACATAGTCCACATAAGCCTTCTCGTCCAACGCACGCTCGGAGTACGAGAACGTTGGCTGATTCACATGTAATATGCTTTCGCCGGGACCATAGACTGCGACGGGAAACGCTTCGCCGTATCCGACGGCTTCATGGACGGCACCGAGCGAGGGCATCGGGAACGATTCGAGGAAAAGATCGCTGGCCTTGTAGTACACGATTGGATTTACGACAATGCCCGTCAGGCGCACGTTGGGGTTCTTTCGCAACCCGTTCGATACGAGAGAGCTATTCTGATCGAGTCCGACGATCAGAAAATAAGCATCAGGAAGTTTTTCCGTGAGCGTTTCCAGCGTCCGAAAGAAATGATAGCCATCCATCGGTGTGTAATAGCGCTCATACGCAAGTGACATGATCACGGTTGCATCCTCCGGCAGTGACAACTCCCGCTTAGCGGCGGCCTTGTCCACCGTGCCGTCGTCTATCGGTTGCATCCCGGCGACTCCTGTCAGCAGTGCTGTAGACCTTGCAAATCGATGCTTTTTGCTGATGTCACGATAATATTCGACAGTGTTGACAATGATGTCGGACACGGTACTTCCGAGGTTGAAGCTGAAATGCGCATGATTGAACATCGCAACAGGTGGACCGCCCTCTTTTGCAAAGGCGAGCACCGGGATGCAATCATGGGGGTGCGTATGCAGAATGACTCTGTCGCAGGCCCGGGATATTCTTCGCAGCATCGCCGCCCGACGGATAAGGCTGCTGAATGCTGGCAACCGCACAAAGGAACTTCCGCTTCCTGTGATCCGATCGCGCATGACACGAGGTGGATCATGCCATTGATTCGTCAGAACAATCAGGTGCTCGGCACTGGAATTTCTCTCCACCCACTTGGCAAGAACCCTCGAGTGACCCCCGATAGCGTGCAGGGTTGTTGCCACGTGCAATGTGCGGCTGGCGCGATGCTTCGCAGCCGGAACAGGAATATTCCCGCCGACCGGATGGTCTTTCAGTCCCTCACCAACGTCCAGAACCAAATTTTCGAGCGCGCCGTCCGCAAATCGTCCCGGGTGATGGCGCCACGCAAAGTAGGCTACACGCTGTATGCTGTTTAGAAACAGCGGTAGACCATATCGCCTACAGGCTATCGTGAACTCTATGCCGTTTTCATAGAGGTTGCTGTTCATCTCGAGCTTGGCGATATTTCCTTCCATGTCAGGTTCCTTCAGCAAAGCCGTCATGAACGAAACGGCTCAGATGTATCTGATGATTATGGGGTTCCTTTCGACGATTAAACGAAAGTGGTCCCCTTCAGCCACGCTTTCGTCCGACAGCCCTCCACGGCATTCATAAACGCCTCCAGACGAAACATCCGGCACAGGCAGGCATACACAAGGATTCCAATGATTATCTGCACGATGAAAGCAGCCAGCGGATTTGGAAACGGAAATAGTCCGGCTAAAAAAACGACGCCGCCCATGACCCCTGCCAGGATCAGATATGCGATCATGTCCCGCAGTTGCTCCCCGATCGGATACCGGAGAAGAACCCCCGTGTAACAACTGTTCAGGAAATAGCAGATGCCCGAGAATACAATCATTCCATAGATCATCACAGCTATGCCGTACTGCCAGGTGACGGCAATGTTGATGACAATCAATACCTTTTTGATGATCTCCAGGCGCAGAAACAGGTCAGACCTCCCCAAGGCTTGTAGTACATTTAAGTTCATCAAGTGCAGGGGATAAAGAAGCCCCATTACGCAAAGCAGCTGCAGATAGGGTACGCAGGCAACCCATTTTTCAGTTAATAGTACGAGGACAAGCGGATGAGCGATCACCGCCATGCCGATCATGACGGGGGAATTTACCAGCACGAGGAAAGTAAGAGCCTTTCTCAGGCATATTTTCAAACGTACCGGATCATCCTGGATGGCAGAAAATACCGGAAACGTCACCCTCGCGACCATTCCTGATAATGTCCGCGACGGAAGTTCGGCCAGAGCCATGGCACAAGTAAAAAAGCCGAGGGGGCCCGCTGAAAACAACCGGCCGATCACGACATAGTAAAGGTTGTCAAATACCTGGTTGAGCAACCCGGATGCCAGGAGACGCGAACCGAAACCGAACATGTCCCGCAGGGACTGAACGCTGAAGAGAAAAGAAGGGCGCCAGGGATTGAAGAGCCAGAGAAAGACCGTTTGGAAAAAACTGAGCGACACTTGTTGTGCGACGAGGCTCCATACGCCGTACCCGGCAATGGCCAAGGCGATCCCGAGCAGGCCGGACAGGCCGCCCGAAAGCAGGCTCACTTTCGCTTGTGTTTTGAAGTCGATTTGCTTCGCCAGGATGGTTCCTTGGATCAGGCCAAAGGAATTAAGTGCAATGATCAGGGACATTGCCCGGGCAATGGGCGTCAGGGTCGGCTGGCCATAGAAGGTGGCAATGAAGGGAGCTGACATATATAAAATCCCCGATGCCGCCAGGCCAACCGCGATGTTAAAGTAGAAGATGGAGCAGAGATCGGCCTGCGTTGCTTCCCGTTTCTGAATCAGCGCCGCCCCGAAGCCGCTTTCGATAAAAGCATTGGCTACGGCAATGAATACAGACAGCATGGCAATCAGACCGAACTGTTCCGGAAACAGTAACCTCGCCAGGAGAATCCCGATAACGAACTTCACAAGCTGGAGCCCGATCGCTTCGGTGAAACTCCAGGAAAGGGCATGCAGCGTGATGGATTTCAGAGATTCGTTGCTCATACAATGCGATTACCCGGCAGGGCCGGCTTGGAGCGATTTGATCTGCAACGGGGCATCGGCGTCCACAAAGGATGGCGCAGAATCGGGCTCGGCTGAACCTGTCATTCGTGGCGTCCGGCCGTTGCTTCTGCTACCCGAGAAAATGCTCATAGTTTTTTAATACGCCCGTTTTGTTACGTTCCCCGATACGCTTGTTATTTATGTAAATTCCCCACGGAGCGAGGTCTCTGCTCACGACAGAACAGGCGCCAACCACGGCGCCTTCGCCTATGGTTACCCCGGGCAGAACGACACTGTTCGCCCCGATAATACAAAATTTGCCGATATGAATCGGTGCCATGCGTACATTCCTGTATTGCAGAGCGATGGTGGGATTGCCGAACCCCCAATCTTTAAAATCTTCTGTGCCGGTTAAAATTCTGCAGCCTTGAGATAGTCCCGAAAAATCCTCCATTGTTGTCTCCTCTCCTCCAGTTATGGAGCTGAAACAGGCAATGTGGACATAGTTGCCGATTTTTATTTTCTTCTTTGCGTAAATCAGAACAAAATCGTCGAGGATGACCCCCGTGCCGAATTCCATGTTTTCGACGCCGATTAATTTCGTGAATTCGAACGTCTTGACATTCGAATGATCGGGTCTGCTCATCGCAAATCTCCTTCTATCGTTCATCCTCCAAGTCGAAGGATCGTGGACGCCCCGGCCCCGCCACGAGGATTTGTTTATTGTCTGTTGCGAAGGGAATCGATCATATCGCAGATACGCTCGACATCCGATAACTCCAGGCTGTCATAGATTGGAAGTGTCAATATGCGGTCCGCCGACCGGCGTGCAACCGTAAGGGAATCGCGCACCGAGAGGCCGCGATAACAGGCGTAATCGCAGATAAGAGGGTAGAAATAACGTCGGGTGTGCACATTCCACTGCTTGAGCCCATCATAGACCGCATCGCGGCTCATTCCGAAGGCCTTCTCATCCACCTCGATCGGCATGTGACCGTAATTGTACTTGATGTCGGGTGAAAGTGGCGGTACGAGGCGTATGCCGGAAACATCCTGGAGCCGTTGCCTGTAGAGGGCCGTTATGCGGGAGCGCTTCAGAATCAGATCGTCCAGATAGGAGAGAACTTGGCTTCCCATCAGGGCCTGCATCTCATTCATTTTTGCGTTCGTTCCAGGCATGACCACTTCCACTTCGTTTTGAAAGCCGAAGTTTTTCAGATAATCGAAAACGCCCTTCAGCCCCGATTCCTTAAAGATCAGCATGCCCCCCTCTATGGAGTGAAACAGCTTGGTGGCATGGAAGCTGAACATGCTCAAGTCGCCGAAGTGACCGATAGGTGTCCCGCCTATTTTTACCCCGAAGGCATGGGCGGCATCATAAATGAGCTTCAGATTGTGCCGCCTGGCGATATCGGCCAGCGCGTTGAGCTTGCAGGGATGGCCGTAGACATGAACAGCGAGAATAGCTGTTGTCCAGGGGGTGATGGCGGCTTCCACCTTATCAGGGTCAAGGGTGTAATAATCGGGCTCAATATCGACAAAAACGGGGCGGATCTTGTTCCAGAACAGAGCGTGTGTCGTTGCCACGAATGTATACGGGGTCGTAATGACTTCCCCGGAAATGCCCATTCCCTGCAATGCTATCTGAAGCGCTAAGGTGCCATTGTTGAAAAGACACAGATTGTCAGTCTCGAAATAGTTGCAGAGCTCTCTGGCAAAGCGGCGGATGATCGGTCCGTCGTTGGTCAGCCACCGGCTCTCCCAGATCTGGTTCAGTCCCTGGCAAAACTCCTCCAGCGGTGGCAAAAAGGGCCTGGTCACATAAATCGGTTTCTCAAAAGGCTTCATCATAATATCGTGTCTCAATCATCCCGTTTGTCACATGGCAGGGGATAGTACGAGCCGTAACGTTCATTGAACAGCCCGATGTCTTTTGGGGAGACCATGACCTTGACCAGGTGCCCGAGATCCTCGTTTTGTTTCACCCCTAAAGAGCAACAGAGTGCAGCTTCTCATTGACTCGCCCCTTATGTCCTGAACCTGTTCAACGTTTCATGAGTGATTTCCAGAAATTTCCTGCCGAACTTGACGTCGGGCTCCAGGTGGCAACCTTCTCCCCATTCATTCCATGCATTTATAAAAACGATCCGCTCCTCGTGGGCATGATCCATTGCGCGGTCGCAGGCCGCGGCGAGCCATTTCCCATACCATTCAGGCCTGTCGTTCTGCACAATCGAACAGATTCGTTTGCGCGGACTGTTGTCCCAGTTCGGGGCGACACAGGGGAACTCTTTATATTTGGCAGGGCCGCGCTGGATCCAGTTCTTTACGATGGTTTCGTACTGATAGGTGTTCGTTTCGCTGAGGATGATCTGCCCGGGAATATGGAGCTTCGATGCCATGACGTTCCATGCGTTTCGGGGGAAATTTTTCAGAATGTTCATCCACACATCGTTCATCGCCAAACTCATGTCCGGCTGAAAATCAACGATAGCATCAAAACCGGCCTTGATCGCCGTTTCTCCGCTCATGGAAGATTTACCCCAATTTTTTACAGAGCACAGATACAAGTCCATCCCATAGACGCTCTTTGCTTCCTGTCGCCACAGTTGAATCATCTTCTTGATGTGGGGGATCTGGATCGCCTTGTAAATTAATAACAGGGGCCTGTCGTTGATACGGATGTATCGTCTATCTTGAAAGGCCGCAGACAACCATGCCATATGACGAGAAGGATCATAATTCGCATAATCCTGTTTCATCAGGATTTCATGTTCTTTTCCATCCCATCGCCGGGTCCAGTTCTCATTGGCCCAGCATAAACAAAAAGGGAAATCGGGTTTGCCGGTTAGGAGCACCTCGTTGAACGGTTTCTCCAACAGCATTTTTTCGTTGAACCAGTAATGATAGTAGCAAAAGCCGTCGATCCCATATTTTTTTGCCATTTCGGCCTGAGCAATACGCGTTTCCTCCTGACGCAAATCATAATAGCCCAGGTCGGCCGGAATGTGCGGCTGATAGTGCCCGCGAAACCTTGGCCGGGCCGCTGCTACGTTTACCCATTCGGTAAAACCATGCCCCCACCAGAGATCGTTTTCCGGGATGGGATGGTATTGGGGAAGATAGAAGGCAATCACTTTCATTGGACTATGTATCTATCCGCACTGGCGACGAAAACCTATTTCTCCTGCGACTCGGAGGATTCAGTTCGATCAAATCTCAGTTGCGCCACCTGCTCAGAGACCAACCCGACCATGAAGACAACGACGGACATGGTAATCAGCATGGCAGACGTGGGACCGTAGCGGCCGTCGAGAAGCAAGATCCTCATCAATCCGTACCCCAGGCCGCTCGCAAACATCAGGGCGCTCACCGGCAGGAACACCTTCATGGGCGAGAATAGGGTCGCGATCTTCAGGATGATCATGAAGAAGCGCACCCCGTCCCGCAGCAGCTTGATCTTGCTCCGGCCCACGCGGCGCG
>JAGPKU010000084.1:0-2813 GCA_018053845.1 Syntrophobacterales bacterium
CCCGTCATCGCATATCTGGGTATTGGAAGCAACCTCGGCGACCCCGTGCAAAACTGCCGGGAGGCGCTCCGGCAGCTGTCGTTGCTGAAGAACTCGGAGGTGCTCCGCCGGTCGTCCCTGTACCGGACCGAGCCGGTCGGAAGGGAGTCACAGGGCTGGTTCGTCAACGGGGTCGTGGAGATCCGCACGGCCCTGACGGCCCCTACGCTTCTCAAGGCGCTGCAGTGGGTCGAGCGCTCGATGGGCCGCGAGAGGGCCGAACGCTGGGGCCCGCGGGTGATCGACATCGACATCCTGCTCCACGGGCAGGAGATCGTGAACACCTCAGCCCTGGTCGTGCCCCACCCGGAGATGCACCGGCGCCGGTTCGTTCTCGAGCCGATGAACGAGATTGCGCCCTATGTCATCCACCCGCTCTACGGTGTGTCCATGAAGGGCCTTCTCGACCGCCTGGAGGATCGGCACGCCGTCGAGCGGCTGGACGCAGACTGGTAGAGAGCATGTATCGCATCATCGTCATCGGCATTGTCCTCATCCTGGCGTATCTCCTGCTGAAGAGGTTTCTCTTCCCCCCGGGCCGCATCGACGAGAGGCGGCGCGAGGCACGGAAGATCCCCGGGGAAGACCTGGTGGAGGACCCCCACTGCCACACCTATGTTCCGGTCAGCGAGGCGTTCCGGGTGAAGGCGGACGGAAAAACGCTTTATTTCTGCAGCGAGGAATGCTACAGAAAATTCCGCGACAAGGGCGGGCACATCCCCGACTGAAACCCCCTCTGACGGCAACCCTCTCTCTTCCGACGGGAAGATCCGCCGTCATTTCAACTTCTTGGAGGCTGCATGAAGTTCTTTATCGATTCGGCAAACATCGGCGAGATCCGGGAAGCGTTGAGCCTGGGCATGTGCGACGGCGTGACGACGAACCCGAGCCTGGTGGCGAAGGAAAAGAGGCCGTTCGACGACGTCGTCCGGGAAATCCTCGCGGCGGTGCCCGGTCCCGTGAGCCTCGAGGTGGTGAGCCTCGATGCGGCGGGCATGGCGGTGGAGGCGAGGAAACTCGTCGAACTGGGCGGCAATGTCGTCATCAAGGTTCCCATGACGACGGAGGGGCTCAAGGCGACGAAGATCCTCTCGGGCGAGGGCATCGACGTCAACCAGACGCTCGTCTTCTCCCCCGTCCAGGCCCTGATGGCGGCCAAGGCGGGGGCCGCCTACGTGAGCCCCTTCGTGGGCAGGCTCGACGACGTGGCCCAGAACGGGATGGAACTCGTCGAGCAGATCCTGGGCATCTACGACAACTACGGGTTTACGACCGAGGTCATCGTGGCCAGCGTGCGTCACCCCATGCACGTCCTGAAGGCGGCGATGCTGGGCGCCGACATCGCCACGATCCCCTTCAGCGTGATCGCCCAGCTGGCGAAGCACCCCCTGACCGACACGGGGATCGAGAAGTTCCTGGCGGACTGGAAGAAGGTCCCGAAGTAACCGGGGTCGGTGATGGAGAAGGCCGTGCTGCTCATCGACATCCTCAAGAGATATTTCGACCGGTTGCCGATCCGCGCCGAGAACCGCCGGATCCTCAACCTGCCCAACGCCATCACGATGCTGCGCATCGGGATCCTCCCGGTGCTCTTCCTGATCCTGCTGGAGCCGGGGGAGGGCCTGAGCCTCACCATCGCGATCCTCTTCATCCTCGCGGCC
This sequence comes from Syntrophobacterales bacterium, assembly GCA_018053845.1. Lineage (GTDB taxonomy): Bacteria > Desulfobacterota > Syntrophia > Syntrophales > UBA2192 > UBA2192. The sequence continues at coordinate 1,701 of JAGPKU010000084.1, forward strand.
CTGACGGATCTTCTAGACGGCTACGTGGCGCGGCGCTACAACATCGTGACGCGCATGGGGAAGCTCCTGGACCCCATCGCCGACAAGATCATCATGAGCGCGGCCCTGGTGCTCCTGATCCCGGTGGGGCGGGCCCCGGCGTGGGTCGTGGCGCTGATGATCATGCGGGATTTCGCCGTCGACGGGCTTCGCAGCATGGCCGCGGCCGAGGGGCACGTCATCGGGGCCAGCCGTCTCGGCAAGTACAAGACACTCGCCCAGATCATCGCCGTCTCGGCCCTCATCATCCACTACCCCATCTACGGCCTCGACCCGTCGGGCATCGGCACGGCGTTTCTCTACGTCGCCTTGGCCCTCTCGCTGTGGTCGGGGTTCGATTACCTGGTGAAGTTCTACCGCACCACCCTGGTGTAGCCGCGGGGCGGCAGGCTCAAGGCTGAAGGCGAGACAGCCCTCTTCACCTTTATCCTTTGTCCTTTGTCCTCTTTCCTTCCCATGTCAGGTCCGCTTCCGCGTAGCCTTCGATCATCGTGCGCTCGATGGCGAGGCGGGTCTCCTCGAAGCTCTTCTCGTCGAGATCCTTCGGCACGAAGATGAAGTCGCCCGCCCGCAGCAGGACCCGGCTGAAGGGCTTGGGGACCATGAAGCGGTCCCAGCTGTCGAAGACCCAGGGGTTCTCGTAGGAGATGTAGCCCGGGCAGATCGCGGCGCCCGTCTGCGACGCCAGGGCGACGAGGCCCGGCTTGACGACGCGCGGGGGGCCCTGGGGGCCGTCGACGATGTGGCCGCTCATCCGGTGCTTCTCGACGCCGGCGATCATCTCCTGGAGCGCCTTCTTCCCCCCCCGGGAGCTCGAGCCCCGCACGGGGACCCAGCCGATCCGCGCCACGACGTCGGAGACGACGTCGCCGTCGCGGCTCTGGCTGATCATGATGCAGGGGTTCATCCCGAAGATCCGGGGGACGAAAAACCCGCTGAAAAACCGCTGGTGCCAGCAGGCGAAGACAACGGTCCCCCCCCCGGCGATGTGCTCCCGGACTCTCTCGATGCCCTCGGGGATGACCCGGACGGTCTTCGCGTGCAGGCTGCAGGCGTGGTAGCCGAGCGTGGTGA
>JAGPKU010000084.1:2913-8894 GCA_018053845.1 Syntrophobacterales bacterium
CCCTCCTCCGTTTTTTCCCGCGTGTCGCGGGGGTTGGCTCCGGCTTCCGCCCAGAAGAGATTCGCGCCGGCGATGGCGCCCTCCCGTTCGAACTGCCGGGCCCGTGCGACGGCCTCTTCCGGCGCGATTCGCGTTTCCCGCGTGAAGACGCCGTTGATCCTGGCGAAGGAACAGAACGCGCAGTTGCACGGCCAGGGGGCGAGATTCAGGGCAAACTGTGCATGCACCTCGGCCCGGTTGCCCGTCAGTTCCTTCGAGATCCGGTTCGCCTCCCCCATGATGCGGTACGACTCGGGCGAGTCCGGCTCGTAGCGCAGCATCTGCACGATCTCATCCTTGGAAAGCGGCTCCCCGTTTTGCGATTTTTTCAGGAGATCATCGACGAGCATGTGTCCAGCCTTTCGAGGCGTCTGCATTCCCGGCGGATCCCACGGCCGAGCACGAAACGCCGCCGGACTCACGGCCTGTTATGTCTACCCCAGAAACGGCCCCGCTGACAATCAGGAAATCGGGGGTTCCCCGCCGCGGTCGGAGCCCCCTGCGAGGTTTGTGTGGGGGATCCGCTCGCTCGACATGCCCCGTCGGGACCGGTCTGCGGGCGCCGGGGGGGCGCGAGCGCCGCGGGCCGGATCATCGGTTCGAACTTGAAAAAAAACCGGCATTTCGTTATGTTCGGGTCACCTTGCACGGGGGCGGAGAAACCGGCATGAAGGGAAAACGGGATCTGCATTTCGGGACGCTCGTCGTCGATTTCGCAAACGCACCGTCGCCCGAGGAGGCCGGGAGGGTCTTTCTCCGGGGCGCCGCGAGGGCCTTCGGCTACGGTCCCGGGTTCCTCGAAGAGGCCCTCGATCGATACCCCACCCTGGAGCGCTTCGAGGAGGCCCTTCCGGCGGGTGACCGGGACCTCGTGAATCTCCTGCTCGAGGAGCGCAGGCTCCTGTCCGTCATCAACAACCTGCCCGGCAACATCTCGCTTGCCTCCTACGACTACGACGGCGAGAGGGTGTTGCACTTCAAGATCCAGCCCCTGGAGCCCAAGTGGGACTGCGAGAATCCCTACGAGGAGGACGACGTTCGGATCTCCGTCGGGACGGCGGGAAACGCCTGGCTCGGCGAGGTGGCGGAGATGTTCGACGAACGGGCCCCGCTCACCGGGGAGATGGACGAGGTCAAGGAGCGGCTCCTGGCCTGCATGGAGGAATACATCGCGCTGGGGGACCGCATCCTTGCGATCCGGAGGGCCGTTCCGGCCGAGAAGACCCGGGAGGCGCAGAAGTGGGCGGCCTACTACAGCCGCATCCAGGGCGAGCAGGAGGTCCTGGCCGAGTTGCTGGATCGCTGGAGAGCGATCCTCGGGGAGGTCGTGGAGGCGAAGGATTTGTCCCGGAACCAGGCACTCCTGGATCTGCTGGCCGTCTACAACGTGGTGAACCGCAGGGAGCTTGCCGTCGGCGAGGACGGGGCCATTTACGAAAAGCCGCTGTTCCAGGAGAGCTACTTCACCGAACGCGCCGGTCTTGCCGACGAATACTACCACAACGTGCTCGTCTATGCTTTCGTCGAGTTTCTCAAGGTCGCCGGCAACCGCGGGAAACTACAAAAATGCCCGCGCTGCGAGGCGGTTTTCATCGCGGCCCCGGGCCGGGCGGTCGAAAAGGAATGCGGGCGGTGCCGGGGGAAAAAGGCGGCCGGAGGCCGGTGAAAGAGAAATTCCCCTCTTCCTCCGTTCTCTTGCCGCCGCGACGCGGCTAGATCAGCATCAGGGCGACCAGCGCAAGCGCCGCCGTCGCGGCGGCGGTGATGTCCATGCCGGCCAGCGGCACGAGCAGCAGGCTTGCGGCGACGGAACCGACGCAGCCGCCGAGCAGGTCGGCGGCGTAGAGCGGGGAGACGGCCCTCTCCTGGCCGGAGGGCCATCGGAGAGAGGCGAAGGCGAAGACGCCCGACACGAGGAACCCTGCCGCGGCGAGAAGTCCCGAGGTCTCCTCGAGCCCCGTGAAGCGGCCGCTGCGAGCCTGGAAGAAGACGACGGTCGCCAGCATCACGTAGCCCGCGATCAACCCGATCCCCCATGGCCGGCCGATCCCGCGGTATCGGGACCTGCCGCGGACCGCCGCCGCGAGGGCGAGGGCGCCCAGCGAAAGGCCCGCCATGAAGGCCGTGATGAGGATGCCCAGGTCGCGGAACAGGACGCCGTGACGGGTCTGGTACTGGAGGATGAGCACCGTCTCGAGGACCATGCCGGCGAAGCCGGCAAGGCCGACGAGCAGGGCCCCACGCCACGCCGGGTGGAACCGGGCCGCCAGGAGCAGCAGGACGATCAGCCCTGCCGCCGCCCCGATCCACGCCCGGCGGGAGTCGACGAGCCCCTCGATCTGCGCGAAGCGCAGGCCGGTCAGGACCGGGAAGAATTTCGACAGCCACACGAGGGCCGTCAGCTGATAGCAGATGGGCCGCGTGTCGGTGTTGATCGGGGCCCGCTGCGTCTGCAGGGTCTCGCGCACCTCCGAGAACCGGTCGCGGGTCAGGAGGTACCGGAGAAAAGGCTCCGAGATCAGGCGGCTGCGCAGCCCGCGCTCACGATGCCGCTCGATCAGGGGCCCGGGGTCCTCCGGGAGGGCCGCGGACGACGCCGTCACCACGTCCGTGTCCCCCGGGAGGACCAGAACGTTTTCGAAGGCGCAACGGAGCGCCCCGTGGATGCTCAGCGCCCGTTCCGTCATCTGAGGCGTCCACCGGTTATCGGAAGACGGGATCCGCAGGGCGACGATCCCGCCCGCCTCGAGCCGGTCGCGGCACAGCCGGAAAAACTCCGCGGTGTAGAAACGGTTGGCCTGGCCCGACGAGGGCTCGGGCATGCCGATGAGGATCAGGTCGTAGCGGCCCCCGGCTTGCAGGAAGCGGCGGGGGTCGTCCGTGAGGATCCGCACGGACGGGATCTCCAGCGGCGCCCGCCTCTGCGGGGGCAGGTGCGCACGGACCGTTTCGACGAGAACGGGGTCGATCTCGACGCAGTCGACGGCCGTCGGCCCGTGCTTCAGGGCTTCTTCCGCGATGCCCTCGATCCCGCCGCCGAGGATGAGAATGCGCCCGGGCCGCGGGTGCTGAAGGGCGGCGAGGTGGACGAAGTGCTCCGCCTCGGCTCCCTCCGTTTCGAAGGCGAGGGCGTTGTTCACGAACACCGAGACCTGCGACTCGCGCCGGGTGATGCTGACCCGGCCGTAGGGCGTGTCCCGGCTCTCGATCAGCGACGGGTGATCCCACCGCGTCATCGCCCGGTCGATCGTCGGGGACAGAAGCAGACCGAGCAGGAAAAGGCCGCAAAGACCGGCGGCGGCCGGACGGAGACGGCTTCGCCGGGCGTCCGACGTGAGCAGCAGGGGGGAAGCGGCGGCGATCAGCGAGCAGGCCAGGGCCAGGGCGAAGTTCCGGGCCCCCCAGTGCATGCCGAGCGACGACAGCAGCCCCCCGGCCACCCCCCCTGCGCTTTCGATGGCGTAAGCGGCCGCGACGGTGCGGCCCTCCGCCACGAAGAGTCCCGCGGCCCGGCGGAACAGCCAGCCCGTGAGAAACCCCGCCGGCAGCAAGGTGACGAGGATCGTGACGATCTGCTCGCCGAAGGGAAGGTAGGCCCCCGGGACGCCCCCGAACCCGATGCGGCTTGCCCGGGCCGCGGCCACGGCCAGCGGGAGCAGGACGGCGAACAGGAAAAGGGGGACGGCGAGAAGCCCCGCCCGGGGGATGCGGGCCGAGGGGCACAGCAGGGCTCCCAGGGCCGTCGCCGCCAGCCACACCCCCAGGGCCAGGATGTAGACGAGCTCCACCCCGAAAGCGGCCACGTTGAGTTCCCGCAGCAGCACGACCTGGGCCGCGATCGAGACGACGCCGACGATGAAGAGGATGGCGCTCATCGGGCCTTCCGGAAATCCGTCTCGCTGAAGACCTCCGCCTGGAACGTGAGCATCCGTGCACCCTGCTTCCAGCCGCCGGCGGGCAGTCCCGCCTTCCGGCAGAGCTGCTCCAGCATCTCGTCGCGTCCCCAGCCCTGCTCCGTTGCGACCTGGGGCAGGAACACCGCCGAGCGGCCGTCCTTCTGCAGGATGACGCCGTCGCGCCCCACGACGATGTCCCCCGCGCCGGACACGGGCGCAGGGGTCGTGAGGACCGAGATCTCGATCTCGACGTCCCCGATCTCCTCGTGCCGCAGCGGCCTGAACCGAGGGTCTTCCAGGGCCGATTTCAGGGCCACCGAACCGACGAGCCGGTAGAGCGGTTTTTCGGCGACGATCTCGCCGATGCAGCCGCGGAGCTCCCCGCGCTTCTTGAGCGTCACGAACAGGCCCCGCGTCTGCGCGAGGGCCGGGGAGGGGTTTCGAGCCAGGGGGGCCGTCTTCGTCGAGAGAAACCGGTCGATCGTCTCGCGCGCCAGCCGCAGCAGCGCCTTGCGGTCCGAGGGGTTCAGGGGCCCCCCGGCGTCGGCCGGCGGGGCTCCCCCGGATTCCGACGGGCCGGTCCGGCCGGAGCCCAGGGCCACGGCGGCGTAGCCCACCACCTGCCCCTGCTCCCCGAGGACCGTGTCGCCCGAGTGGGCGTAGCTCACCAGGGCGCCCCCGGCGGCACCGAGTTCCCTGGCGGCGCTCATGGCGGCCATCACGGGCGCCTCCCCGCAGGCCCTCGTGGCCAGGCCGGGGATGCTGCGGTCCGATGCGGTGTGCGCAACGGCGTGGAAGCGCGCGGGGTCCAGAGGAAGGATGGCCTGCAGCGTCTGGCGGTCGACCATGGGGGCATGGACGGCCGAGGGGTAATGCGAAAGGTCGGTGCTCGCCACGATCAGCGCGTTGCGGCCCCCGAGCGCGCGGGCCAGGGACTTGCCGAAGCGCACGCACATCTCCACGTCCGCTTCGCCCACGACGGCCGGCACGATCTTCGCCCCCGGGAAGAGCACCTGCACGAAGGGGACGACGACCTCGATCGAGTGCTCCCGGGCGTGGATCGACTTGTCGAGCGTGCAGTCCGGGCAGCCGGCCAGCAGGGCCTCGACGACGGTCCCGTCGACGGCGGCCTCGCCCAGGGGCGTGCGGAACCCCCTGCCGGGGTAGATCCCCACCTTGCGGAACGAGGAATTCGTGTGATTCGTGCCCAGGATCACCACGGTCTCGTACCGGCGGTCGCGCACCTGGTTGAACCCGTCGGCGCAGATCTGTCCCGAGAAGACGTAGCCCGCGTGGGGGACGATGATCGCGACGGGGTCCTTTGCAACGGGCGGAATCGCCTCGGCCATGTACTTCTCGACGGCGAGCCGCAGCGCCCGGGCCGTCTCGGGGTAAAACCTGCCCGCCACGGCGGGCGGCCGTATCGAGGAATCCGCCTTGTCCGCCGCTTCGCACCCCGCGGGCGACAGCAACAGAGGCATGAGCAACCAGAGCCAAATCCTGGGTTTCTTCATGGCCATCCCCCCAAAAGGCTACAGGCTGCAGGCTGGAATCTCGAACCCCGAAGCCTGTTGCCTGCGGCCTGTTTCCTGTGCGTCACTGCTTGGCTACATAAATACCCCTGCGATCTTCTGCCCGCAGTATCCGCACTTGCCGTTTTTCACGTTCGATTCCTCGACGAAGAACTGCGTCCGCCGGATCACCTCTTTGCCGCAGGACGGGCAGTAGGTGTTGTTGCCCGGGTGGCCCGGTACGTTGCCCACGTAGGCGTAGCGGATCCCCCGGGTCAGGGCCGTGGCCCGGGCCCGCTCGAGGGTTGCCGTGGGCGTGGGCGGCAGGTGCGGCATCCGGTAGTCGGGGCGAAACCGCGTGAAGTGCAGGGGCACGTCTGGGCCCAGCTCGCCCGTCACCCAATCGCAGAGGTCGGCGATCATCCGGTCGGAATCGTTGAGGGTCGGGACGACGAGGTTGACGATCTCCAGGTGCACGCGGCTCTTCGCGATCTGCCGGATCGTCCGGAGCACGGGCTTGAGCTCGCCGCCGCAG
>JAGPKU010000085.1 GCA_018053845.1 Syntrophobacterales bacterium
CGGAGGCGCAGTCCAACAAGGAGCGCTACGAGAAGCTCTTCGCCCGCGAGGTCGTCTCGAAGAAGGAGTGGGAGGCGGTCAAGCTCCACTACGACACGGCGCGCTCCCGGCTCGCGGAGGCCGAGGCGGTGCTGCGGCAGGCCCGGGGCAACCTCGGCAGGATCGGGGCCGCCGAGAAAGAGGTGGAGGCGGCCCGCGCCCAGGCCGCGGCGTCGAGAGCCGCCCTCGAGCAGGCCCGCATCCAGCTCGACCGGACGCGGCTCCGGGCACCCTTTGCGGGGATCGTGACGAGCCGCAACATCGAGCCGGGCGAGGTCGTGACCCCGACCCGCCAGGTCCTGACGCTCTCCGATCTGAGCTCCGTCAAGGTGAAGATCTACGTCGGCGAGACGGAGATCGGCGGCGTCAAGCCGGGACAGAAGGCCGAGGTCAAGGTCGACAGCCTCCCCGGCAAGACCTTCGAGGGCGCGGTGACGTTCATCTCGCCCGAGGGCGAGTTCACCCCGAAGATCATCCAGACCCACAAGGAGCGCGTGAAACTCGTCTATCTCGTCGAAGTGACCGTGCCGAACCCGAACCTCGAGCTCAAGACGGGCATGCCGGCGGATGCGTGGCTCAAATAGGGCTCAAGGCTCAAGGCGAAAGGCGAAAGGCGAAAGGCGAAAGGCGGGGGAAGTCATCCACGTGACAGCCGCGAAGGCCATCATCGAGGTCGAGAACGTCACCTGCCGGTTCGGGCCGGTCACGGCCGTCGACGGCGTGACGCTGTCGATCGGTGAGGGGACGATCTTCGGCCTCGTCGGCTCCGACGGGGCGGGCAAGTCGACGCTGCTGCGCACGATGGCCACCATGATCCCGCCGAGCTCGGGCCGGGTGGTCCTGGACGGGCTCGACGCCGTCTCGCAGAGGCGAAAGGTGAAGCGCCTCATCGGCTACATGCCCCAGCGGTTCGGCCTCTACCCGGACCTGACCGTCGACGAGAACCTGGCCTTCTTCATGGACATCTTCGGGATTGCCCGCGCCGAGAGGGCGAAGCGGCGCGAGCGCTATCTGGGCTTCTCCAACCTCCTGCCCTTCGCGGACAGGCCCGCGGGGAAGCTCTCGGGAGGCATGAAGCAGAAGCTCGGGCTTGCCTGCGTGCTGGTGCACGAGCCGCGGATCCTCATCCTCGACGAGCCGACCAACGGGGTGGACCCCGTCTCCCGCCAGGAGTTCTGGGAGATCCTCCTGGCGATGCAGCGCACGGGGATGACGATCGTCGTCTCGACGGCATACCTCGACGAGGGCGAGAGGTGCGGCCGGCTCGCCCTGATGCACCGGGCCCGCATCCTGGCCGAGGGCCCGCCCGATGCGATCCGGTCGTCCTTCGCGAGCCTGGAGGAGGCCATGATCCGCCGCATCGAGGAAATAGACGGAGACCTTGCCCGTGACAGCGTCCATGCCTGAGATCGTCTCCGTGAAAGACCTGGAGAAGCGCTTCGGCGATTTCGTCGCCGTCGACCGCGTCAGCTTCTCGATCCGGCGGGGGGAGATCTTCGGGTTCCTCGGCCCCAACGGCGCCGGGAAATCGACCACCATCCGGATGCTCTGCGGCATCATCTCCCCCTCGTCGGGATCGGGGCAGGTCGCCGGGTTCGACGTCGTCCGGCAGTCCGAGTCCATCAAGCGGACGATCGGCTACATGTCCCAGAAATTCTCCCTCTACCAGGACCTGACCCCCGTCGAGAACATCCGCTTCTACCTGGGGATCTACAGCGTCCCCGAGAGCCGGTGGGACGAGCGCATCGGCTGGGCCCTCGGCCAGGCCCGCCTGGAGGAGGCAAAGGACCGGCTCACCCGCGAGCTTCCCCCCGGGTGGCGGCAGCGCCTGGCCCTGGCCTGCGCGCTCCTGCACGAGCCGGAGATCCTCTTCTTGGACGAGCCCACCTCCGGCGTCGACCCCATCACGCGGAGGCGTTTCTGGGCCTTCATCCGGGAACTCGCCCGCGAGGGGGTTACGGTTTTCGTGACGACGCACTACATGGACGAGGCCCAGCACTGCGACCGCATCGTCATGATCAACGAGGGCCGGATCGTCGCGATCGGGAGCCCGAGCGAGATCGTCGCGGAGGCCTGCCCGGGCGAGCCGGGAGCGACATTGAACGAGGCATTTATCCGCTTGATGACGAAACCGGACAGAGTCCAAGGGGAAGAGGGGCGGACCAGCGAGGCATGACCGGACAGACCGGACAGACAGAATAGACTGGACAGACCATCATGTTCATCCACCCCCGAAACGTGCAGGCCGTGGCCCGGAAGGAGTTCTACCACATCGCCCGGGACTACCGGAGCCTGTACATGGCCTTTGCGCTGCCGCTGGTGCTGATCCTGCTGTTCGGCTACGCGCTCTCCCTGGACGTGGACAACGTGAAGGTCGTCGTGGTCGACCACGACCGCACGGACCTCTCCCGCGATTTCGCGAGCCGCCTCGACGCCTCGGCCTACTTCGACCTCGTGAGCACGCTGCCCAACGACCGGGAAGCGGCGGCCTGGCTCGATGCCGGCAAGGCGACCCTGGCCCTGGTGATCCCGCCGCGGTGGACCGAGGACATCCGCTCGAACCGCGACGCGCCCCTGCAGGTCCTCATCGACGCGAGCGACCCGAACATCGGGACCATCTCCCGCGGCTACATCACCTCCTTCGTCGAGCGGTACAACACCGGGCTTCTCGCCGATTTCCTCAGCCGCCAGGGCCTCGACGCCCTTCACCCGCCCGTGGAGGGCCGCGTCCGGGTCTGGTTCAACGAGGAGCTCGAGAGCCGCAACTTCATCGTCCCCGGCATCATCGCCGTCATCATCATGATCGTGGGGGCGATGCTGACCTCGCTCGTCATCGCCCGGGAGTACGAAAACGGCACCATGGAGACCATCCGCTCCCTGCCGATCAGCGCCGCCGAGTTTCTCACCGGGAAGGCCATCCCCTACTTCCTCATCGCCATGACGGACGTCCTCGTGGCGCTGCTGATGGGGCAGCTGCTCTTCGGGGTCGTCATGAAGGGGAGCTTCTGGCTCATGATCCTGGCCTCGTCGCTCTACCTGTCGGTGGCCCTCGGGCTGGGTCTGCTCATCTCCATCGTCACGAAATCCCAGCTCGTGGCCAACCAGATCGCGCTGCTCGTCTCGTACCTGCCGGCGCTGCTGCTGTCGAACTTCGTGTTTCCCGTGGAGAACATGCCCCGGGTTCTGCAGCTCGTGACCTGGATCGTCCCGGCGACCTACTACATCGACATCATGAACGGCCTGTTCCTGCGCGATGTAGGCCTGCGCCATCTCTGGCCGAGCTATCTCGTGCTGCTGGCCATGTTTCTCGTCAACGCCGCCCTGGCCGTGGGCAAGATGCGAAGAGAGGGGCTGTAGCATGAACCGGGTCCGCATCCGCGAGATCGTCCGAAAGGAGTTCATCCAGCTCTTCCGGGACCGGAAGAACCGGCCCATCCTCGTCGTCATGCCGTTCATCCAGCTTCTCGTGTTCGGCTACGTCGTCTCCACGGACGTGCGGGACGTCAAGGTGGGCCTCCTCGACCAGTCGCGCAGCCGGGAGAGCCGCCTCGTCGCAGACGCCTTCGAGGGAAGCCCCATCTTCCGGGTCACGCACCGGGTGGACGACCCGCGCGCCCTCGAGGAGCTGCTGCTGCGCCGGAAGGTGGACGTCGCCGTCAAGATCGGGCCCGACTTCAGCGAGCGGATCCGCAGCGGCCGGACGGCGGCCGTCCAGGTGCTCGCCGACGGGAGCATGAGCAACCTGGCGGGGGTCCGGATCGCCTACACCCTGCAGGTCCTCGAGAGGCTCAACCAGGCGTGGATCCGGCAGCTCGTGCCCCAGCGGATCGAATACGGCCGGATCGACGCGAGGGTCAGGACGTGGTACAACCCGAACCTGGAGAGCCGCGACTTTTTCGTCCCCGGGATCGTCGCCGTCCTGATCATGATCATCTCCCTGCTCTTCACCTCCATGGCCGTCATCCGCGAGAAGGAGGTGGGAACCATGGAGCAGCTCATCGTGACGCCCATGCGGCCCTTCGAGCTCATCCTCGGCAAGACGATCCCCTACATCCTGATCTCGATCGCCCAGATGGCGGCGGTGAGCCTCTTTGCCGTTTTCTGGTTCGACATCCCGATCCTGGGGAGCGTCGTTCTCATGTTTCTTGGGGTGTGCCTGTTTCTCCTGAGCACCCTCGGGATCGGCCTGTTCGTCTCCACCATCTCGGCCACGCAGCAGCAGGCCATGCTGACGACGTTCTTCTTCATCGTGCCCTTCTTCATGCTCTCGGGGTTCGTGTTCCCCATCGACAACATGCCCGTCGTCGTGCAGTGGCTCACCTACCTCGACCCCCTGCGCTACATGCTGGTCATCATTCGCGGCGTCTTTCTCAAGGGGGTCGGCATGGACGTCCTCTGGCCGCAGTACCTGGCCCTCACGATCCTGGGGGGCGCGGTGTTCGCGGGGGCCGTGGGGCGGTTCCGGAAGAGGCTGGATTAGCCGCTTTGCGGCAGGCACAAGGATAAAAACCGATGGATCAAGGTTCGAAAAGTGAGGTGGCAGCCATGAAGTGGTCGATCCGGGCGAGCATGACAGCCGGGGCGGTTCTGACGCTGATCGGAGCGGTTGCAGCGGCGGCGCAGGAGGTCGGGGCGCCGCTGACGCTCGAGCAGAGCATCGCCGTCGCCCTGAGGCAGAGCGTCGCCGTCCGGTCGGCGCGGGAGGGGGTCGCCGCGGCCGAAGCGAGACGGAAGGAGGCCTTCACGGGGTTTCTCCCCAAGCTGAGCACGTCGTACAACTACACGCGGCTCAACGAGGAGCCCTTCGTCCGGCTCGACCCGCCCATCGGCGAGAAGATCACCGGGACGGAGAACAACTACACCTGGTCCCTCGATGCCCGGCAGCCCCTCTTCACGGGCGGGCGGGTCAAGGCCGGCTACGACATCCAGCGCCTGGGGGTCGACGCCTCGAAGCACGAGGAGCTCGGCGTCGTGCAGGACACCGTCCTGGAGGTCAAGCGGAGCTACTTCACCATCCTCAAGGCGAAGCGCCTGGTCGGCGTGGCCAGGCAGTCCGTCGAGCAACTCGAGGCCCAGAGGGACCTGGCGAGGAGTTTCTACGAGGTGGGGATCGTGCCCCGCAACGACTACCTGCAGGCCGAGGTGCGGCTCGCCGACGGCATGCAGGGGCTCGTCCGGGCCCAGAACCGCCTGCTGGAGGCCAGGGCCCGTTTCAACACGGTGCTGCGCCGGCCCATCGACGCGCCCGCCGACGTGGAGGACATCCTCGACTACCGCCCCGACGAAAGAACCTTCGAGCAGTGCCTGAAAACGGCCCTCGAGAACCGTCCCGAGATCCGGCTCTACGCCGCGCGGGTGGAGCAGGCCGAAAAGAGGGTCAAGGTCGTCGAAAGCGAGTTCTACCCCTCGCTCAACGTGGTCGGCAGCTACCAGCGCTACGGCGACGACGGCGGCCTGAACGGCTCGAAATACCGCGACCCCGAGAACTGGTCCGTGGCGGCCGTGGCGACGTGGGATCTCTGGGAGTGGGGGCGCACGAAGTATGCCCGCGATGCGACCGTCAGCCAGGAGAAGCAGGCCCGGAACGCGCTCGAAGGCGTCAGGGACCAGGTCGCCCTCGAGGTGAAGAATGCCTGGCTCGCGGTGAAGGAGGCCGAAACGCTCATCGCCGTGACGGAGAAGTCGACCGAGCAGGCCGAGGAGAACTACCGGATCAACCAGGAGCGCTACCGCGAGCAGGTCTCGCGGATGACGGACGTCCTCGACGCCCTCACGCTGCTGACCGCGGCCCGCGCCTCCCGGTCCAATGCGCTGAGCGATTACCGCATCGCGCAGGCCGCCCTCGAGCGCGCCATGGGGGTGATCTGGAAAGAAGGCGACGGGCAACAGGCGGCAGGTGACAGGTGAAAAATGGGGGGATTTGGACGGGTGAAGCTCAGGGTGCGGGAAAACGAAACGCATGAGACGGGGAGGGGCGTTCGATGAGGCTTGAAGGGATAGGGGAAACCGGTTCGGCTTTGGGGTTGTTTCCTCTCAAGAAAACCGGGTTCTTGGCGATACTTTTCCTTGTGGCGGCATTGCCCGGCGTCGGATGTTCGATGACAGGCCCGGAGATTGCAAGGGGACCCCTGGTGGGAGGGCCCTGCGAGTACAGCGCCTACCCGGGGCAGGCCGAGATCGTCTCGGTGGTCCCTTCCGCGGCTGCAAGCGGACGATACGACGTGAAATTCCGGTTCATCCCCGACGGGGACGTCAGGGAACCCCTGGGGAAGTCGGCGCTCGAGAGGACCTTTTCCCTGCTGCCGGAACGGGAAATGCCTCCGGACAGGGCCTTCGTCGAAACATTCGACATCGGGCCGGGAAAGAGGCTGGGCTGCACGCTCAGGGTGATCACGCGGGGGACCTGCACGCCGATCCTGTTCGACTTCCCTTCGCTGAAAGCCGGCGATGAACCGCCCCGCTGACAGGGCCCGGGACCCGGATTCCGGTGAGCCGCCCCGAGAGGACGCTCCGTCACCGCTTCACTGCGGAAATTCGTTCACAGGACTCGCCCCATGAGAAAGACCCGGCTCGGCCTTACCCTTCTCATCGCCGCTCTTCTTGCACTTTGTGCCTCCGTCGCCCGCGCCGATGAAGTCTCGCAGGTCAGGGCCGCCATCGCCGCAAAACAGGCCCGGTGGCAGGCCGGCGAGACGTCCATGACGCGGCTCTCCCCGGAAGAGCGGCGGGCCCGTCTCGGTCTCATCAGGCCAGTCGGCTTGACCGCCATCGCTGCGGGTGAGGTGGTCGTTGCCGCCGAACCGATCGTCGGTGCGGCCCCTTCCGGTTTCGACTGGAGAAGCACTGGGGGGCAGAATTTCGTCACGCCCGTGCGCAACCAGGGAAGCTGCGGGAGCTGCTGGGCCTTTGCCACTGCGGCAGCCCTCGAGTCCGCGACACTGCGGAGCAACAACACCCCCGGGCTAAATCTGGACCTGTCCGAACAGGTCCTCGTGTCCTGCGGGACGTCGGGAGGCAGCGACGCGGGCAGCTGCAGCGGAGGCGTGATCCAATATGCCTCCGATTACATTCGCGACACGGGACTGCCGCTGGAGAGCTGCTATCCCTACACGGCAACCGACGGCACCTGCGGGAGCGCCTGCGGGACCTACAACACGGACACTTACCGGATCGCAAGCTGGGCCTACGTGACGACCACGTCCCCCACGGTCAGCGCCATCCGGAGCGCACTGCTGAATTATGGGCCGTTGGTTACAACGATGGATGTATATGAGGACTTCTATGCCTATTCGAGCGGGGTATACACCTACACATCGGGGGCCTTAGAGGGCGGGCACGCGGTTCTCATCGTCGGCTACAGCGACGCCGGCCAGTACTTCATCGTCAAGAACAGCTGGGGCTCCGGATGGGGGGAGTCGGGCTATTTCAAGATCGCTTATTCCCAGCTCGATACGGTCGTTGATTTCGGGGATTACACTCTTCGATACAAGGGTGCGTCCTGCAGTTACCTGACCACTCCCGACAGCCAGTCTTTCGCCTCCACAGGGGGGTCGGGCAGCGTGGACGTCTGGACACAGAGCGGCTGCTCCTGGTCGGCCTCGAGCAACGTCGTCTGGGCAACGACTTCCGCCGGCGGCTCGGGGGAGAGCGGATCGGCCTCGTTCAGCGTTCAGGCCAACACCGGGGCAAAGGCGAGAACGGGGACACTGACGGTTGCAGGCCGGACCCATACCATCACCCAGGCCGGTATGCCGCCGACCATAACGGGCCGCAGCCCGGCGAGCGGGGCCACGGGGGTTGACCCCAGCACGACGATCACCGTGAATTTCAGCGAGACGATGAACCCCGCAACCATTCATGCCTCGTCCTTCAGGCTCACCCAGGGCGGGTCTGCGGTTTCGGGGACGGTGAGCCCGGGTTCGCTCAGCGGCACCTTCACCCCGTCGAGCAGCCTGACGCCGGGGACGACCTACACGGTGACCGTCACGACGGCCGTTCAGGATGACGAGGGGGTGCCCCTTGCGTCGGAGAATACCTGGAGCTTCACGACCGCCGGCGCGCCCCCCGTCACGGGCAGCGGCGGAGGCGGGGGAGGCGGCGGGTGCTTCATCGCGACGGCGGCCTTCGGCTCGGCGCTCGAGCCCAGGGTGGTCACGCTGAAGCAGTTCCGCGACGTCTACCTGATGCCCTCGGCCTCGGGCCGGGCCTTCGTGGAGCTCTACTACGCCCTGTCGCCCCCCCTGGCGGATCTCATCGCCGCCGACGAGGGCCTGCGGGCGGGGGCAAGGGCCGTGCTCGCGCCCGTCGCGGAGGCGAGCGACGCCCTGCTGGGCGCGGGAACCCGGACCGTCGGGATCTTCGGCTGGCTCGGCGCCGCCGCCATCCTGCTCTGCGGCGCCGGGAGGCGGAAACCGCCGCCCCCGGAAAAAAGTCATTGACAAACAACGCGGCACGCTTTATTCTCCGACAACATTCGAAAGGTTGCGATTTCGGCATGAAGAGCAGCATCGGCATCATCATCCCCATTATTATCGACATAATCGGCATACGTCCGGGAGGCGTAGGGGGCTGATGATGGCTTGATGCAACAATCGGAAGGAATCACCCAATCCGTTATCAGGCTCCCTGGTAA
>JAGPKU010000086.1:0-3108 GCA_018053845.1 Syntrophobacterales bacterium
GCAGAGGCGAAGGACTTTCTGGGCCTCAACAGGGTCCCGGGTCCGGGCCTGCCGACGATCATGGTCCCCACGACGGCGGGGACGGGCAGCGAGGTGACCTTCACGGCCGTATTCGTCCGGCCCGATCTTCGAAAGAAAGAAGGGATGAACAGCGTCTACATGTACCCGGACCTCGCGCTGCTCGACCCGGAACTCACACTGAGCCTTCCGCCCCAGCCCACGGCCGCCTCCGGCATGGACGCGCTCTGCCACGCCATCGAGTCCTACACGTCGGTCATCGCGAGCCCCGCAAGCGAGATGTTCTCCCTGGAGGCCATCCGGCTGATCGCCGAGAACCTGAGGACCTGCGTCCACAACGGCAAGGACCTCGAGGCCCGGGAGGCCCAGTTGCTGGGCAGCCTCTACGCGGGCATCGGTCTGGCCAATGCAGGTGTCGGTGCGGCCCATTCCCTGTCCTATCCCCTGGGCGGCAAGTACGGGATCTCCCACGGCGTTGCCAACACGCTGATGCTGCCCCGGATCATGGAGTACAACCTCCCCGGGGCCCTGGAGAAGTTCGCCCTTGTCGCCGAGGTCATGGGGGAGAACACGGAAGGGCTCTCCGTTCGCGACGCGGCGATGCTGGCCGTAGAGGCCGTCGACGCCCTGATCGAGGACTGCGGCATCGCCACGGGCCTGGAGGAACTCGGGATTCCCGAGGAGGACTTCCCCGAAATGGCTCGGGTGGCCATGACGGTGGCCAGGCCCCTCGAGAACAACCCCCGCAAGGTGACCCTCGAGGACGCCATCGAGATCTACCGCACGGCCATGTGAAAAGACAGACGTTACGAAGTGAGGAAGAGCAGAAGAGCGGAAATATCTTAACTTGACAACTTCCCGGCCACAAGGTCGGGACTTTGCATCAAAGCAAACCATAAACACTCACTGGACAGCGGAGGCAGCAGGAAATGGCCGGTTCGGAACTGATCGGAAAAGAGGAGATCAAGGAAGTCATGGACGTGCTGGAGACGGGCGTCCTGATGCGATACGGGCACGACAAGGAACGCAAGGGGGTCTTCAAGGTTCGGCAGTTCGAGCAGGAGTTCGCCCGGTACCTCGGCGCCGGGTATGCCCTTGGGGTGACCTCGGGTTCTGCCGCCCTCAAAGTGGCCCTCACGGCCCTGGATGTGGGGCCGGGGGACGAGGTGATCGTGCCGCCCTTCACCTTCATCGCCACCTACGAGGCGGTCCTGGAGACGGGGGCCGTCCCCGTGGTCGGCGATATCGACGACAGCCTCAATCTCGACCCCGACAGCATCGAGAAGCGGCTCTCCCCGTACACGAAAGCCGTCATCCCGGTGCACATGTGCGGGGCGCCCTCGCGCATCGACCGGATCGTCGAGATCGCCAAGAAGCACAACCTCAAGGTCCTCGAGGACAACGCCCAGAGCGCCGGCGGGAGCTTCCGGGGCAAGAAGCTGGGCACCTTCGGTGACGCCGGGATCCTCAGCTTCGATTACTACAAGACCATGACGACGGGCGAGGGCGGCATGGTGATCACGGACAGCAAGGAGATCTACGACCGCGCGGACTGGTACCACGATCACGGCCACGACCACAACCCCAACGTGACGCGGGCCATGGAGGGGAGGTTCATCCTCGGCTTCAACTTCCGCATGAACGAGCTCCAGGGGGCCCTGGGGCTCGCCCAGCTCCGAAAGCTCGACGCGATCATCGCCGAGCAGCGGAAGAACAAGGCCGCCGTGAGAGAGGCGCTGGGCGGGGTGCCCGGCATTCGGTTCCGCGACATCCCCGACCCGGAGGGCGACACGGCCACGTTCATCGCCTTCAGCCTTCCCTCGGCGGCTCTCACGAAGGCGTTCCAGAAGGCCATGTCGGAAAACGGTGTCGACTTCGTGTACTTCTACGAGAACTTCTGGCACTACCTGCCCAACTGGGAGCACTTCATCGCCAAGTGCACGGCCTGCACCGCCAGGTACCCCTTCGCGGACCCGTCCTACAAGGGCCAGGCCTCCTACGGCCGGGAGCTCTACCCGAAGGCCGAGGAGATCCTTTCGCGGACCCTCTTCATGGCCATCCCCGTGAAGATGCCGGCCGGGCGCATCGAGCAGATCGCCGCCGCCTCAGAGAAGGCAGCAAAGGCGATCTGAAAAACAGCATGGATAGTCTTTAGTCCCGAGCCATGTGCCCTTCGCCCGCCGCGAAGCGGCATACGAACCAGGAGAACAGCATGTACATCGTCACCGGCGGGGCCGGGTTCATCGGCAGCGCGTTGGTCTGGAAACTCAACCGGGAGGGGATCGACGACATTCTGATCGTCGATTCGCTGGGGACCTCGGAGAAGTGGAAGAACCTCGTGAAGCGGCGCTACGCCGACTTCATCCACAAGGATGCCTTCTACGAGATGCTCTGCGGGGGCTCCCTTCCCTTCAAGGCCGAGGCCGTCATCCACATGGGAGCCTGCTCCTCGACGACGGAGCGCGACGCCGACTACCTCATGGAGAACAATTTCCACTACAGCTGCGCCCTGGCCCGCTGGGCCGTCGAGAGGAAGATCCCCTTTCTCTACGCCTCGAGCGGCGCGACTTACGGCGACGGCTCCCTGGGCTTCTCCGACGACGACCGGGTGACCCCGCAGCTCAGGCCCATCAACATGTACGGCTACTCCAAGCAGCTCTTCGACCTGTGGGTGATGCGCAACCGGCTCCTCGGCAAGGTCGTGGGGATCAAGTTCTTCAACGTCTTCGGCCCCAACGAGTACCACAAGGCGGAGATGCAGAGCGTCGTGCGCAAATCCTTCTTCCAGATCCGGGACACGGGGAAGGTGAGACTCTTCAAGTCCCACCGCGCCGGCTTCGGCCACGGCGAGCAGATCCGGGATTTCGTCTACGTGAAGGACTGCGTCGAGGTCCTGTGGTGGTTCCTGCAGAATCCGAAGGTCCGGGGCATCTTCAACCTCGGCACGGGAAAGGCCCGCACGTGGAACGATCTGGTGAAGGCCGTCTTCAAGGCCTCGGGCGTGAAGCCCAAGATCGAGTACATCGACATGCCCGCCGAGATCCGCGACCAGTACCAGTACGTGACCGAGGCGAAGATGGACAAGCTCCG
>JAGPKU010000086.1:3208-6868 GCA_018053845.1 Syntrophobacterales bacterium
CCCAACGCCGTCAAGGTCGCCTTCGACAGGGACCACTTCGCCCTCTATTTCTCGCGGTCGACGATCCCCTTCGTGCGGGACCGGGGGAAGAAGGCCGACTACTGGAAACACCACGGCATCTACGCCTACCGCATGTCCTTCCTCGTGGCCTTCACGAAGCTTCCCCAGGGGACCCTGGAGAAGCTCGAGGCCCTGGAACAGCTCCGGGCGCTCGAGCACGGTTACCGGATCAAGGTCGTGGAGACGGAGTTCGACTCCATCGAGGTGGACACCCCGGCGGACCTGGAGCGCGTCAAGGCGCTCATGTCCGCACGGAAAACGTGACGGGACGGGCCCATGAAGATCATCGATTCCCACATGCACTGCGGAATCCAGAATTCGGACCAGCCCATCGAGCTGATCCGGGCCTACCTGGACCGGGCGGGCATCCAGGGGGCCTGCCTCTACCCCCCCGTGGAGGACATCTACGACCGGTACGACTATCACTTCGAGGACAACGCCCGCTGGGTTGCCTGCCGGCAGATGGCCAACGAGTACCTCCTCGAGATCCAGCAGCGGGACCCTGACATCCACGCGTACTACTTCGTCTGGAACGATTTCCGAAAAGGCGAGCTGAAGAAGGGTTACCGGGGGATCAAGTGGCACCGCCACGAGTACGAGCCGGTCTACCACTACGAGGACCCCGCCTGCGAGGCGTTCCTGGAAGAGATCTACAGGCTGCGGCTTCCCGTTGTCCTGGAGGAGTCCTTCCAGAACACGCGGTATTTCATCGAGCGGGTGGCCGGTCGCACCCCGATCATCATCCCGCACCTCGGAGGGCTCAACGGCGGCTTCGAGGCGCTCTTCGAGGCGGGCGTGTGGGAAGATGAGACGGTCTATGCCGACACGGCCCTGGCCTCGACCCGGGAAATGGAGATCTTTCTGAAGCGCTACGGCAGCCGCAGGCTGCTCTTCGGCAGCGACTTCCCCTTCGGCATCCCCTCGAGCGAGCTTTCAAAAGTCCGAAGCCTGGGGCTGAAGGAAGGGGATTTCGAGAACGTCGTGAATCGGAATGTCTTGCAGCTCATTCGCCGGGCGTAGGGGGCCGTACGATCCGGGGCACTCGATGTCGATGGCCTTTACGGGAATTGTCGCTCCAAGTCCGTAAAGCCAGGAAGAGCGGCTCAGAAGAATATTTCATCCACTCCTGACTTCCGCTCTTCATAACTTCCTCACTTCGTGAGGCTAGGCAGTGGAGCCTTGCTTCCTGGCAAACAAGGGTGAAGAAAGGGAAGAAGCAATGAAGATTGTCGACGGCCTCTACGGGTTCATCTGGCGGAGCGCAAGCGAGAACAACTGCAACAGCTTTCTCGTCGACGGGACAAAGAGGATCCTCGTCGACCCGGGGCACCGCCACCTCTTTCAGCACGTCCGCCGCGGGCTGGATCGGATCGGGATCACGCCCGAGCAGATCGACGTCGTCCTGGTCACCCACGGGCACCCCGATCACCTCGAGACGGCCGGTTCCTTCGGCACCGGTACCCGATGGGCCATGAGCCGGATCGACTACGACTTCGTCCTGAAGTACCTCGGCTCCCCGGCGGGGTTCCCGCGGCCCGCGTTTTTTCTCCAGGAAGGCGATCTGGTGATCGGCGACAAGACCTTCCAGGTGCTCCTCACGCCGGGGCACTCCCCGGGTTCGGTATGCCTGTACTGGCCGGAGAAAAAGGTGCTCTTCACGGGGGACGTGGTTTTCAGCCAGAGCATAGGCAGGACGGATCTTCCCGGCGGGTCGGGCAGGCAGCTCAAAGAGAGCATCACGAGGCTGGCGGCACTCGACGTGGAGGTCCTCTGCCCGGGTCACGGGGAGGTGGTGACCGGGCGCGAGAACGTCAGGAAGAACTTCAAGATGATCAAGGAGTTCTGGTTCAACTATTTATGACCCCAAGGAAGCGCTTCGAGCAGTCAGCCTGAATCCGCTCCCGGAGCGCCTGCCACTGCGGGTCTGCCTCGGGGTTGGGCAGGACAGCCGAACCCGTGATACCCTGTGTTTCCAGCTCCCCTCGTTGCCGTTCCATCAGAGCGGTCTTCCTGGCGAGAAACTCCGCCTGGCAGGACCGAAGGGTCTCCTGCAGCCGCTTCTCGGGCGTTCCGGCAAGCTCGTTGGCGATCCGGAAGAGACGCTCGTTGTCCGAATCGGGGTCGACGTGGAAGGCCAGGGCGTTCTTGAGATGCTCCAAGACTTCCGCGCCGCGGCCGCTTTTCCGTTCCCGTTCGAGCTCGTCCTTGACGTCGTCGAGAGTCAGGCTGTCGTCCAGGAGCCGCTGGATGAGGCTCCGGATGTGCTTTTCACGCTCCTGCCGGTGCCACGCCTCGCGTTCCTCCGGGCTTGCGGAGAGGTTTTTCGTCCGCTCCATGATGAGGTCGATGGTGCTTTTGATCTCAGCCATGTTCTTTCTCCAGACTTCTTCGCTTCACAAGTTCCCGGCTTCCGTATTTTCAGCGGGCCCGAAGAATAATCCCTTCGCGAAGAATTGTCCATGAAAATAGAGGGGCCGCAGGCTACGTGCGCAGGATGTCCACGGGCTCGAACTGGGTGGCCTTTTTCGAGGGGTAGATGCCCGCAAGGACCCCGACGAGGACGGAAGCGCCGAAGGCGATGGCGAGGCCCGTGAGGGAGAGCGTGAAGGGATATTTCAAGACGCCCAGCAGGATGACGCTGATCAGGGCCCCCGAGAAGGCGCCGATCATGCCGCCCGCAAGCGAGATGATGGAGGATTCGATCAGGAACTGCAGCACGATGTCGCGCTTGCGCGACCCGACGGCACGGCGGATCCCGATTTCGAGCTTCCGCTCGTTGACGATGAGGATCATGATCGAGAGGATGCCGAGGCCGCCTATGATGAAGGATACCGCAGCCGCGATCCGCCCGAGCACCGTGATGAGATCCATGGCCTGCGCCTTGAGGGCCATGACGTCCTTCATGTCGATGACGGCGAAGTCGTCGTTCTGCCCCGGCCCGATCTTGTGGCGCTTGCGCAGCAGGGCTTCGATGTCGGCCTTGGCCGAGGGGATGAGCTCGTCGCGGGTGATCTGGACGAAGATGTTGCTCACGTTCGTCTTGTTCACTAGAACCTTCAGAAAGGTCTGCAGGGGGACGAAGATCTGGTTGTCCTGGTCGGCCCCGGAGACGTCCGATCCCTTCTCCTCCATGATGCCGATCACCTGGAAGGGCACGCGCCAGATCAGGATGTACTTCCCGATCGGGTCCTCGTCGCCGAAAAGCTTCTCCACGACCGTCCGGCCCAGGACGGCCACCTTGTTGCGGTCTGCATTGTCCTGCTCGGAGATGAAACTCCCTTCCCGGGCATGGAAGTTCCGGATGTCCTGAAAGTTCGGCTCCACCCCGCCGATGAGAATCCCCCGCAGGGAAACGCTGCCGTAACGGACGGGAAAGGTCTTGTACCCCGCGGCGGACAGATCGGCAACGGCGGGGATGGACTCCCGGATCGCGCGGGCATCCTCCGGGGTCAGGTTCGTCGCCTGGCTCATCAGGGGCGTGCCCGCGCCGACGCGCCGGACGATGCCGCTGCGGACGATGAGGAGATTCTTGCCGAGGCTGTCGATCTCCTGCTCGGTCTTGACGGCGAGCGAGCCGGAGAGATTGGAGACGATGATGAG
>JAGPKU010000086.1:6968-8607 GCA_018053845.1 Syntrophobacterales bacterium
CCGGCCGAGGTGATGATCACGGCCTCCGTGAGAAACTGCACCAGGATGTCCTTTTTGCGGGCGCCCACGGAACGGCGGATGCCGATTTCCTTGACCCGCTCCTTGACGGACAGCAGGAACAGGTTGGCCAGGACGAACCCCGCGACGATAAGCGAAATCACGCCCACGACGCCGATGAAGACCACGAGGGAGCCCGTGAGGGCCACGAGGAACTTGACGATGTCCTTGGACGTGAAGATGCGGAAGTCGTCCGGCTGCCCGTCGGGGATCCGGTGGCGGTAACGCAGGAGCCGCTTGAGCTCCTCGACGCGGCCGTCGATGTTTTCGATGTCGGTGAATCGAAGGCGCATGGCGTGGACGTACCGCTGCTCGTTCAGGAGCTTCTTCATCACCGTCGTGTAGGGCATGATGATGCGGTTGTCGAGGCTGCCGCCCCCCGGAGAGGTCCCCCGTTCGGAGAGCACGCCCACGATCTGGACGGGAAGGTTGCGCACCTGGACGAACTTGCCCACGGGGCTCTGCTCGCCGAAGAGCTCCCGGGCCGTTTCCTGGCCGATGATCCCCACGTTGGCGGAGCGCCGGATGTCGTCCTCGGTGAAGTCGGAGCCCTCCACGACGGGCCACGTCCAGGCCACGCTGTAATCGCTTGTGGATCCCACGATCTGGCTCTGGTACCGGTTGCCCCTGTAGGAGACCGTGGCGGTTCCGACCCATGCCGAGGGGGCGACGACGTAGGCCGTGGGGAAGGCCTGGCGGATGGCCTCCACGTCCTCGAGGGTGATCGTTTTTTCCCGCTGGCCGATGGCGCGGGACTCCTCGCTTCCGCCCATCAGCATGACGGAGTCGGGACCGAAGCTGGCGACGATGTCGAAGGCCTTCTTGTAGGCGCCTTCCGTGGCGGCGACGATGATCGTGATGGCCGAGATTCCCAGGGCGACGCTCACGAGGCAGAAGAAGGTCCGGAGCTTGAAGGCCTTGACGGCCTCGTAGGACTGGATGAGCAGCAGGGAGAAGCGTTCCATGAAAACGGGCTCCAGGCCTCAGGCATCAGGCCTCAGGGAGGGAAAAAAGAGGGAAATCTTCTTTCCTGGCGCCTGAAGCCCGGTGCCTGGCGCCTATTCGTTTATGACCCCGTCGCGGATGTGGATGATCCGCCGGGCGTAGGCGGCGATGTCGGCGTCGTGTGTGATGACCACAACGGTCTTGCCGCGCTCGTTGGTGCGGGTCAGGACCCCCATGATCTCCTCGGCCGTGCGGCTGTCGAGCTGCCCCGTGGGTTCGTCGGCCAGCAGCAGCTCCGGGTCGTTGATGAGGGCCCTGCAGATGGCCACGCGTTGCTGCTCTCCGCCCGAAAGCTGGGTGGGGCGGAACTTCATCCGCTCCTCGAGGCCGACGAGCTTGAGCAGCTCCGCGGCCCGTTCGCGGACGCGATCCTTTTTCTTTTCGCGGTAGAGCGTCGGCACCAGGACGTTTTCCAGGACCGTGGCGTAGGGAAGCAGGTAGAAGCTCTGGAAGACGAACCCGATGTGCTCGTTGCGCAGCTCCGAGAGCTCGTCGTCGTCGAGCTGCGTGACGTCGCGGCCCGCGAGAAGGAAGCGGCCCGAGGTCGGAACATCGAGGCAGCCCATGAGGTTCATCA
>JAGPKU010000087.1:0-7178 GCA_018053845.1 Syntrophobacterales bacterium
GGCCCGTGATCATCCTGACGGGGGGCGAGCCGCTGCTGCGGCCCGATATCTTCGAGATCGCGGCCTACGGCGACGCCAAGGGCCTGCGGATGGTCATGGCCACCAACGGGACCCTCGTGGACGACGCGGCGGCCCGGAAGATCCGCGAGGCCGGGATCCGGCGCGTGAGCATCAGCCTCGACGGCGTGGATGCCGCGCGGCATGACGCGTTCCGCCAGGTGCCGGGGGCCTTCGAGGGGGCGCTGGCGGGCATCGAGGCCCTGAAGCGCGCCGGCGTCGAGTTCCAGGTCAACACGACGATCACGCGCATGAACCTCGACCAGGTGGAGGATCTTCTCGCGCTCGCGCAGAAGCTCGGCGCGGCGGCGCATCACGTCTTCCTGCTCGTCCCCACGGGCCGCGGCAAGGAGATGGCCCACCAGGCCATCTCCGCCGAGGAGTACGAGCGGGCGCTCGAGTGGTTCTACGAGGCGGGTCTGTCGTGCCCCATGCAGCTCAAGGCCACCTGCGCGCCGCACTTCTACCGGATCCGGCACCAGCGCAGGAAGGAGCGGGCGGCCCGGTCCGTCCCCGAAAACCCCCTGCACGCCATGACGCGCGGCTGCCTCGGAGGAAGTTCCTTCGTCTTCATCTCGCACCGGGGCCGCGTTCAGCCCTGCGGGTACCTCGAGCTCGACTGCGGGCAGCTCCGGGAGAAGCCCTTCGAGGAGATCTGGAGGGACTCGAAGATCTTCCAGGACCTGCGGGACCTGCGCCGCTACGGCGGCAAGTGCGGCCGCTGCGAGTTCATCACCGTCTGCGGCGGCTGCCGGGCCCGGGCCTACGAGCAGACGGGGGACTACCTGGCCGAAGAGCCGCTGTGTATTTATGAACCGAGGAAAGGCGAAGGGCAAAAGGCTTAGGGCTTATAGCCAGGAAGGGGAAGTTACTCGTTGTGTCTTTCTCCCCGCCTTAAGCCATACGCCTTACGCCACAAGCCATTTTTCATGGACACAGTCGATAAAAAAATATTGAACATCCTCCAGGCGCGCTTCCCGCTGGTGCCGGAGCCCTACGACGCCGTCGGGGCCGAGCTGGGGCTGACGGGGGAGGAGGTCATCGAGCGGGTGCGCAGGCTCAAGGAGAGCGGCGTCATCCGCCGGGTCGGCGCCGTGTTCGACTCGCGGCGGCTCGGTTACGCGAGCACGCTGTGCGCGGCGAGGGTGCCGGAGGGGAAGATGCGGGCCTTCGTGGACGTCGTCAACGGCTACCCCGGCGTGACCCACAACTACCGCAGGAGACACGAGTACAACGTCTGGTTCACCTTCATCGCGCCCGACGCCGAGGCCCTCGAGCAGGCCCTCGCGGAGATCCGCCGCAGGACGGGCGTGGAGGACGTGATCAGCATGCCGGCGGTGAGGACGTTCAAGATCAACGCCACCTTTGAGTTGTAAAGGCCGGTGACCGGGGGCGCATCTCTTGCTCTGTGCTGCGATCGTCTGCCGGTTTGGCGTTTGTGAAGTCAGGAGGTGCAGAAGTGAGGAAGAGCGGAAAAGATACAGAAATCTTCAATCCCCGCCGATCTTCCGCTCTTCATGGCTTCCTGACTTCCATCTTTTCAGGGCGCCTTGCATCCGGGCACTTTTGACCGGACGGAGGGGCCGCCCGATCGCCGGGCCGCAAGGAATCGCCGATGACCGACAAGCCGAAACCCACCCTCTACCTCGTCGACGGCAGCAACTACGTCTACCGGGCCTTCTTCGCCATCCAGGGCCTCACCAATTCGCGCGGCTTCCCGACCAACGCCGTCTACGGGTTCAACAACATGCTCGCCAAGCTCCTCCGCGAGCGGAAGCCCGGGCACATCGCCGTCGTCTTCGACGCGAAGGGGCCGACCTTCCGCAACGAGGCCTTCGAGGACTACAAGGCGCACCGCAAGCCCATGCCCGACGCGCTCAAGCCCCAGGTCGCCGTGATCAAGGACCTCGTGCGCGCCTACCGCATCCCCCTGCTGGAGATCGAGGGCATCGAGGCCGACGACGTGATCGGCACCCTGGCCCGGAAGTTCGAGGCCGAGGGCGTGCAGGTGATCATCGTCTCGGGCGACAAGGACCTCATGCAGCTCGTCTCGGACGGAGTCGTCATGATCGACACGATGAAGGACAAGACCTACGATGCCGCCGGCGTCGAGGAGCGCTTCGGCGTCGGCCCCGACCGGGTGGCCGATCTTCTCGGCCTCATGGGCGACGCGTCGGACAACATCCCCGGCGTGCCGGGCGTGGGGCCCAAGACGGCGCTGCAGCTGATCAAGGACTACGGCTCCCTCGAGGGGGTGCTGCGCAACGCGGCGAAGATCCGCAATGAGCGCATCCGGAAGGCCGTCTCGGAGCACGCGGAGCGGGCCCGGCTCTCCCGGGAGCTGGCCCTCGTGAGAACCGATGCCGAGGTCGATCTCGATCTCGACCGGGCGCGCTACGAGGGGCCCGACCGCGAGGCGCTCAAGGCCCTCTTCAAGGAGCTGGAGTTCTCGTCGCTCATCCAGGACCTGGAGGTGCGGGACCGGAAGGCAAGCGGCAAGGTCCACCTCGTCTCGACGGCGGAAGCGCTTCACGGCCTGGTTCGCGGCATCGAGCAGGCCGGCTCGGTCGCCCTCTGGCCCGTGCTTTCCTCGGAGCTTCCCATGTACGGCGAGCTCGTCGGCCTCGGCCTTGCGCACACGCCGGCAGAGGCGTTCTACGTCCCCCTGGGGGCGGGCCGGGCGGCCTGGCGCGACCACGCCCTGCGGGAGCTCTCGCCCCTGCTCTCCGGGGAGAAGACCCTCAAGCACGGCCACGACCTCAAGAACGCCCTCATCGCGCTGGCCCGGTCGGGGATCATCCTCCGGGGGGCGGGCGACGACACCATGGTGGGCTCCTACCTGCTGAACCCCTCGAAAAAGAGCCACGACATCACCGAGGCGGCGCGGGAATTTCTCGACCTCGAGCTCACCCCGGCGAAGGAGGTGGTGGGCAGCGGCGCAAAGGCCCTGTCGCCCGCCGACGTGGAGCCGGCGCGCATGGCCCCGTTCGCGGGCGAGCGCGCCGAGGCCGCGCTGCGGCTCCGCCCCGTCGTGGGGGAAAAAATCCGGAAGGCGGGCCTGGAGGATCTCTACGGGAAGGTCGAGATGCCGCTCGTGGAGGTGCTGGCCGCCATGGAGCAGCGGGGGGTCCTCGTCGACCGCAAGCGGCTCGAGGAGATGTCGGAGCAGTTCGACCAGCTGCTGTCGCGGTCCGAGGAGAGGATCTACCGCCTGGCGGGCGAGCGCTTCAACATCAACTCGCCCAAGCAGCTCCAGGTCATCCTCTTCGACAAGCTCAGGCTCGCGAAGGGGCGGAAGATCAAGGAAGGCTACTCCACCGACATGGAGGTCCTCACGACCCTGGCCCGGTCGCACGAGCTGCCGGCGGAGATCCTGGCCTACCGCAGCATCGCGAAACTCAAGTCGACCTACGTCGACGCCCTGCCGGCGATGGTGCACCCGCAGACCGGGCGCATCCACACCTCCTACAACCAGACCGTCACGGCCACGGGGCGCCTCTCGAGCAGCAACCCCAACCTGCAGAACATCCCCATCCGCACCCCCGAGGGGCGGCGCATCCGCCAGGCCTTCGTCGCGCCGAGCGGCAGCGTGCTGGTCTCGGCCGACTACGCCCAGATCGAGCTGCACGTGCTCGCCCACCTCTCGGGCGACGAGGCCCTGATCGAGGTCTTCCAGGCGGGGGAGGACATCCACACCCGCACGGCGTCGGCCCTCTTCGGCGTATTCCCGGAGATGGTCACCCCCGAACTGCGCCGGCGGGCCAAGGTGATCAACTTCGGCGTGATCTACGGCATGAGCCCCTTCGGGCTCTCCAAGGAGCTGGGGATCAGCCAGGCCGAGGCGAAGGAATACATCGACAACTACTTCGACCGCTACAAGGGGGTCCGCAGGTTCCTGGACGGCATCCTCGAGGATGCGCGCCGGGACAAGTACGTCTGCACCCTGCTGAACCGGCGGCGCTACATCCCCGAGATCGGGAGCTCCAACGCGGCGCTGCGCCAGTTTGCCGAGCGCACGGCCGTCAACGCCCCCATTCAGGGCACCGCGGCCGACCTCATCAAGATCGCCATGATCAACCTGCACGCCCTCCTGAAAAAGCGCCACCCGAAGGCGGCGATGATCATGCAGGTGCACGACGAGCTGGTCTTCGAAGTTCCCGAGGGCGAGAAGAAAGACGTCATGGACCTCGTGAAGCGCGAGATGGAAGGGGTCATGCGGCTGCGCGTGCCGCTGAAGGTGGAGATCCATGCGGGGCATAATTGGGACGAAGCGCACTGAGAAGAAGGCAAGAGGGTGAGAGGGTGAGAACGTCGGATATGTCGGAGGCCCAATTCCTGCCGCCTGCCTCTCCAACCTTCTCACCTTCGAACCTTCTTGCCCTCACAAGACAA
This sequence comes from Syntrophobacterales bacterium, assembly GCA_018053845.1. Lineage (GTDB taxonomy): Bacteria > Desulfobacterota > Syntrophia > Syntrophales > UBA2192 > UBA2192. The sequence continues at coordinate 4,450 of JAGPKU010000087.1, forward strand.
AACTTTTCCAGGGAGGAGATGACCATGAAACTTCTGAGAACAGCGGCCTGGGTGTTGGCGGGGGCCTTGATCCCGTGCTTCGCGTCCCCGGCGTCGGCGGCGGAGCCGAAGAAACCCCTGACCCGCTACTGGGTCAGCGTGGCGACGCAGAACATGTCGATCCCCGGCATGTCCCAGGGGGAGATGTCGGGGCTGCAGGGCATGATCCTGGGCAAGGTGGCGGGGGTGGGGCCGAAGAAAACGCTCCTGCTGCAGCTCGGCGCGCCGGGGAACCCGCCGGCTGCCCCCGAGGCGGCGCACGACATCCCCCCCGGCATGGAGATGGGCAAATCCCTGCCGCTGCTGATCCCCGAGCGGGAGAAGCCGGTTCGGGGCGAGGAGCCGCAGGAGGGCAAGCCGGAAAAGCCGAAGGTGCGCATGCTCTTCTACTGGGGCTGCGGCGAGACGGTCAGGCCGGGCCAGCCCCGGGTGCTCGACACCGGGAAGATGAGCATGGCCGACTTCGGCAGGGCCATGGCGGGCCGGACCGGATCGGTGCAGGCACCGCCGTCGCCAAGGGCCGGGTGGGCCTACGCGCAGTGGCCCAACGAGAAGGACCGGAAGGAGGTGCCGAAGGCAAGCTCCCTCGCGGGGGAACACTTCATCCACGGCAACTACACCCCCGACATCCGATTCGCCGTGGGCGAGAGACACGACTTCATGGCGCCCGTGGAGTTCACCTCCGTCAAGGGAGGCCTGGCCGACAGCATCGCCTTCGAGTGGAAGGCGATCCCCACGGCGATCGGCTATTTCGCCATGGCGATCGGCCACAGCGAGAAAACCGGGGAGACGATCCTGTGGTCCTCCAGCGACGCGCAGGAGCCGGGGTTCGGCCTGATGGGCTATCTGCCGCCCGCCGACGTGAGCCGCTTCATCCGGGAGAAGGTCGTGATGGGACCGGAGGTCACGCGCTGCGCGATCCCCCGGGGAATCTTCAAGGACGCCGGCGGCGCCGCGCTGCAGTTCATCGGCTACGGCGACGAGCTCAACATCGCCTGGCCGCCGAAGCCCAAGGACCCGAAGATCCCGCACGAGTACGTCTGGGCGGTGAAGCTGCGCAACAAGTCCACCGGGATGCTGCCGCTCGGCCAGGAGGGGATGCGGGAGGAGCGCACGACGAAGGAAAAGCCGCCCGCCGGGGACAAGCCCGAGAGCCCCGCCGAGAAGATGAAGAAGACGCTCGACACGATCCGGGGGCTGTTCTGAGCGTCACCCCCGCACGCCGGCGGGCTGGACCGCGGGGACGGGCTGCAGGGAGCCGATGAAGGCGTCGACCACCTCCGGGTCGAACTGCGTGCCTTCGAAGCGGCGCAGCTCCGTCACCGCCTGCTCGGGACTCATGCTCGAGCGGTAGGGGCGGTTGGTCGTCATGGCGTCGTAGGCGTCGGCCACGGCGATCATGCGGGACAGCAGCGGGATCCGGTCTCCGGCCAGCCCGTCGGGGTAGCCGGTGCCGTCCCAGTTTTCGTGGTGGTGCCGGATGATCTTGCGTTCCTTCTCGAACAGGGCGATCGGGGTCAGGATGCCGTCGCCGATCGTGCAGTGGGTCTTGATGATGTCGTACTCCTCCCCCGTGAGCTCGTCGGGCTTGAGGAGGATGTGGTCCGGGATCGCGATCTTGCCGATGTCGTGGAGCATGGCGGCGATCTTGAGGCACTCGATGTCGTCGGCCGGGCATGCCATGATCTCCGCGGTGCGGACCACGAACGCGGTGACGCTCACGGAGTGGCGCTCCGTGTACTGGTCCCGCGCCTGGATGGAGGTCACGAGGGCCCGGAAGGTCTCGGCGATGTTCGTGTAGAGGGTCTCGTAGAGGACCTTGTTCTCCAGGTTCAGCGACGCCCGGCGGGCGAGGCTCAGGATGACCTGCAGGTCCTGGTCCGTGAAGCAGGGCCCGCTGCGGCCCTTCCAGAGGCCGAGGATCCCGAAGACGTTGCCGCGGATCGTCAGCGGGGCGCAGAGGATCGACGCCTCGCCGTCGGCGTCGGAGAGGTTGCACAGGACGCCGTCCTTCCGGCCGACCACCTCGCGCAGCAGCTTCCCCGGCCACGGCACGGTGTGGCGCGGGGGAACGCGGTCGACGCTGCCGGTGAACTTGGGCAAAAACTCCCCGGTCTCCCGGTCGTAGAGCAGGATCGCGCAGTGCTCGCCGCCCGAGACCTTGAGGGCCAAATCGGCGATGACGCGGAAGACGTTGTCGTTGCTCACCCCGAGCCGCTCGATGAAGTCGTAGATGAACCCCTTGGCCGAGATCCGGCGGACCTTGTCGCGGAGCTTCTCCTGCTCGACCTTGTTCAGGAGCCCGTCGGCCGACAGCAGCGACTGTTCCCGCAGGTAGATGTTCACCTTGTAGAGCAGCTCGTCGATGCGGAAGGGCTTGGTGATGAAATCGACGGCCCCCGTCTTCATGGCCGACACGGAAAGCCCGATGGAGGGGTAGCCGGTGATGAGGATGACGGCGGTCGCGGGGTTGATCTCCCGGATCCGTCCCAGGAGGTCCATCCCGTTCATGCCGGGCATGTGGATGTCGCTGATGACCAGGTCGTAGAGGTTGGAGCGCAGGGCCTCCAGGGCCTCCTTCCCGTCGGCGGCCTCGGTGGCGATGTATTCGCCCCCCTGCCGAAGGGCCTCGACGATGAGGCTGCGCACGGCGGGGTCGTCGTCGACGACGAGGATCGTCCTCTTGCCGG
>JAGPKU010000087.1:7278-8553 GCA_018053845.1 Syntrophobacterales bacterium
TTTGAAGGGCGCCCGGATCGCCCGTCACCCGACGACCCCCACCCCTGAGGAGCGGTAGAAAAGCCGGCCATGGCAGACAGCAAGATCAAGAAGGAAATGAAGAACATCCGGATCCTCATCGCCGAGGACAACGAGCTGAGCCGGGACAATCTCTCGGAACTGTTGAGAAGCTACGGGTACGAGGTCAAGGGGGTCGGCGACGGACGCCAGGCCATGGACGTCTTCATCGAAGACAAGTACGACCTGGTGATCACGGACCTCAAGATGCCCCACGTCGACGGCCTTCACCTGCTGAAGTTCGTCAAGGAGGTCAACCCCGAGAGCATCGTCATCATGATCACCGGCTACGGCACGGTCAACTCGGCCGTCGAGGCCATGAAGCTCGGGGCCTTCGACTACATCACCAAGCCCCTCAAGGACGACATCGTCAAGCTCACCATCGACCGCGCCCTGTCCTTCGCCAAGCTCAAGGAAGAGAACACCGCGCTGAAGGACCACCTGAAGAAGAAGTACGACTTCGGCAAGATCATCGGCTTCAGCGACAGCATGCGGAAGGTCTTCGACAACATCGAGAAGGTGGCCGCCTCGGACAGCACCGTCGTCATCTACGGCGAGAGCGGGACGGGAAAGGAACTCGTCGCCCGGGCCATCCACTTCAACAGCGACCGCCGGAGCTTCCCCCTCGTGCCGGTCAACTGCGGGGCCATCCCCGAGGAGCTCCTCGAGAGCGAGCTGTTCGGGCACGAAAAGGGGGCCTTCACGGGAGCCATCAAGAGCCGCGTGGGCCGCTTCGAGCTGGCCCAGGGCGGGACGATCTTCCTCGACGAGATCGGGGACATGAGCCCCGCGCTGCAGGTCAAGGTCCTGCGCGTCATCCAGGAGAAGCAGTTCGAGCGGATCGGCGGCGTCAAGACGATCAACGCCGACGTCCGGATCATCTGCGCCACGAACCAGGACCTCGAGAAGGCCGTCCAGGAGAAGCGGTTCCGCGAGGATTTGTTCTACCGCATCAACGTCATCCCCATCACCCTGCCGCCCCTGCGGGACCGGAAGATGGACATCCCCGTGCTGGTCAACCACTTCCTCCAGAAGTTCAACAAGCTCAAGAAGAAGAACGTCAAGGGGCTCACCCCCGAGGCGTCGAATTACATGATGCGCTATTCCTGGCCCGGAAACGTCCGCGAGCTGGAGAACCTCATCGAGATGCTCGTCGTCATGCGGGAGGACGGGATGATCAAGGTCGAGGACCTGCCGCCCAAGATCCTCAGCGTCGGG
>JAGPKU010000088.1:0-4313 GCA_018053845.1 Syntrophobacterales bacterium
ACCAAGCCCGAATCAAGAGGTGCTTCATGGCGAAAATGTTCTTCTCCACGTCCGAGGTGGCGGATCTCTTCAACGTCAACCGGGTGACCATCTACCGCTGGGTCAAAGAGGGGATGGTGAAGGGGTACAAGGTGGGCAAGCACCTCAAGATCCCGCTGGCGGAGGTGGAACGTCTCAAGCGCGAGTTCGGCTTCGGCGACGTTCCCCTCGAAAAGCTGCAGGGGGGCGAGGGCCCGGCCGCAGAGGCCGGCAGGACGGCCCCGCGGGACCCCTCCTTCAAGAAGCTCGTCATGGTCATCGACGACGACGAGAACATCCTCACCTTCATGCAGAACGCCTTCGAGGGCCTGGGCCTCAACCGGCATTGCAACCTGAAGACCTACGCCAACGGCCTCGAGGCGGTCCTGCAGATCGGCGAGGAGAAGCCGGATCTGATCCTGCTGGACATCGTCATGCCCAACCTCAACGGCCTCGAGCTTGCCGAGAAGATCCGCAGGATCCACCGCGACATCAAGATCATCATCCTGACGGGCTACCCGGAGTACCTCACCGAGGACGAGCGCGGCAAGTTCCTCGACTACATGACGAAGCCCGTCGACCTCAGGAAGCTCCACGAGACGATCGTGAAGGCCCTCGACATCCCCGCCGACAGGGCCGACGGGGTCCAGGCGCGCTCCTAGCGCCCGCCGGACGCAAGAGGGCGAGCACGGTCCAGGGCTTGGCTGAAACGGGTTCTCGATCGCGCGGATGATTCAAGAGACACAGGGAGGCAGCAAGACATGCAGACGGAGACGACCGAAAGACAGGAACATCCCATGGCCGGGATCCCGGCGCGGGAGGGAAAATACCTGACCTTCTCGCTGGCCGGCGAGGAGTACGGGATCGGCATCCTGAAGGTCAAGGAGATCATCGGGATGATGAACATCACCCCCGTTCCCCAGACCCCGGAGTTCGTCAAGGGGGTCATCAACCTCCGGGGGAAGGTGATCCCCGTCGTGGACCTGCGCCTGCGGTTCGCCCTGGAGGCCGCGGCCTACACGGAGCGCACCTGCATCATCGTCGTGGAGGTGGCGGGAGCAAACGGCTCCGTCATGATGGGGATCGTCGTCGACGCCGTCTCGGAAGTGCTCAACATCCGGGGGGCCGACATCGAGAACACGCCCGCCTTCGGGGTGCGGCTCAACACGGATTTCATCCTCGGGATGGCCAAAGCGGCCGGCGGAATCAAGATCCTGCTCGACATCGACAGGGTGCTCAGCAGCGAGGACCTCGTGGCGGTCCGCCGCGCGGCCTGAAGGCCGGCGTACCCTGGAGGGAGAAACTGAAGGGCCATTTCGAGGATTGCTGAGGGAAAGGACACGCGGCGCCCCGCGGGCAGCTAACACGGCATGAACCTGGAACTGCGCGACACGGAATTCGAGAAGATCAGCCGCCTCGTCTACAGCCACTGCGGCATCCACCTGCACGACGGCAAGAAGGAGCTCGTCAAGGCACGGCTCAGCAAGCGGATCCGGCAGGGGAATTTCAAGTCCTTCGCGGAATACTACGAGTACGTCAAGACCGGCGAGGGGACCGACGAGTTCATCGCCATGATCGATTCCCTCTCGACGAACCTGACGAGCTTTTTCCGGGAGGACGGGCATTTCCGGGCCCTGGCCCGGATCGTCCCGGAGATCCTTCGCGAGGGCTCGCGCCGGGGCCGTCCGCGGGTTTGCCTCTGGAGCGCCGGCTGCTCCTCCGGCGAGGAGCCCTACACGATGGCCATCACGTCCCTCGAGGCCGCCCAGGGGTTCCATGCCGATATCCGCATCCTGGCCACCGACATCTCCACGCGGGTCCTCGGGAAGGCCGCGCAGGGCATCTACCCGGCGGAGCGGGTCAGGGCCGTCCCGCCCGACCTGCTGCGGAAGTATTTCCAGGTCGGCCAGGGCGACTGGGCGGGCCACTACCGCGTGAAGAGGGACGTGCGGGACCTCGTGCGCTTCGAACGCTTCAACCTCATGGAGACCATGGCCCCGGGCGAACCCTTCGATATCATCTTCTGCCGCAACGTGATGATCTACTTCGACAAGAAGACCCAGGAGGGCCTGGTGAACCGCTTCCACGGACGGCTGGCCAGGGGCGGCTACCTCTTCATCGGCCACTCCGAGAGCCTCACGGGGCTCAACCACGCGTTCCAGTACCTGGAGCCCAGCGTGTACCGGAAGTAGGAGAGCATGGCGGAACTCGTCGTCGGCATATCGGACCTCAAGGTCAGCAACAACCCCGCGGACACGATGGTCACCTACGCCCTGGGCTCCTGCATCGCCGTGGCCGTCTACGACCCCGCGGTGAAGGTGGGGGGGCTGCTGCACTTCATGCTTCCCGACTCGACCCTGGATGCCGAGAAGGCCAGGGAGACGCCGGGCATGTTCGCCGACACGGGCATCCCGCTTCTGTTCAAGTCCTGCTACACCCTCGGGGCCGACAAGAAGCGGATGGTCGTCAAGGTGGCCGGCGGGGCCAGCATCCTCGACGAGTCGAATTTCTTCCGGATCGGGCAGAAGAACATCATGGCGATGCGGAAACTCTTCTGGAACAACAACGTCATGATCGACGCCGAGGACACGGGGAAGAACTGCAACCGCACGGTGAAACTCGACCTGGCCACGGGCAGGGTCTTCGTCAAGCGGTCTGGCGGCCCGATGGAGGAGCTGTGAAGATCAACAAGCGCATCCTGAAATCCATCCAGGCGCTGCCGCCCTTCCCGGTGACGATCCGGAAGGTCATGGCCCTGGCGGGCGACCCCGACTCGTCGCTCACGGAGCTGGCCGCCGTGATCCGCCTCGACCAGGCCATCACGGCCAACATCCTGCGGATCTGCAACTCGGCCTACTTCGGCCTGCGCCGGCCCGTGGACAACGTGGGCGACGCCATCCTGCACATGGGGAAGAAAAACGTCCTGCGGGCCGTCATGGCCGCGGGCCTCTCGCGGTATTTCCGCACCGCGCGGGGATACGACGTCAAGGGGGGCGATCTCTGGGAGCACGCCGTGGCGGTGGCGCTGATGGCCCAGATCTGCGCCGCGAGGGTTTCCCATCCCGACGATCCCCGGCTCTTCACGGCGGGGGTGCTGCACGACATCGGCAAGATGGTGATGGGCGAGTTCGTGCACGAGGCCTGGCGGAGGATCGAGGAGCTCACGGAGCGGCAGCGGTACTCCTTCCTCGAGGCCGAGGAGGAGGTCCTCGGCGTCAACCATGCCGAGCTGGGCGGGGAGATCGCCCTGCTCTGGAAATTCCCCGACGAGATCCTGAAGGCCATCGCCTTCCACCACCGGCCGGACCTGCTGGCCGACGGGGACACCGTTCCCTGGATCGTCTACCTGTCCAACCAGGTTTGCCACGTCATGGGGATCGGCGTGGGGACCGACGCGCTGGCCTACCGCGCCGTCGGGGACGTGGCCGGTCGGCTTCGGCTCCGGCAGCGGGATCTCGAGGACATGATGGCCGAGCTGCACCGGAAGCTGCAGGGTGCGAAGGAACTGGTCCAGATCGTATCGGAACAACATGAGAACGGGAGGGGATAAACGGAGGGAGCCATGGCCTTCAACCTGCTGATCGTCGACGACTCGACCTCCATGCGGGCCGTCGTGAAAAAGATCGTGGGCCTGACGGGACTGGAGGTGAACCAGATCCTGGAGGCGGACAACGGCCGCAAGGCCCTCGACATCCTGGGCGGCAGCTGGGTGGATGCGGTGATCCTCGACATCAACATGCCGGAGATGAACGGCCTCGAGCTGCTCGAGCGCATGAGCGGCGATGACCTCCTGAAGAGCATCCCCGTGGTCATGATGACCACGGATGCCAGCGAGGAGCACATGAAAACCGCCTTCGACCTGGGGGCGAAGGGGTTCGTCCGCAAACCCTTCGTGCCCGAGGAGATGAGAAAGATGCTCCTCGGGGTGCTGGGGTTCGACGAGAAGGGGGACTATGGAAAACGTGAAAGGGATCCTGGCGGAGTCGATTTTTGAGGTCTTCGAGAGGATGTTCTTCATCTTTCTCGAGCCCGGGGGGGCTGCTCCGGTCCATGACTGCGAGACGGCGATCCGCTTCGACGGACCCCGCAGGGGGACCCTGCGCATCCGGCTCGGACGACCGGTGGCGAAGCTCATGGTCCGGAATATGCTCGGGCTCGACAACGAGGCCGTGACGGAGCCGCACATGGCGGATTGCGTCAAGGAGGCCGCCAACATGGTCTGCGGGAACTTTCTCGTGCACTGGGATGCCTCGAAGAAGTTCACCATGTCGCTGCCCGAGTTCTCGGCGAGTCCC
>JAGPKU010000088.1:4413-8471 GCA_018053845.1 Syntrophobacterales bacterium
CGCTGAGGCCCGACGTGGTCACCCTCGACATCGAGATGCCCCGCATGGACGGGATCACCTTCCTGCGGAAGCTCATGAAGCACTACCCCATCCCGGTGATCATCGTAAGTTCGTTGACGCCGAAGGGTGGAAAACTGACGCTGGAGGCCCTCGACATCGGTGCCGTCGAGGTCATCGCGAAGCCCGGAGCGGCCTACACCGTGGGCGACATGAGCGCCCAGCTGGCCGAGAAGATCCGGGCGGCCTCGCGGGCACGGATCGTGAAACGGCAGGGGGACGGGCCCGGAATCGGGGGCCCGCCGGAGCCGGTCCGGGCCCTGGCCCAGACGACGAACCAGGTCATCGCCATCGGCGCTTCCACGGGGGGCACGGAGGCCCTCAAGGCCGTGCTCACGCGGATGCCGGTGAACTCCCCCGGCATCGTCGTCGTGCAGCACATGCCGGCGAACTTCACGACGGCCTTCGCCGAGCGCCTCGACAGCCTGTGTTCGATGACGGTCCGGGAGGCGAGGAACAGCGACTCCGTGACCCAGGGAACGGTGCTCATCGCCCCCGGGAACTACCACATGCTCCTGCGGCGCAGCGGGGCCCGCTATTACGTGGAGGTCAAGGACGGCCCCATGGTGCACCACCAGCGGCCCGCCGTGGACGTCCTGTTCAAGTCCGTCGCCCAGGTCGCGGGGGCCAACGCCGTCGGGGTGATCCTGACGGGGATGGGCGCCGACGGGGCGGCGGGGATGCTGGAGATGAAGAAGGCCGGCGCGAGGACCATCGCCCAGGATGAGAGCTCCTGCGTGGTCTTCGGGATGCCGAAGGAAGCCATCAAGCTCGGCGGCGCGGATAAGGTCCTTCCCCTGGACCAGATCGCCGGGGAACTGGTGAGGATGATGTGACATGGATCATGCTGAACTGAGACGCGAGATCGACGAGGTGGCGTCGGGTTTCCTCTTCCTGGAGAAGAGGGAGATCGACATCCCGACGGCGGGACAGTTCCTGAACCAGCTCGAGGGGATCATGGGGCACGCGGAGACCCTCGGGGTTCCAGAGGTCCGGCGGCTCGCGGGGGGCCTGAACCAGCTCCTCGAGAAGGTGGTCCTCGAGGCCGTCGACGCCGCGACGGGATTCGGCCTCTTCGAGCGCGGCATCGTGCTGCTGCAGTCCGTGGCCGACGGCTACTCCAACGCGGGGCGCTTCGACGGGAGCATCGAGGGGTTCATGGGGGAACTGGCCGCGGCCCTGGGCATCCCCGTGGAGTCGGGCGCCGGAGAGACCGCGGCGTCGTCCCCCGCGCCGGCGTCCCCCGAGGGCCCGGCGGCGGGAAAAGAGCCCGTCCGGGACGAATCGCTTCTCCGGGACTTCATCACCGAGGGGCTCGAGTACATCGGCGAGATCGAGGTGAACATCCTCAACCTCGAGCAGGAGCCCGAGAACAAGGACTACATCAACGCCATCTTCCGGCCGTTCCACTCCATCAAGGGGGTGGCCAGCTTCCTGAACCTCGAGGCGATCCGCACGCTCGCCCACGACCTCGAGACGCTGCTGGACAAGGCGCGAAACGAAGCCCTGCCCGTCACGCCCGAGCTCATCGACCTCATCCTCGACGGCTCGGACACCCTGAAGGCCATGATCGGCCGGCTCCGGGACGAGCTCGAGGGCCGGGAGGCGACGGAGCTGATCGACACCTCCGACCTCGTCCGGCGCATCAAGCTCGCCGAGCAGGGCGCCGAGATGCCGAAGCAGCCCAAGAAGCTCGGCACGATCCTCATCGAGGAGGGGGTCATCAACGAGGAGGAGCTGCGGGAGGCCCTCGAGCGCTCCCAGATCCCGCCGCCCCGGAAGCTGGGCCAGACGCTCATCGCAGAGGGGATCGCCTCGCCGAAGGACGTCTCGCGCGCCCTGCGCAAGCAGGCCCAGCAGGTGACGGACTCCAACACGATCCGCGTGGACATCAAGAAGCTCGACGACCTGATCGACATGGTGGGCGAGCTGGTCATCACGCAGTCGATGATCCGGCAGAGCGAAACCCTCCAGTCCCTCGGCGACCGGAAACTCGTGCGGGACATCTCCCAGCTCGCGAGCATCACCTCGGAGCTGCAGCGCTCCTCCACGGTCCTGCGGATGGTCCCCATCAAGCAGACCTTCCAGCGCATGTCCCGGCTCGTGCGCGACCTCGCGAAGAACACGGGCAAGCTCATCAACGTCGTCACCGTGGGCGAGGACACGGAGATCGACCGCAACATGGTCGACGAGATCTACAACCCGCTCGTCCACATGGTCCGCAACGCCGTGGACCACGGGATGGAGATGCCCGAAGAGCGCATCCGGGCCGGCAAACCCGAGCGCGGCACGATCCGGCTCAAGGCCTTCCACCGGGGGGGCAACATCGTCATCGAGATCTCCGACGACGGCCGGGGCCTCAACCGGGAGAAGATCCGCGAGAAGGCCCTCAAGAACGGGCTCATCGGCCCCGGTGACGCCCTGACGGACCAGGAGGTGAACCGCCTGATCCTGCTGCCCGGCTTCTCGACGGCCGAGAAGATCACCGATATCTCGGGCCGCGGCGTGGGGATGGACGTCGTCAAGCAGGCCGTGGAGAAACTGCGCGGCAAGATGGACATCCAGAGCGTCGAGGGGAAGGGGACGACTTTCATCACCGGCTTCCCGCTCACCATGGCCATCATCGACGGGATGATCGTGAAGGTGGGCGGCGAGCGCTACATCCTGCCGACGGTGGCCATCCGGCAGCTCATCCGCCCCGACCGGTCGGCCTACAACTGCATCGTCGGCGAGGCCGAGACGATCAACGTCATGGGGCGCCTGCTGCCGCTGGTGCGCCTGCACCGGCTCTTCGACATCGAGCCCGTGCACGCCAACCCCTGGGAGGCCACCCTGGTCGTGATGGAGGGCGAGAAGCGCTCCAAGTGCCTGCTCGTCGACGAAATCCTCGGCAAGGAGGAGGTCGTCATCAAGAACCTGGGCGAGAGCCTCAAGCGGATCAAGGGGGTCTCCGGCGGCGCCATCCTGGGCGACGGCAACGTGGGGCTGATCCTCGACCCCGAGGGCCTCTTCGAGATGGCCGAAGCGAACTGACGCCCGCGGGCCCCGGGACCGCAGCGCGGGAAGAAAACCCGGATTCCGGGATCAAACTGATTGCGGGGGAACCCTATGAGCGTGGACAAGAACCTGAAGATCCTCATCGTCGACGACTTCGCCACCATGCGGAAGGTCATCCGGAACCTGCTCAAGCAGGGCGGCTACGAGAACATCGTGGAGGCCGAGGACGGGGCGGCGGCCCTGAAACTCCTGAAGTCCCAGCCGGTCGATTTCATCATCTCCGACTGGAACATGCCCAACATGAGCGGGCTCGAGCTGCTCAAGGCCGTGCGGGCGGACGACGAACTCAAGGCGCTCCCGTTCCTCATGGTGACGGCCGAAGCCCTGAAGGACAACGTCGTGGCGGCCGTCAAGGCGGGCGTGAGCAACTACATCGTGAAGCCCTTCACCGCCGAGGTGCTCAACGAGAAGATCGAGAAGATCGTCAAGAGCCTCGCGGCCTAACCCGGCAAAGGACAACGCTCCATGGATGTTCGATTCATCAACCCCTTTCTCAACGGGACCGTGCAGGTCCTGAAGACGATGGCCTTCGTGGAGCCGAAGGCGGGCAAGCCCTTTCTCAAGAAGGACAGCCTCGCCCGCGGCGACATCTCGGGCATCATCGGCCTGACCGGCTCGGCCCGGGGGTCGCTCGCGCTGAGCTTCAGCGAAAGCTGCATCCTGAAAATCGTCTCCAACATGCTCGGCGAGGAGATCAAGACCCTCAACGGCGACATCAAGGACGCCGTGGGCGAGATCACCAACATGGTTTCCGGCGCGGCCCGCAAGGAGCTCGAGACCCTCGGGTTCAACATCACGGCGGCCATCCCCACCGTCGTGGCCGGCAAGGACCACTCGATCAGCCACGTGCTCGGGGGGCCGAGCATCATCATCCCCTTCGAGACCCCGCAGGGGCCCTTCGTGGTCGACATCTGCATCGGCGGCGTCGGGGGGAAGTAGACAGG
>JAGPKU010000089.1 GCA_018053845.1 Syntrophobacterales bacterium
GCCTGGCCACCTCGCAGATCGTGGAACTCAACGGCCTGACGGGAGACCGGGTCGTCTTCGGCACGACCGTTGCCTTCGCCGACATCGACACGGGCGACGAGACGCGCTACCAGCTGGTCGGCCCCTATGAGTCCGACGTGTCGAAGAACCGCATTTCCGTCACCTCGCCCATCGGCAGGGCCCTCATCGGCAAGACCGTGGGCGACGTCGTCCGCGTCAAGACGCCCGGGGGCGTCCGGGAAGTGGAAATCGTGGACATCGCCGTCGAGGACCCGGAGGCGGAATCGTAGCGGGATTGCTCGTCAAGGGGAAGAAAGAGGGCGTGACCGCACGCCCTCTTTTTTTGGGGGGGCTCCTGCCCCGGGGCTACCAGAAGAGCACCAGGATCGTCAGCACCGCCAGCAGGACGACCGCGCGCAGCACGCCCACGCCGACCGGGTGCGCGCCGTGCTCACAGCGTGCTTCCGCGAGGCACAGCTGCTCCCTCATCCACGCAGGGTTGCCGACCAGCGGGGCCAGCGCGCGGAAAGCCAGCCGCTGCAGGCTGCACTCCGGCCGCTGGAAGAACAGGGCGAGCCTCCTGGTCAGGCGGTGCGAAACGACCTCGTCGGCCCAGGCGTTCAGGGCGTTCAGCGAGCGGTCCGCGAGGCGGTAAAAGGCGCGCCCTCCCTTGCGGGTCAGGACGTCGACGTCGAGGTTGATCGCGCGGATCTCGGGCGGGTGCGTGCCCGACAGCAGCATGAGGGCGAACGCCAGGGCCGCGAAGAGCAGCAGCTGGGCCTGCGAGATCACGTGGCCGGCCGTGTAGGGCTGGAAATCGGTCGGATAGGGAAGCAGGCTGTAGAGCGGCTGAGGATACACGCCGATCCCCACGCAGAGCGCCGCGGTCAGCCCCATCGCCGCGAGCATGTTCGGCGGGGCATCCTTGCAGCGGATGCCCGAGTCGTGGGAGAAGAACGCGCAGAAGGGGATCTTGATCCCGGCGTGGTGCAGGACGCCCGCCGAGGCGAAGAGCATCAGGAACCAGACCAGGCGCAGATCGCCCAGGGCGGCCGCCTCCATGACCATCGACTTGCTCACGAACCCGCTGAAGAGGGGGAAGGCCGAGATGGAGGCCGCCCCGACGATGCAGAACGCCGTCGTCCAGGGCATGGACCGGTAGAGCCCGCCCACGTCCGTCGCGTTGATCTTTCCCGTCTGGTGCAGGACCGCGCCCATGGACATGAACAGCAGCGCCTTGTACAGGATGTGACTGAACGCGTGGGACACGGTGCCGTTCAGGGACAGCTCGGTGCCGATCCCGATGCCGACCATCATGAACCCGACCTGGTTGATGAGGCTGTAGGACAGCACCCGGCGCAGATTGTTTTCTATCACGGCAAAGAAGATCGGGAAGACCGTCATGGCGGCGCCGATCCAGATGAGGGCCTCCGTGCCGGGGTAGGCACGGGCCAGGACGTAGACGGCGGTCTTGGTGGTGAAGGCCGAAAGGAACACGGCGCCGGTGACGGTGGACTCCGGGTACGCATCGGGCAGCCAGAAGTGCAACAGCGGCCACGCGCTGTTGACGCCGAAGCCGACGAAGATGAGCCACGAGGAGAGATCTCCCAGCCCGATGTAGCCGAAGGCGACCGTGCCCGTGCTCTTGACCTGCAGCAGGATGCCGCCCAGCAGGCACAGGCCGGACACGACGTGCACCATGAAGTAGCGGAACCCCGCGGCGAGGGCCTTCTCGGTGCGCCGCGACATGATCAGGATCGTGGCGCTCAGCGTCATCATCTCCCAGAAGACGAACAGCGTGAAGAGATCGCCGGCGAAGACCGCCCCGACGGCGGCACCGGCGTACACGAGCCCTGCGGCGCTCTGGAACCGGTCCTCCACCTTCAGGGCGTAGAGGTTCGCGATGAAGGCGATGATGTGAAAGATGATCCCGAAGACGACACTCAGCCGATCGACGCGGGCGAGCACCAGCTCATGGCGGAAAAACGGCAGCAAGAAGTGATTCCCGTCGGGCAGGGCGAGCATGTTGCAGAGGCTGAGCACCGGCACGAGCAGCATCCAGGCCTGGCGCAGGCGGCCGCGCAGCAGCACCGCCGGCAAGGCGGCCAGGATCAGGATCAGCCCGGGGGGAACGGCGTTAACGGTCATAATACCCCTCGTCGCGCATCACGACCGGCCGCAGCACGTACTGGGCAACGAACACCAGGACGACGTAGGCGACAAATCCGAAGGCCGCATAGAACCCGTACCACTCCTCCCAGGGGAAGATCACATGCCGGTGCGCCCACCCCTCGGCGAGCAGCAGGGCGCCCAGGACGGCGAAGAGGACCGCCATCATCGCCTTGAGGGTCCCCGGGCGGATGAGAGGCTCCTTCTCGAGGGCCGGATCGACGGCATTTTTCTTCACGGCACACTCCTTCACAGGGTCTTGGCCAGAACGACAGCGAGATACCCGACGCCCAGGGCGACGAGCACGAAAAAGACGGGTCGCCAGCCCTCGACCGGTTCGTGGGTCAGTATCCTCGGTTCATCCTGCGTTTTCCTGTCGTCACGTTCCATTGACTGCGTCCATCAGGGCGACACGACCATTTGAATCAGCTGCAGGGCCAGCGAGGGCCAGATAAACAACGCCAGGCAGAACAGCGCCGTGACGCTCAGCGGCACCAGGCACAGCAGCGGCGCTTCCCGGACCGTCTCGCGGCCGGTCCCGTCGGCCGCCGCGGCGAAGAACCCGCGGTAGACGATGGGGAAGAAATAGGCGGCGTTGAGCAGCGAGCTGACGAGCACCACGGCCACCAGCAGAAGCTGGCCGCCGTCGATGGCCCCGATGACCAAGCTCCACTTGCTCAGGAAGCCCCCCAGGGGCGGCATGCCGATGATCGACAGCGACGCCAGGAAGAAGGCCGCGTACGTCACCGGCATCCGGCGGCCCAGGCCGTCCATCTCGCTGATGTTGCTCTTGTGGGCGGCCACGTAGATCGCGCCGGCGCAGAGGAACAGCGTGATCTTGCCGAAGGCGTGCATGGACAGGTGCAAAAGCCCGCCGGCCATCCCCGCCGTCGTCAGCATCCCGGCGCCGAGGATCATGTAGGAGAGCTGGCCGATCGTGGAGTAGGCCAGCCGCCGTTTGAGATTGTCCTGGGTAAGTGCCACCAGCGACGCCATGAGGATCGTGACGGACGCCAGGGCGGTCAGCACGACGCCGAGGTTCAACTCGGCCAGCAGGCCCGTGCCGAAGACGAAGAAGACCATCCGCAAAATCGAAAACACCCCGACCTTCACGACGGCCACCCCGTGCAGAAAGCTGCTTACCGGGGTCGGCGCCACCATGGCCGCAGGCAGCCATGCGTGCAACGGCATCACGGCCGCCTTGGCAAACCCGAAGACGAAGAGCACGAGCAGCACGGCGGCCGTCGAGGCGTCGATGCGGCCTGACAGGATCCCGCCCGCGGTGAAGTCGAGCGTGCCCGCCAGGATGTAGGTGAGGATCATCGCCGGCAGCAGCAGCGCGACGGAGCTCCCCAGCAGGTAGGTCAGGTACCTGCGCCCCGACGCCCGGGCCTCGGCGTCCTGCTTGTGCGTCACCAGCGGGTAGGTCGACAGCGAGAGCATCTCGTAGAAGAGGTACAGGGTCAGGAGGTTCTCCGAGAAGGCCACGCCGATCGTCGCGGCGATCGCCACGGCGAAGCAGGCGAAGTACCGGGTCTGGTCGTGCTCCCGGAGGGCGCGCATGTAGCCGATCGAGTAGACGGACGTGCCGATCCAGAGGAACGACGCCACCAGGGCGAAGTACATCCCCATGGCATCCACGCGCAGGGCGATCGGCAAGCCGGGGAGGACCTCGGCGAGGGTGAAGCGGTACCCGCCGCCCGCCAGCACCGCGGGGAGCAACGATGCCACGATCGCGAACTTGCCCAGGGCGATCATCACCGTCCAGGCCTCGCGCAGGTTCGGGCGGCGGTCCGACAGCAGGATCGGGACCGCCCCGAGAAGGGAAATCAGGACCGCCGCAAGCGGCCAGAATGAATTCTCCATCGTTCTCTCGTCGAAATCCCGGATCGCACATCCGGGGTCTTTCTTCCGTCAGTAACCGACGGGCAGGGCAAACCGGATCACCCGCTCCACGAGGGGGCCCGTTGCCAGGCCGACCCCGATCAGCGCCGCGGCCGTGACGACCAGGGGCTGCAGCAGCGCCTGCGGCGCCTCCCGGCGGGGTCCCTTCCCGGGTTCGTGCACCGGGCCGTCCTCCGCCGGGGTCCGGAAGTAGGCGATCTCGATGATCCGGAAGAACAGGACGGCATTCACGAGGCTGCTGAAGAGCAGCGCACCGACGTAGAGCCACTGCCCCGCCTCGATGCCGCCGAGAAGCAGGTACCACTTGCTGAAGAACCCGCACGTGGGCGGCACGCCGATCATGGACAGGGCCCCCACGGTGAAGGCCGCCATGGTCAGCGGCATGCGCCGGTAGAGTCCCCCCAGCCGCTCGAACCCCAGCGCCCCCGTGCGGTGGGCGATGGCCGCCGCGGCCAGGAAGAGGCAGAGGGTCATCAGCGCGTCGTTGACGATGTGCAGGATCGCCCCGGTCATCCCCTTCGCGTTGGCGAGCCAGAGTCCCCCGACCATGTAGCCCACCTCGGAGATGATGATGTAGGTCAGCATCCGCCTGAGGTCCTTCTGGCCGAGGGCCATCGCCGAGGCACAGACGATCCCCACCGCGGCGACCCCGACGATGATCTGCTGCACGGCCACGTGCTGAATGAATTCGTAGACCGGGGAGAAGATCGAGAACATGACCCGGATCATCAGGAAGACCGTGACCTTCGTCATGAGCGGCGCGATCAGCACCGCCGCCCCGTCGGGCATGTCCGTGTAGGCGTTCGGCAGCCAGACGTGCAGGGGGAAGAAGGCCATCTTGATCCACAGGCCGACCATGAGGAAGGCGAAGGCGGTGGCCAGGGCCGCCCCGCGCCCGTCGAGCAGGGGGATGATCCGGTGCAGGTCGGCCATGTTCAGCGTCCCCGTGAGGATGTAGAGGTAGCCGATGCCCAGCAGGTAGAAGCACGCCCCGATGGAACCCATCACGATGTAGTTGAAGCTCGACAGGGGAGCCCGCCCCTTCCCCAGCGCGATCAGGCCGTAGGTCGTGATCGACGTGATCTCCAGCAGCACGTAGAGGTTGAAGGCATCGCCGGTCAGCGCGAGCCCGTGCAGGCCGGCGATCAGGATCAGGTACAGCGTGAAGAACTGGTGCCGGCGCTCGGGCAGCTCGGCGGACGAACGCCGCAGCGACGACACGCAGGCCGTCAGGGCGACGGAGGCGATCAGCAGGTTCATGAGGGACCCGAGGTGATCCACCACGAGCTCGATCCCGTAGGGCGCCTCCCAGTTGCCGACGGTGTAGCTGAACGGGCCCGCGGTCAGGACCTCCAGAAACACGAGCACGGAGGCCGCCAGCGACAGCGAGAGCGCGGCGAACACCAGCGGCGTCACCAGCCGGCGCCCGAACCGGCCGACGGCGAAGAGCAGCATGGCGCCGACAAGCGGGGCGGCCAGGGTGTACATGTGGAGGTTGAGGAAACTCATCGATCGATCTTCTCCAGGATCTCGTCCTCCTCGAGTGAGCCGTACAGCCCGTGGATCCGCTGAAGGATGGCGAGCGCCACCCCCGTGACGCTCACGGAGACCACGATGGCCGTCAGCATCAGCACGTGCGGCAGCGGGTTGACGATCGACGCGGCCTCCACGCCCCGCTCGAGAACGGCCTGCTTGTCCAGGATGGGGATGCCGCCGCCCTTCTTCACGCCCGCGGAGATGAACATCAGGATGATCGCGGTCTGGAAGATGTTCATTCCGATCAGCTTCTTCACGAGGTTGCTCTTGCCGATCATCGCGTAGAAGCCGATCATCATCAGCACGACGTAGATCCAGTAGTTGTATTTGGCGATGATCTCCGACAGGATTGCTTCCATCTCAGAGCCCCCTGTCCAGCTTGCCGCCCGAGGCGAGGTCCCAGAAGAGCGAAACCATGATGCTCATGACCGCAAGCCCCACCCCGACTTCGACGATGAAGATCCCCATGGAGCGCCACTCGACGGGGCCGAGCGGGATGAGGGGCGCCAGGGCGCTGTAGTCCAGGAAGAGCCCTCCGAGCAGGGCGCAGGCGATCCCCGTGCCGGTGTAGATCAGCACCCCGGTGCCCGCCAGGGCCGTGTTGACCCGGAGGGGGAAGAAGCGCATCGAGGTCTTCTGGTCGAAGGCGATCGCCATCAGGATGTAGGCGGCCCCGAGCAGCACCCCGCCCTGGAACCCCCCGCCCGGGCTGTAGTGCCCGTGGGCGATCACGTAGAGGGCGAACAGCTGGATGAAGGGGATCATGATCCGGCACGACAGCTCGATGATGAGGCTCGGGCCGATCGGGCGGTCCTGCGGCAGGGTGTAGTGCTCCTTCATGCGTCGGGCCTCCGCAGGGCGCTCACGACGACGACGCCGGCGCAGAAGATGACGATCGTCTCGAACATGGTGTCGTAACCTCGGTAGTCGGCGAGCACCGCCGTCACGATGTTGGGCACGTGCGTCTCCTCCACCGACTTCTCGATGTAGAGCGGCGAGACGTGCCTCGCCGCCGGGGCGTTCGGGTCGCCCCAGGGCGGAAAGTCGCCCGTGCCGTAAAGCAGCAGGGCGCCGGTGAACAGGGTCGAGAGCAGGGCGCGCTTCTTCAATCTTTGCTCCTCCTCGAGGTGTGCAGGATCGTGGCGATGAACAGCATGGCGCTCACCCCGGCACCCACGGTCGCCTCGGTGAACGCCACGTCGACGGCCCCCATCTCCGCCCAGAGCAGGCACATCAGGAAGCTGTAGACGCTGAAGATGACCGTGGCGGCCAGCAGGTCCCGCACGGTGATGGCGGCCGCCGCGCAGATGACGACCAGGGTCAGGATGAGCAGGTCGAACGGCCAGATCATTTCCGGTCCTCCCCCTTCCGCCAGGGCTTGATGCCCAGGGCCATGGCCGTCTGGGTGAACGCGTGGGTCGCCGTCGGGCTCGCGATGAAGATGAACAGGGCGATGAGCCCGATCTTGAGGCTCACGAGCACGGCGCCCGGCGAGAGCGTTTTCAGGTTGTACAGGGCGAACCCGGCCACGATGAGCACCGAGCCCAGCGAATCGCTTTTGCCCGCCGCGTGGAGACGGGTGTAGAAATCGGGGAAGCGCAGCAGCCCCAGGACCCCGAAGGCGAAGAAGAGGATCCCCGCGGCGATCAGCGCCGCCGCAAGCCAGTCGATCATGGCCCCACCTCCCCGCCGGCGCCCTCGCCGCGCGAGGCGGCGGGCGGCCGCCGCTGGAAATACTTCGCCGCCGCCAGCGTCGTGATGAAGTTCAGCAGCGTGTAGGCGATCGCGATGTCCACGAACATATCCAGGTGGTCGTAGAGCACGCCGATGAAGAGCAGCAGCACCGTGGTCTTCGTGCCGATCATGTTGGCGCTCACGAGCCGGTCGAAGACCGTCGGTCCCCCGACCAGCCGGTAGAGGGCCGCCAGCATCAGCAGCAAAATGGCCACCCCCCCGTAGAGCATGAAGTCGGTCATCATCGCAGCGGTCTCTCCACGATCGTCTCGATGCGTTTCTCCATGGCCCCCGGGCAGCCCTCGGCGGCGCTGCGGGTGAGCGCGTAGACCGTGAACTCGTCGTCCCGGATGTCCACGGTGATCGTGCCGGGGGTCAGGGTGATGGACTGGGCCAGGGCCACCCTCGACACCCTCGTCCGGAGCCGCGTGCGGAAGCGGATCACCTGCGGGTCGATGAGCTCGAGCATCCGCGGGTGGCAGGCGATGTAGGCGACCTGGAGGTTCGCCAGAAGGATCTCCCAGAAGAGGCTGGGAAGGTATAGCGCCATGCCGACGAACACGACGATCCAGGTCCTGGGATTGCCGCTGAAAAACAGCAGGTTGTGGCTGAACTGGGCGACCAGCAGGGCGCAGAAAAGGCCCAGGGACGTGTGGAAGGCGTCGAACATCCCCGACAAAACGAGCCAGAAGACGATCATGACGGAAAACGTCGCGACCTTGGCCATGGGACCTCTCTCCGCGGCGAAGCCGGGGGCCGTCGAGGCCCCCCGCACCCGGCCTCATCGGGTTTCGTGAAGCCGCTTTACATACTAAAACTGCATACAATTGTCAATCAAAACAAAAGGGCCGGGATCAGTTCCCGGCCCTCCTTATTGTCGATGTTCCGCGGCCCCTCGGCGCTAGGACTGCCCGGCGATCTTGAGCCGCGCCTCGGCCCGCTCGAGGGCGATCTTGGCCCGCTCGTACTCCGGGTCCTCCTTGGCGAACTTCGCCAGCTTCTGCTCGGCCGCTTCCTTGGCCCGCCGGGCCCGCTCGACGTCGATCTGGTCGGCGCGCTCGGCCGTCTCGACCAGCACCGTCACCTTGCTGC
>JAGPKU010000021.1:0-17070 GCA_018053845.1 Syntrophobacterales bacterium
CTCCGACGGAGAGGCGATACTCGAAGAGATCGGAGTCCTGCTCTCAGCGGAAGCAGAGGGAGGCCCCCGTTGAACCGCCGCCGATTCCTGAGAGCCCTCGGCGCGTCTGCCCTGGCACTCTGGATCGAGGATGTCTCGGCATGGTCCGGGGCCAGGCGAAACGTCAACGACAGGACTCAGCTCAGGGGCCTTCGCATCCTCGACGCTCACGCCCACCCGGACAGGCTCCATCTCACCAGGCATGAGCCCGACGATTCATCTACGGTTGCCTTTATGACGGAAATGGCCATGGCGGCAAGCGTCTTTGCCGCCGTGGGCGACCGGGTCTATCTCTCCGGGGGACGCCTGCCCGGACCGGAGCGTCTCCAAACGATGCTCCAGCTCGACTTCTGGAAGGACGGCATCGTCAAGTCCGGAAAAGTCAAGCTCATCCTGAAATCTTCCGACATTCCGAAGTCACCGAAACCGGGAGATGTGCCGGGGTGCATCCTCGCCATCGAGGGAGGCGACCCGCTTGCCGGCAATCCCGACCGGGTCAACGAGTTCTACGACTTCGGCGTGCGGATGATCACGCTCATCCACTACAGCAACAACCAGCTGGGTGACTGCATGAAGAGCTGGACGGGATTGAATCCGGGACCGCGCAACAACGGCCTCACAGCGGCAGGGCGCAGGGTCTTGGAGAGGATGCAGGGGCTCGGGATGGTTGTCGACGTGGCCCATGCCGACTCGCTCACCCTCAGGCACATCTGCGAGGTCGCGCAGCGGCCGCTGGTGGACTCGCACACCCACCCCTGTTCGCTGGACGACGAGAAGACATGCGGCCGCTTCCGCACCTGGAAGGACATGGAGGTCGTGGCAAAGACGGGCGGTGTCGTGTGCACCTGGCCCTGGGCCACAAGCCGGGGAAAGGCAAAACGAGAAACCTTTCAGGACTGGGCCGCGGAGATCGCGGAGATGAAAAGAAGGATCGGCATGGAGCACGTGGGGCTGGGTACCGACGGCGGGGGCGGCCTTCCCCGGTTCATCAAAGGCTACCGGGACATCCGCGACCTCTCCCGACTGGTCCAGGCCATGCAGGAGGCGGGCTTCACGCGCAGCGAGATCGCGGCCTACATGGGCGGCAACGTCTACCGAGTGCTCAAGGCCTGTATCGATTAACCCTCCCGCGGGAACTCCCCGCACGGTTTCGTGATGTCCGAACCCGCTTCGCCCGGTTCCTTCGGGGCCCCGGCCCCGATGTCCCGGTCCCCGGCCTGCTCCTCCACAGGAACCTCCTGGACGGCATCGGCTGCTACAAGCACCTGTTCCGGACCCGCAGGCTCTTGGGGTGTCATCGCCGCGGATTCCGCCTTGACCTCCCGCGACGCGCCCTCGATCTCCTCAATCCACAAGGGGTGGCGGTGCTCGGCGTAGTCGAGGCGCACGGAGCCGGTCAGTATCCCGCGGAGCATGGGGCGGTTGGGTTTGAGCAGGATGGCCCCGATGTGGGCGACGAACGCCAGGACGAAGAGAACGAACCCGATGTTGTGCGCCCACGTGGCCCAGAGAACGACGGCGTAGGACAGGTCCGGAGCGTAGAGGTTCTTGTAGGTCTTCACGAGCCCCGAGACGATCAGCATCGCAATGATGAAGGCCATCCCGACATAGGCGAGGCGCTGCTCCGGGAGGTACTTGTGGAAGGGCGGCTCCTTGCCCTCGCCGAAAAAGCTCTTGATCACCTCGATCGAGGTCAGCAGGTCCCCCTTGCGCGGCATCAGCCCCCGGTCGCCCCGCAGGCCGTGATAGACCGTGTGGAACAGGGCGGCGGCCACAAACAAGATAGACGCCGCGTAGTGGACGTTGAGCGAGACCATGTAATCGGCCGACCAGGCCAGACCCGGGATGGAGTTGATGTAGTAGCGGCTGCCCATGGGCAGTTGGAACATGCCGGATACGATGAGCGCGAGCCCGGACAGGGCGACGGTCCAGTGCTCGGCAAGTTCGACGACGCTGTGACGGATCACGCGGTTCTGTTCTCGGACAATCCTGTCAGACATCCTTCTTCCCGTCCTTCTTCCCGTCCTTCTTCCCGTCCTTCTTCCCGTCCTTCTTCTCGTCCTTCTTCTCGTCCTTCTCCCCCCTTGCCTTCCTGTCGGAGAGCCACTGGAGGGCCCCCGCCGCCCCTGCGACGATCCCGACAGCAGGAGCCGCCAGCACGGCCTTCGCCAGGCTGTCCGTCCCGGCCATTCGTCTCTCCACGCCTGGCTTCATGTCCGGCCTGCCCGGCCCCTTCTTCATTGTCGCGTTGATCCGGTCAAACGGCACCGGCGAGACGTAAAACGTGGAGGTTCCGCCGTTTTCGTCCCTCCCGTAGAGGAACCCGTTCATCTGCTGCGCCCGCCTTTCCGCCTCGGCAAGCATCTCATTGCGCGGCCCGATGAGCATCGCTTTCTGCGGACAGGCCTCGATGCAGCCCGGCTCTTTTCCCCGGCCAAGCCGATCGTAACAGAGGTCGCATTTGTACATCACGCCGTTTCCCATGTAATCGGGCAGAACGTGCAGGTAGATGCCCACGCCGGACTGCCGCTGGGGGATCTCCCAGGGGCAGACCGCCTTGCACTTGGCGCCGCCGAAGCAGAGGTCCTGGTCTATGACGACCGCGCCGTTTTCGTGCTTGTGATTGGCCGCAAACGGGCAGATCGTCGCGCAAGCCGGGTTGTCGCAATGCATGCAGCGGCGCGGGACGAAGACGGTCTTCGGGACGCCGTCCACGTCGACGTCGGCCTGATGGACGTAGAGGTAGTTGTACGGGGTGAGCCGGTCGAACACCTCGCGCTTTCGGGACCAGTCCTCAACTGTCTTGCGGGGCCAGGGCACAGGGATGGGATCGGCAACGGGGGGGATTTTGTCCCGGTTGATCGTCTTGCAGGCGGCAACACAGGCCGGAACCTCCTTATTGGGGCAACCGTCGCAGAGATTCAGGTCGATCAGCGTTGCCAGTTTCCCGGCCCCCTTGGCCTGTGCGACGCTCGGCCAGGCGAGGCCCGAGGCTGCAAGCGCGCCTGCCGAGGCAGTCAAGAAAGCCCTCCGGCTCAGCCGTGGCAGTTCGTTGGATTTCTTCATCTTTTCTTTCCTCATGACAGATCGATATACCGGGACAGGGCGGCCTGGAAATCGTCCATTCCCCGACTGTTTTCGCCGGCAGACTCGGTCATGCAGCGGGAGATGTTCGCCCGGATGATAGCGCTTCCCGTCTTCTTCATCGCTGCAGTGACGGCGGCGACCTGGGTCAGGACGTCCACGCAGGGCGCCTGTCCCTCGATCATCCTCTGGAGGCCGCGGATCTGCCCCTCGATGCGCCTCAACCGTCCGATAATCTTTCGCCTTTCGCTGTCCATGCTATACCCCTTGGGGGTATCTTGTATTCATTTCCTGATCCCTGTCAAACGGTTTTACACGGATGCGGGACGCGGCCAAGCGGACACGGGGATCCCGTGTCCGCGCAGGATACCGGCCGTTGGGTCACAACGCGGATACAGGAACGGTCACGGGTTGGGAAACGATGGGAGGTCGAAGCGTGGGACCAGGAGAACCCGACGACAAAGTGCCTGAAAAGGCGTGGCCCCGCCGTTTCCAGCAGGGCCATCCGTGTCGAACCCCGGCGGCATACCACCGGGAACGTTTCTGGCATGCGCTAATAACCGAAACGTTACGAAAAGAACATCAGACATTTTCTGATTTTTCCATCAGACAATGTCTGATGCCGTCCTATCCCGGATCATTTTTGACGAAGGCGTCGGGGTTCATTCTTGCAGGCCCGGACCCTTATGACGGGGAGCAATCAATAGATTGCCTATTCGATTATCCAGGAAAAGACTTGCATCTCAGGATGTTTTCCTCGCGAAAGCGGGGATCATTTGAATGCTGGATTCCGGGTCAAGCCCGAAATGACAGAGGTTCTCTTCCGGAAGGTGTTTGTGCAACCTATTTTCTGACCCCCCTTCATCATGGAAGGGCCATAGCCAGGCGAAGCTCTCCCCGCCAAGAGCGGGGCAGTCGCGGCATCCTCGTTCAGGAAGAGGAGGGGCCGGGGGACGCAGGACAGCGAAAAAAATCTTGCACAATACGCAAGAAGGGTCTTATTCAGGAGCGTCTCAACCGACACGGACGAAAGCCGGCCCGGAGACATCCCGCGATGAAGGATCCCATGCGATACCGACCGGAGAGTTACCCCTTGATCGTCGAGCAGGCGGTCGCCTGGGGCGACATGGACGCCCACGGCCACGTCAACAACGTCGTCTACTTCCGCTACATGGAAAATGCCCGCGTCGAGTTCTACCGCCGCATCGGCAAGTACGAATTCGAGGAGAGAACGGGCGTCACGCTCGTCGTGACATCGACGGGCTGCCGTTACCTCTCACCCCTCGCCTGCTTCGACCGGATCTCCATCGGCGCGCGTGTGACGGAAATCAACGACGAGCAGATCCTCATGCAGTACATCATCGTCAACGCCGGCACGAAGCAGGTCGCCGCGCTGGGCGAAGCGACGATCGCGGCCCTGAGGATCGCGGACAACACGAAGGTCCCCTTCCCGGAGGAACTCAAGGCCCGAATCCGGGGTCTCCAGCCTGCAGCAGGGACGTGACGGCCGATGCGCCGCCCCTTCAGCCCCTGGCGGGATACCGGATTCCCGGGCGCCGCTGGCCGCCCCCGTTGATACGGTTTTTGCATGGCCTTCTTCAGATCCCTGTTCGTCCGGGATCAATACGTGCAGCAACGGGGGCAATCATGGACCTGAAACAGACCATCACGGAACTCGCAAAGACCGTCCCGGGACGGTTCGAGCCCCAGAAGGACGGCTCGTCGAGGATGGAGGCCGTCATCGCCGAGCGCAAGGCGTTTCTGTCGAAGAAGAAGCTCACCTACATCTGCCGCTTCCGCGTGGACGAGCCAGCCAGGGAGGTGCGCTTCTTCGAAATGCTCAAGGAATCGGGCTTCGGCGTCTCCTCGGGCGGGGGCGGCGACGAGATGAGCTCGGGCTTCGGCTTCAAAAAGGAGACCTACAACACCTTCGGCAAGGAGCGCAGCGGGACGATCGAGGAACAGTCGAGGCTCTTCGGGAAGGACTACTCCTACTCCTTCGACTTCGGGGCGTTCCGCGGGGCCGTCCGGAAGGCGGCCGAGGGTGCCGGCTACCGCTTCGAGATCAAGCTGATGGAGAAGTCGGTGTAGGCCGGGCATTAACGCCAGAAAAGCAAGCGGGGCGCCCCCGGCGGGAGTCGCCCCGCGTTTTCCCGACTGTCATGCGCCGGCTATTGCAGGTTGCCGTTCGTGTCGTACTTCACGATGAAGCCGTCGGTCCCGCCGCTATTGGTCGCACCGTCGAGATTGCCCGAGGTGTCCCCTGTCATGTAGGTGTTGCCGCTCGTGTCCACGGCGACCGATCGGGCACAGTCTCCCGCCGTCGTTCCCAGCATTCTGGTCCACTGCCGCGTCCCCGACGTGTCGTACTTGATCAAGATCAGGTCGTGGCTTCCTGCCGGGGTAAAGCCGTCGAGAGCCGCGTCGGTGTTCCCGAAGACGTAGGCGTTTCCACTCGAGTCGACGGCCAGCCCGGACGCGACGTCGTTGCCCGCACCGCCGTGGAAGACCGACCACTGTTTCGTGCCGGACGAGTTGAACTTGGCGACAAAGATGTCCTCGCTCATCCATGTCGCGTCGTTGTTCGCGTAACCGTCGAAATCACCATAGGCCGACCCACCGACGTAAACATTGCCGCTGCTGTCTGTCGCGACACCGTAGCAGTAATCAAACCGGGCAGACCCCAGCATCCTCACCCACTGGCGTGTGCCCGAAGAATTGTACTTGGCAACATAGATGTCCGTCATTCCGGCATTGGACTCGCTGTCGAAGGTTCCCCGCGTGTGGCCGGCAACAAGTGCGTTGCCGCTTCCGTCCACGGCCACGGTGTACGCATAGGTTTCCGTTCCATTGCCCAGCAGGCGCGTCCACTGTCTGGTTCCCGAGGAATTGTACTTCGCCAGAAACGTATCGTAGGTGCCGCCGGAGTGCGTCTCGCCGTCCAGGTTCCCTCGGGTCGTCCCCGAGACATAGATATTGCCGCTGCCGTCGACGGCGACGCCCCAGCCTGCGTCCTCTGCCGTAGTGCCGAGCAGGCGCGTCCACTGTTTGGCGCCCGATGAGTTGTACTTCATGAGGAAAATGTCCGATCCCCCGGCGTTGGTCTCCCCGTCGAGGTCTCCCGCCGTCCAGCCCGTGACATAGACATTGCCGCTCGCGTCAACGGCAACAGCGGACCAGCCCGCCTCGTCCTCCCCTGCCGTTCCCGAGAGACGCGTCCATTGCCTTGCCCCCGACGCGTCGTACTTGGTGAGAAATATGTCATTCGTTCCCGGGTTCGCGTTCACTTCCCCGTCGAGGTGTCCCGCAGTGTATCCCGCCACGTAAATGTTGCCGCCGGAATCGACAGCGATCCCATGGCCCCGGTCGGTCGACGCGGTGCCGATGAGGACCGTGCCGCCCCAGGTCCCCGACTGCGTCGTGGCGTTGACGGCGGCGCACTGGGCCGAGGTGTTGCCGGCCGCGTCGTAGGCCGCCACCCGGTAGCCGTAGGTCGTGCCCGCAGCAAGCCCCGTGTCGGAATAGGACGTCCCCGCTGGGGAGGCAACAAGGCTTCCGTCCCGGTAGACCCGGTAGCCCGCGACGCCCACGTTGTCCGTCGAGGCCGTCCACGAGAGATCGATCCGGGACGTGGAGACGACCGCGGCCTGCAGGTTCGCGGGGACCGACGGCGCCGTCGCGTCGAGCGTCGAGACGGCCGCGGCCCCGCACTGGGCCGACGCGTTGCCCGCGGCGTCGTAGGCCGCCACGGTGTAGCTGTAGCTCGTGGCCTCGGCAAGGCCCGTATCGGAGAAGCTCGTCGATGCCGTGGTCCCGACCTGGCTGCCGTTGCGGTAGACCCGGTAGCCCGTCACGCCCACGTTGTCCGTCGAGGCCGTCCAGGTGAGGTTGATCTGCGAGGCCGAGGCCCCCGTCCCCTGGAGGTTCGAGGGAACCGAGGGCGCCGTGGCATCGGCGGTGGAAACCGCCACGGCCCCGCACTGGGCGGACTCGTTGCCGCCGGCGTCGTAGGCGAGAACCCGGTAGCTGTAGCTCGTGGCCTCGGCGAGACCCGTGTCGGAGAAGCTCGTCGACGCCGTCATCCCGACCTGGCTGCCGTTGCGGAAGACCTTGTACCCGGTCACCCCGACGTTGTCCGTCGAGGCCGTCCAGGTGAGGTTGATCTGGGACGTGGAGGCCGCCGCCCCCTGGAGGTTCGAGGGGACAGAAGGCGCCGTGGCATCGAGCGTCGAGACGGCCACGGCCCCGCATTGGGCCGATGCGTTGCCTGCGGCGTCGTAGGCCTCGACACGGTAGCTGTAGCTCGTGGCCTCGGCGAGACCCGTGTCGGACCAGTTCGTCGAGGCGGGCGAGGCGACGAGGCTGCCGTTGCGGTAGACCCGGTAGCCGGCGACACCCAGGTTGTCCGAGGAGGCCGTCCAGGTCAGGTTGATCTGGGATGTCGAGATCGCCGTGCCCTGCAGGTTCGAGGGAACCGAGGGCGCCGTGGCATCGGCGGTGTACACGGCAAGGGCGCCGCACTGTGCAGATTCGTTCCCCTCCGCGTCGTAGGCCGCCACGGCGTAGCTGTAACTCGTGGCCTCGGAGAGGCCTGTGTCGGAGTAGCTCGTCGAGGCGGTCGTCCCGACGGCCGTGCCGTTTCGGTAGATCCGGTACCCCGCCACCCCGGCGTTGTCCGTCGAAGCCGTCCAGGTCAGGTCGATCCGCGTCGTCGATGCGGCCGCGCCCTGCAGGTTCGAGGGAACCGTGGGCGGCGTGCCGTCGACCGTGGTCGCCGTCAGGGGCGAACTGGGAACGGATTCGTTGCCACCGGCATCGTAGGCCACGATGCGGTAGACGTAGGTCGTGTACTCCGCAAGCCCCGTGTCGGAGAAGCTGGTGCCCGTGGTGGTCCCGATCAGGCCCCCGTCGCGGTAGACCCGGTAGCCCGCGACCCCCACGTTGTCCGTGGAGGCCGTCCAGGCCAGGTCGATCCGAGAGGTGGAGACGGCCGTCCCTTGTAGATTCGCAGGGGCCGTCGGGGCCGAGCCGTCGGATGTGGCGACAAAGAGCGTGGTGCTCTTGGCGGACTCGTTTCCGATCCAGTCGAAGGCGGAGACCCGGTATTCGTAGGTTGTACCGGGGGAAAGGCCCGTGTCGGTATACGTGGTGCGGGGGGTGCTGCCGATCCGGGACCCGTCGCGGTAGACCCGGTAACCGAGCAGGAGGAAATCATCCCGGGATGCCGTCCAGCGCAGCTCGACGCTGTCCGACGACACGGCCGCGGCCTGAACGCCCGTGGGAACCGTCGGGGGGTGCGGATCGCCGGAAGACCCGCAACCGGAAAGGGAAACCAAAAGGACCCAAAGCACGGCGGTGCGAAGGAAGCCTTTTTGCATGCAGCTGCCTCTCCAAGGAGTGATGCAGCGCCCTGCAGCCCGGGCGTCACCGAGGATCGACGATGATCGTCGATCCACGGCCGCCCGGGATCGAACGGGCGCGGAACATCTCTTCTCTCTCCATATCGGCAGTATTTCCGGGAAATTGAGTGCAGAGGGCACGCTTTTCGATCTTTGTCAACCGGGCAAAATGGTGTAGATTGAGAAAGCGACCCGACCCGCCCGCTTTGACGGCGGCGCCGGGTCAGCGGGAAGGAGGAACGGACGGGATGCGATGTTCGATGAGCCTGTTTCTTGCCTGCACCATGATGGTCTGCCTTGCCGGTCCGGCATGGGCGGCCGAGGAGGCGCTGATGAATGACACGCTGAAGACGATCTTTGCGCGCAAGAGCGTGCGGTCCTACAAGAGCGAGCCGGTCCCGCGGGAGAAGCTGGAGATGCTGGTCCGGGCCGGCATGGCCGCTCCGACGGCGGTGGACAAGCGGCCCTGGGAATTTGTCGTCGTCACGGACCGGGCCGTCCTGAAGCAGCTCGCCGAGGCCCTGCCCTACGCGAAGATGGCAGAGCGGGCCGCGGCCGCCATCGTCGTCGGGGGGGATGTCCGGAAACAATGGGGCGGTATGGGGTCGGAGTACTGGATCATGGACTGCAGCGCCGCGACGCAGAACATCCTGCTGGCGGCCGAGTCCATGGGCCTGGGCGCCGTGTGGACCGCCGTGTACCCCGAGGACAGCCGCGTCCGGGCGGTGCGGCAGATCCTCGGCATCCCGTCCCACGTCGTTCCGCTGAACCTGATCCCCGTGGGTGTCCCCGCGGGAAGGGAAAGGCCGAAGGACAAGTACGACCCGAAGCAAATCCACTGGAACAAATGGTAAGGGGTCCGGGCGTCAGGGAATGGCACGAACCCCAACGCCGGGGAGGGGGGAACGAACCATGCATCCCGTCATTCTGGCCGTCCTGATCGGCGCGACAGGCCTCGGTCTCTACGAGTTCACCCTGCTCGGCATCCGGATCAACCGGGGCACGGAGATCGCGCAGGCGAGCCGGCCCTTTGAGCTGAAAAACCCGGCGGCGATGCACCGCGTGCTGGTCGTGGGGGACAGCACGGGCGTGGGAACCGGAGCGGCGCGGCCGGAGGAGTCCGTGTCCGGGAGGATCGCCGGCGAGTTTCCCGGCACCGAGATCGTCAACCTCTCCCGCAACGGGGCAAAGCTCAAGGACGCCCTGGGACAGCTGGAGTCCGTCGCCGATTCGCGGTTCGATATCGTCCTCGTGCAGGCAGGCGGCAACGACATCCTCGGATTCACCGACCTGGGGGAGTTGAAAGAGACCACCCGGCAGGTGCTTCAGTCGGCCCGGGGCAAAGGAAAGGCCGTCGCCTTCATCACCACGGGCAACGTGGGCCTCGCACCGGCTTTCTTTCCGCCCATCTCCTGGATCCTGACCGCCCGGACCCGGGAGGCCAGGGCGCTCTTCCTCGACGTGTCGAGGGAATCGGGTGTCCAGTACGTAGACCTCTTCAGGGAGAAGGGCAACGAGATATTCCTGGGCGATCCCGACCGGTACTACACGCCGGACTATCTCCACCCGAGCTCGGAAGGGTACCGGGTCTGGTACGAGGAATTGAAAAAGCAGACGGACATCGTTGAAAGACTGGGGAAAGGGCCGGACCGGGCCGGTCCGACCGGCAGGTAAGGTCACCCGCTGCCCGCAGAAAGAGAGATGTCCGCAGAGAGCGGGTGACCCGTGTCGAGCCTGCCGGCAAACTTCAGGACTGAACCGGATCGGCCTGCTTTTTTTCTTTCAGCAGGCTCGACTTCACGAATGCGCTGTTTGCCTTGGCCTGATCGAGCAGGCAGTCAAACGCCGCCCCGATGAACGCATCGGTGGCGTCCAGGCAACGGCAAGCGATCCGTCCGGCTTCCTCGGTATCCGATATGAACTTCTGCTCCCGGACAAGGCTCTTC
This sequence comes from Syntrophobacterales bacterium, assembly GCA_018053845.1. Taxonomy (GTDB): domain Bacteria; phylum Desulfobacterota; class Syntrophia; order Syntrophales; family UBA2192; genus UBA2192. Next base: position 10,469 of record JAGPKU010000021.1, read on the forward strand.
ATCCAGTTCACGAAGGCCGAAGAGACCTTCGAGCCGTTCTCCCAAGTGGCCTTTCCGTACGCCTTCGCCTCTTCCGAGAACCCGTTGCCGTTGACGGCAACCGGTACCCCCGACAGGATCTTCTGGAACTCCCGGGAATACTCCTCCCAGGTTCCGTTGCCCGCGATCCCGTTCAGGGGCACATTGCAGAGCTCGAGCATGCCGCCGCAGAACTTTTTCAGGGACTCTTCAGGGGCCCTCATCTCGAGGGAATCCCTGACGATGCCCAGGGCGGCCTTCGTCGTCTCCCCGTAGACCCTCTGCCTCTGGCTGAGCAGGCCCAGTTGCCCCTCAGACCATTTCACAAACAAATCCAACGGTTTTTTTGCAAATGAACTGCCCTTTTCCATCATGCTACCTCCTCGCATCCTCTTCGCTCAATCCCGTCGTGCTCAGGCGGGTGCCACCCGGGGGAGAAACCCGCTCAGCCCGTAACCCCTTGACTCGCAGGAATTGACAAAGAGGACCTGATCTGTTTTGAATGAAGAATAAACGGCTTTATTGTGCATCGCAATATCAAATATATTACAGGTTATTATCAGTATTTAACTGTATATTAACGGTAATCTACTAATTATTTGCATTTAAATAGATTCAATTGTATTTGCATTGCAATATTTCATGGTCAACAATGGGGCTCTTCGCTTCTTCCTGTTCTTCGGGGGTCGAAGGGGCCGCCACCGAAGACCTTCACAAAAAAAGATCGCCTCGAGGCCCTTGACCGCAACCAGGCGGGTGTCCCCGCCGATGGACCGTTGCTGACGATGCAGGCAAAACCGGGACCCGATTTCCCCTTGACACCCCCCCGGCCCTCTCCTATACTCCCGCCGGTTTTTCGCCGTCGGGCGCACCCGTTGTCTCGGAGAGAGAGTTCCGGCACCTCATGCACAAGATCATGGTGATTTCCGACACCCATGACGATCGCGACGCGATCCGGGGCGTCCTGAGATATCTGAAGCATGTCCGGGTGGATCGGGTCATCCACCTGGGGGACTATTACGACGACGCCGACGTCCTGGAGCAGGCGGGCTATCCCCTCACACGCGTCCCGGGGACCTGGGACACCGTCTATTACCCCGACCCCGGGGTGAGCAACCGGACGTTCATCGAGGTCGCCGGCTGGCGCATCTTTCTCACCCACACCCCCGAGTCCCACTACAATGACCGGGCCGACGACATCAAGCCCGAGTCCGTCCTGGGCGGCGGCAAGGCCGACATCTTCCTCTACGGTCACACCCACATCACCGAGATCCGACGCCGCAACGCCACGGTCTGCATCAACCCCGGGCACATGAGCAGCGACGAGAGCCGGGGCTGTCCCCTGACCTTCGTCCTCCTGGAGATCGACCCCGAAGAGCTGACGGTGAGCATCCTGCAGCTCCCCGGACCCCACCCGCGCATCCGGAAGTCCTACCGCAAGGATGACCTGCGCCCTTCCGGCCGATGACCCCCGGCCGGAACCGCATGCCCGCGGACATTCATGACTGACGGTCTCCGGCCGCTTCGCAGGCGATGAGCGGCCCGCCGCCGCACATCGAACCCGAGACATCCCCCTTGCCTTGCCGGCGATCGGCTGCTATGTTGCCCTCATCGAACGCCAGGAGGCATGGAGCGGGGCGTGGTGACTCGTGCCCTTGAACTCTTTTGCGGGATCGGCGGGTTTGCGGCCGCTGCGGCGGGGACGAGCATCCGCGTGGCGGGCGCCATCGACCAGAGCCCCGCGGCCCTCGAGGTCTATCGCCTGAATTTCCCCGGTCACGACGCCTGGCAGCTGAACCTGGAGAACGTGACGCTCGAGGAGCTGCGGTCCGTCGAAGCCGATTTCTGGTGGCTCTCGCCGCCGTGCCAGCCCTACACGGTGCGCGGCGCCGGGCGCGATGCGGCAGACCCCCGGGCACTGAGCTTCCGCCGGATCCTGGACCTGCTGGCCCGGATGAACGAGGATGACCTCCCCTCGCACATCGCCCTGGAGAACGTGGAAGGCTTCGCCCGCTCGGAGATGAGGGCGAGGCTGGTCGGACTTCTCTCGGGGCGGGGATACTCCACCCAGGAGTGCATGCTCTGCCCGACGGAGCTGGGCGTGCCGATGCGCCGCCCGAGATACTACTGTATGGCCTCCCGCGGCCGCCTCGAGCCGCCGACGCTCGTCGTGGACATGCCGCTGAGACCTCTGGGGGACTACCTGGACGGTAGCGGCCCCGACGGCGAGCTGTTCCTGCCCGGCGACGTGGTGGAGAGATTCGGCAAGGGGTTTCGCGTCCTCGACCCGAGGGACCCGCAGGCCTACACGACCTGCTTCACCTCGGGATACGGCCGCTCGCTGATGCGTGCGGGTTCCTATCTGCGCTGCGCGGGCGGCGTGCGGCGGTTTGCACCGGAAGAGATCGCCCGGCTGCTCCATTTCCCGGAGGGGTTCCGCTTCCCGGACCGCATGACGCTTCGCAAGAAATGGCAGCTCCTGGGCAACAGCCTCTCCGTCGCCGCCGTTCGCAAAGTCCTTGAAGCCTTCCCGGGGCTTGTGGCATGACAGTACCGCAGAACTCCTCGCGACGACGGAGGTGAACGCATGAGAAACATCGCCGTGTGGTTCGAGATCCCCGTGAAGGACATGGAACGGGCGAGGCTCTTCTACAGCAATGTCCTGGGCTACGACCTGCCCGTGCAGGATCTGGGCGGCGTCCGGATGGCCTTCTTCCCCATGGCGGGACACGGAAACAGCGGCGCCCTGATCCGGGGCGACGGCTACGAGCCCTGCGCGCGGGGCACCGTGGTGTACCTGAACGCCGGCGAGGACCTCGCCGAATCCATCGAGCGGGTGGAGCCGGCAGGCGGGAAAGTGATCGTCCCCAAGACGAAGATCACCGACGAGTACGGCCACTTCGCCCTCTTCCAGGACACGGAGGGGAACCTCGTGGGCCTGCACTCGGTGAAATAGGGAAAAGGGGGATTGAATCCAACTCCTACGATCCCGGATTGCAGGAAGAACTGCTGCCGCACAGGCAAAGAAGGCCGCAGGGCTTGCTCCCCGCGGCCTCTTTTTTCTTCCTGCTCGCAGCTGTTGTCTCTTGCTGCTTCTTGCTCCACTTCTTTTTCTTCCCTCAGACACTCACGGACTTCTCTCACTGTCGCGCAGCGACGCTCAGGGATTCATCTCGTAGACGTCCCTGAGCGCGTAGACGTGGTTGTTCAGCACCCGCTCGTAGCGCGCCTCGTCGACGGCGGGCTTGCGGATCATCTGCATGCAGAGCGCCATCTGCTTCTCCGTGCTCGAGGGCTTGTGGTAGATCTGCAGGGCGTACTTCGAGAAGTCGCGCACCATGAAGTCGAAGATCTGATCGAGCAGGTCCTTGTCCACATTGTAGATCTTCGCATTCTCCAGGATGAGCTGCCCGTAGACGACACAGGTGAACAGCTCGCCCAGGATGAGCAGGAAATCGATGTCCTTCTGCTGCTCCGGCGTGGGGGTCGCCGTGGCGAGAAAGGCCTTGAAGAGCTTGATCTGCTCCTTGAAGATCGCCAGGTTCGGCAGGTCGTAGCCGTCGTAGGCCGGCTTGTAGTCGTGGAACTGGATCTTGCTGAGGCCCTTCGCCGGCCCTTGCTCCCAGAAGAAGGTGTCGTCGGCGGGGTCGTTGCGCCGCGGGATCTCGGGGTACGTGCCCGGGTTGAAGAAATAGTTGGCCATGAACTTGATGATGAGGGCCATGTTCACGTGGGCCGTCCCCTCGAGCTTGGGCAGGGCCCGGATGTGGCGCGTGGCCATCTCGAAGTAGGTGTCCTTCTCGAAGCCCTTGGCGGCGATGACGTCCCACAGCAGGTTGATGACCTCCTCGCCCTGCATGGTGACCTTCATCTTCACCATGGGGTTGTAGAGCAGGTAGCGCCGGTCCTCGGCCGAGGCGGAGCGGAAATAGTCGATGGCCCGCAGGGCGAACAGGCGCATGGCCACGAGGCGCGTGTAGGCATCGACGAAGAGCTGCTTGACCTGGGAGAACTCGGTGACGGCCTTGCCGTACAGGATGCGGTGCGAGGCGTGGTTGATGGCCTCGTAGAAGGAGTGGGTGCAGATCCCGATGGTGGCCCACCCGAGGTTGAACTTGCCCACGTTGACCGTGTTGAGCGACGCGTCCCATGCCTCCTGCCCCCGCTCGAGGATCTCGCTTTCCCGGATGGGGTAGTCGTGCAGGTTGTACTGGGCCACGTACATCTGGCTCGCCACGACGTTGCGCACGAGCTCGAACTTCTCGTGGTGCGAGTCGACGGGAAAGAAGACGTACTCGCCCGTTCCCGCGATCTTGCCGAAGGTCGAGACGATGACGGCCTGGTTGGCGTTGCCGATGTAGTACTTGTCGCCCTCGGCAAGGTAGGTGCCGTCGGCCTGGGGTTTGAGCAGCATGTCCGTGGAGTAGATGTCGGCGCCGTGCTCCCGCTCGGAGAGGCCGAAGCCGAAGATCCGCCCGTACTGCAGGTGCCGGGCGGTCTTCTTCTTCATCTCCTCGTTTCGGCTCATCCAGATGGGCCCGAGGCCGAGGATCGAAACCTGCCAGGCGTACCAGTACGAGAGGCTGTAGAAGGCGAGGATCTCGTTGAACTCGCAGTTGCGCCATGTGTCCCAGCGGCAGTCGGCGTCGCCGTATTTCGAGGGCGTCAGCAGCGTGGCGAAGATCTTGTTGTCCTTGAGGAACTGGATGAAATCGTCGTACCAGACGCACCACTGGTCGTCTTCCTTGATCCGCCGCTTGCCCTTGCGCTCGAAGAAGTCGATCGTCTTGCGCATGATCTCCTTCGATCTCTCGCAGGGATAGTCACTCGCGTATTTCTTCGGATTGAACAGCATGGAATTCCCCCCTCCATTGACGGCAAGCTTATGTTTTTCAATGATATTTCCACGAAAAGGCCGCGACGGGACTGACCGCCGGTCAGTAATCTGTCCCCCTTCTACACCATTTTTCCGACCTTTGCAACGGATACCTCCTTCCCGCCCCTTGTGTCTCCGAGCCGATCGGGTGTATCATCGGCGAAAATCGAAAAGGAGGGAATCATGAAAGGGCTGTTGCTGCTCTGCGCTCTCGTCGCCGCCGGCCCGGGTCCCGGGGTCGCCTGGGCCTTCGAGACGGATGTCATCCCTACCTCGGGAGGGGATCTGGAGATCACCTTCATCGGCCATGGGACCCTCATGTTCCGCCATGGCGGGAAGGTCATCCACGTGGATCCGTGGACAGAGCTCGCCGACTACGGGAAGCTGCCGAAGGCCGACCTCATCCTGGTCACCCACGAGCACCGCGACCATTTGGACCTTAAGGCCATCGAGACGGTCCGCAAGGCGGAGACGGTCATCGTCGCCCCGGAAGCGGCGGCAAAGGGTATCCGGGGCGCCGTCGTCATGAGAAACGGCGGCTCGGCGGCCTTTCAGGAAATCCGCATCGAGGCCGTCGCCGCCTACAACCTCGTCCACATGAGGAGCCCGGGCGTTCCCTACCACCCGAGGGGAGCCGGGAACGGCTACGTCATCCGCTTCGCCGACAGGCGGGTCTACGTCGCCGGCGACACGGAAAACACGCCGGAGATGAAGGCGCTGCGGGACATCGACGTGGCCTTTCTGCCCGTGAATCTCCCCTACACGATGACGCCCGAAATGGCAGCCGACGCGGCGAAGGCCTTTCGGCCGAAGATCCTCTACCCCTACCACTACGGCCAGACCGACGTGGGGAGGCTCGTTGCGCTGCTGGAGGGCGAAAAGGGGATCGAGGTGAGGATCCGGAACATGAAGTAGAAGCGGGCATCAAGGCTCAAGCATCAAGCAGCAAGGTTTCTCGAGGAAAGGGATTTTCTTGCCGTGTTGCCTGCTGCTTGTTGCTTGCTGCTCATTCCCATCCGGTGCATGCCGGAAAGCGATGACGGAACACTCGAAATGGGCAGCATGTTTCGGGTAAACAACCTGTTGGAGGAATAAAGGATGATCTACGTGATTGCGACGGTGGAGCTCGGCGAAGGCGGCAAGGAGAAATACCTGGCGGAGCTCAAGCGGGTCATGCCCCTGGTACACAAGGAGAAGGGCTGCCTCGAGTACGGGCCCACGGTGGACGTGCCCACGGGCATCCCGATCCAGGTTGCCCCGCGTCAAGACGTGGTGACCCTGATCGAGCGGTGGGAAAGCGTGGACGCGCTGAAGCTCCACCTCACACAGCCCCACTTCCTCGAGTACCGGGAACGGGTCAAGGACGTGATGAAGAGCGTCTCGATCCAGGTGCTGACGCCGGCATGAAGAAAGAAGAAGTCGAGGGGCCGAGAAGGCGAGAACATCGGAAAAGCGGAGAGACGCAGTCGGCCTGCGGCATCTCCGACCTTCTCACCCCCTTGCCTTCTCTTACCCGAGGGATGCGCCCCGGCCGACGGACTTGCTAGAAATGGAAGTTGAGTCCGAACGTCACCGCATGCATCCGGTAGTCCACGTCGATCAGCGCGAAGTCCGGGTTCGTGGCGAAGTAGCGGTAGGCCAAATCGGCCGACAGGTTCGGCGCCAGCTCGATGTTGACCCCGGCCAGGAACTGCCAGGCAAAACCCGT
>JAGPKU010000021.1:17170-24652 GCA_018053845.1 Syntrophobacterales bacterium
TCCGGTAGTCCACGTCGATCAGCGCGAAGTCCGGGTTCGTGGCGAAGTAGCGGTAGGCCAAATCGGCCGACAGGTTCGGCGCCAGCTCGATGTTGACCCCGGCCAGGAACTGCCAGGCAAAACCCGTTTCCGTCTCCTCGGCCACGTAGAGGACGGCTCCGCTCGATTCGTTGTTGCGGATATTCATCGACGAGGCCCCGATCCCGGCCCCGACGTAGGGGTGGATCCTCCCCTCGGGATAGCGCAGGATCAGGTTGACGAGGAAATTGTTCAGGCGCACATCGCCTGACTCCGTCCACCCCCCGATGCGTTGCGGCGGAATGCTCTGCTCGAAGATGTAATTCCACTCGAGTTCGACGGCCAGGACCCGCGCCTGGGGAAGGATGTATCCGAACTTGATCCCCATCATCCCGCTGTCGTCGAGGGACAGATCGGCCGATGCGCCGGTGACGGCCGAGGTCCAGGTCATGTCCTCGGGGGCGACATAGCCGCCGAAGACCCCGAGATAGAACGGGCTCGTCGACCGATAGGGCTGGGCGTGCGCCGCGCCGGAAAGAGCGAAGATTCCCGTCAGCAAAACGGCAAGAAACACCTTGACCCGGGTTTTCATGCGTCGTCCCTCCTCGAGAGGATCTCTTGTATGGAGGGAAAACGATGCAGCCCGGAAATGGTTGACATGACCGTCGACAGGACGGGACGGCAAAGGCAGGGGACCCCCCTGCCTTTGCCGCCCTGCGGGCCGCCGGTCCCGGCGCCCGTCACTTCTTGCCGAACAGCGAACCCAGGACGCCCCGCATGATCTGCCGGCCGATCTGGCTCCCGATGGCGTGGGCGGCGCTCTTGGCCAGGGCCCCCACGAGGACCTCCGTGTCGGACTTGGCCCCCTTCCTGGGGGGGGCGGCAGGGGCCTCCGCGGCGGCTCTTTCCGCCTTCGCCGCGAGCGTCTCGTAGGCCGACTCTCGATCGACGGTCTTCTCGTAGGCCCCGTACAGGACCGACCCGCGGACGATGCCCGCGATCTCGCCGGGCTGCAGGGGGGTGAGGCTGCTGCGAGGGGGCACGATCCAGGCCCGCTCCACCATGGCCGGCACGCCCTTCTCGTCCTGCATGGACACGAGGGCCTCGCCGACACCCAGCTCCAGGATGGCCCGCGTGGTGTCGAGCCGCGGATTGGCCCGGAAGGTCTCGGCGGCGGCCTTCACGGCCTTCTGGTCCCGCGGCGTGTAGGCCCGCAGGGCGTGCTGGACGCGGTTTCCGAGCTGTCCGAGGACGGTCTCCGGGATGTCGAGAGGGTTCTGGGTGATGAAGTAGACGCCGACCCCCTTGGAACGGATGAGACGCACGACCTGCTCGATCTTGTCCTGGAGGGCCTTCGGGATGTCCTCGAAGAGCAGGTGCGCCTCGTCGAAGAAGAAGACGAGCCTGGGCTTGGGCGGATCGCCCACCTCGGGGAGCTGCTCGAAGAGCTCCGACAGCAGCCACAGCAGGAAGGTGGCGTAGACCCTGGGCGACTGCATCAGCCGGTCGGCGACCAGGATGTTGATCATGCCCCTGCCCTTCGCGTCGGCCTGCATGAGATCGTTGATGTCCAGGGCGGGTTCGCCGAAGAACTTGTCGCCGCCCTGCTCCCCGATGACGAGAAGATTGCGCTGGATCGCCCCGACGCTGGCCGAGGAGATGTTGCCGTACTGGACCTTGAACTGGCTCGCGTTGTCGCCCACGTACTGGGCCATGGCGCGCAGATCCTTGAAGTCCAGCAGGAGAAGGCCGCTGTCGTCGGCGATCTTGAAGACGATGTTGAGCACGCCGGCCTGGGTCTCGTTGAGGTTGAGGATCCGGGAAAGCAGCAGGGGGCCCATTTCGGATACGGTCGTGCGGACGGGGTGCCCCCTCTCGGCAAAGACGTCCCAGAACGCGACGGGATAGGCGTCGTAGGAGAACCCCTCGAGCTTCAGGTCTCTGACCCGTTCGGCGATTTTGGGGTTGTCCCCGCCGGGCTTCGCGATGCCCGAGAGGTCCCCCTTGACGTCCGCCATGAAGACGGGCACTCCCAGGTTGCTGAACTGCTCGGCCAGCACACGCAGGGTGACCGTCTTGCCCGTGCCGGTGGCCCCGGCGATCAGGCCGTGGCGGTTGGCCATCTTCGGGTAGAGGTAAATCTCGTCCGTTGACTTGGCGACAAGGATGGGTGGCGGTTGCGAAGTCATGAGACCTCCCGTGCGGTCGCGGATCGTTGACGGAAAAGGGACGGCGGCCCGTCCTCACGGCGGGCCGCCCCGACACCGGGCAAGGCTTCGTCGCCGTTTACTTCTTTGCGGGCGGCTTCTCCGCGGGTTTCTTCTCGGCGGCCTTCTTGTCCTCCTTGACGTCGATGCTCGCCGCGGTCATCGTGTACTCGATGGTGACCTTGGAGCCGACCTTCGGGTCTCCCTTGATCTTCGTGTCCTTCGTCGTGGCGATCTCCCACTTGTCCTTCCCCTTCTGGACCACGATCACGCCGTCCTTCTTCTCGAGAACGGGGCCGGTGACCTGGTAGGTCTTGGGACCGGCGGCCATGGCGACGGATACGAACAGGAACACGATCGCAAGGGCAATGAGGATGCGTTTCATAAGATCCCTCCTTGTGTTTGGTGTGCTGTTACTATAGAGAATGGCGGGGAAATGTCAAGAAGGTCCTGGGAACACGAATGCCGCCCTCCTCGACGGGGGACGGCATCCTCCCCGGCTTTTTCCGGGGGCCGCATGGACGCGGATCGCCTGTCGGCTCACCACCAGACCAGGCGGCTCTTTTTCTTGAAGAGCGCCTTGATGGCGTGGTTGGCATCGACGGCGCTGAAGGTATAGGAAGATACGGCGCCGACGCCGACGCCGTCGACCTGCACGGACGAGATCGCATAGCCGTATTTCGGCGTGATGGTGTACGTCTTGCCGGCGCCGCCCGCGACGCTCGACGTGCCCGAAGGCGAGATGGTGCCGCCCGGTCCCGCCGAGGCGGAGATGGTGAAAGACCCGGTGAAACCCGACTGGGTCACCGTGAAGACCTGCCCCCCGACGGCGAGGGTCGCCGTCCGGGATGCGCTGCCCGTGTGGGCCGCGACGGCGAAGGCGACCGACCCCGGGCCGGCCCCGCTGGCCCCTGCCGTCACGGTCAGCCACGAGGCGCCGCTGACCGCGGTCCAGCTGCACGTCGAGGCGGTCGACACGGAGACGCTCCCCGTCCCGCCCTCCGAGGTGTAGCTCCCGCTGACCGGGGACAGGGAGAAGCTGCAGGCCGCCGGGACGCTGTAGACGACCTCCGTGGAGTAATCGCTTTCCGACCCCGCCGCATTGTAGGCCTTGGCGGCGAAGTAATAGGTCCGGCCCGGCTCGAGGCCCCCCATGACGCAGCGGGTCCAGTTGCCGACATCGACGGTGCCCGAGTAGTTCCGGCTCGACGTCCCGCTGTAGACCTTGTAGCCCGACAGATCGGGCTCCGCGTTCGGGTCCCAGGCCAGGGTGATCTCGGCGGCCCTGCCCGGGATGCCGGACAGCAGGATCGCGGCGAAGACGAGGATGACGATCAGTCGAACGGGAAGGGGAAGACTCGCGTTCTTGCCGATCATGGCCGGCAACACCTCCTTGCGGTTTTTCACCCGAGGCGTCCCGCACGGCGTGTGCCGATGACGCCTGGCAGCCCTGCCACCCTATCCGGCGCTCCAGCGGACGTAGGTCAGCGGCTTTGCGTCCCGCCCTTTCGGACGGTTTGCCCTTTACAGGCTTGCTGAGGAAAGAACAGAAGGGTTCTTCTCCGACACTGGTATCGGCCCGCCGGCAAGAAACTTTAGCCCCCCTGCGAGGGCTTGAACAAAACCCTGCGCTGTACTATGGTTGCGGCCGTAGGGACAACGGTGACAGACCGCAGGCAAGAGGCGCGTTGAGGCGATGAAGAAGTCGAGCCCCTGGTTCATCCTTCTCTTTCCCGTGGCCGCTCCGGCCATGATCGTGCTGGATTACTTCGGCTACCGGATCATCGCCTGCGTCATCCTCGCCGCCCTCGCCGTGTCGCTTGCATCCTACGCCTGGTCCCTCGTCGGGAAGTTCCGTTCCCTGCGGGACGGAATGACCTCCCTGGCCCGGGCCCTGTTCGACGCCGGCACCTGGTCGATCCGCCATTCCCCCTATCATCACACCCTGAGCGGGACGATCGGCGGACACCGCCTGCACTACTCGCTGCTCGGACACGACGAGCGGGCCCTGTGCCAGCTCTTCCTCGAGGCCCCCTGGGAGAGGGAATTCCTCATCGAGGCGGGCGCGGAACCGGGAGCCCTGCCGAACGGGTTCGTCGCGCCGGACGGGTTCAGGAGCCTGAGGGGCCTGTCGCGGAGGGTCTCCCTGCCGGGCCGCCTCTTGAGCGGCCTCGCCGGGTCGGGCGGACCCGGGCTGGTCCTTCGCAAGCAGATCGACGAGCCCTTTTCCCCGGCCGCCCTCAAACGGGACGTCGAGATGCTGCTTCGGCTTGCGGGCTCTCCTCGGGCGGGGGAGGGACGCTGAGATGACCCTGCAGGTCGAACAGTTCCGCTACGGGCACGACAACCTGGGATACCTCGTCTTCGGCCGCTCCGAGGCCCTGGCCGTCGACGGGGGGGCCTGGCGGGAGATCCTGGACTTCACGGACAGTCGGCGCCTGCGACTGCTCTACGTGACCCACACCCATCGCCATCACGATCACCTGGTGGGCAGCGAGGAGCTCCTCGAGCAGTCGGGGGCCCGCCTTCTGGGATTTCAGGATCTGCAGGACGGCTCCATCATCGCCCTTGACGGGGAGCCCGTCCGTGTGTATCGTACGCCCGGCCACTCGATCGACTCGGTCTGCTTCCACGCCGGACGGTACCTGCTTTCGGGCGATACGCTCTTCACCGGGACGATCGGGAACTGCTTCTCCGGCAACCTCCGGGCCTTCTATGAGTCCATCCTTCGGCTCATGTCCCTTCCGGGAGACACGGTGGTCTTTCCGGGGCATGATTACAGGGCTTTGGCCGTTGCCTTTGCACGCAGCCTGGAGCCCGGCAACAGGGACCTCGATGCCTACAGGGACAGCCACGAGCCCGCTTGCGTCCGTTCGCTGCTCCGGGAGGAATTGAAGGTGAACCCCTACCTGCGGTTCAACGACCCGGGCATCGTCGGCATTCTCAAGAAGAGGGGGCTCCCCGTCGATACGGAATGGGAGCGATGGCAATCGATCATGGCCATCGAAGAATGATGCAGGGGATCGGCGCGGGGGTATCGGTTACAGGGTCAAGACAGACATGGACAGCACTTCAGGATCGTCGCGGCGGAGGACAGGGATCGTGCCCTTCCCGGCCGCCATGTCGCTGCTGATCGGTTTCGCCGTCGCAACCGGTGCCTTTGCGGCGGGGTACGAGGCGATCGAGATCGTCCCGACGAGGCCCGACGTGACGGTGCGGCTGCTGGTCATCAAGGCAAACGCCAAGCACTCCACCGCCCTGCTGCTGTTTCCCGGCGCCGACGGGACCCGGCACTTCGGCGAAAAGGACGGCAGGTTCTGGGTCAGCAACAACTTCCTCATGCGCTCGGCCAAGGATCTCGCCGCGGCCGGTTACGTCGTGGCCGCGGTGGACGCCCCCTCGGACCAGAGCCGGGGCATGCCGGATGCGTTCAGGACCTCGCCGCAGCACGCGAAGGACGTCGGCAAGATCGTCGCCTATCTGAAAGAGAAGCACCGCGTCAATTCCCTGTACCTCGTGGGAACGAGCAAGGGGACCCTGTCGGCGGCCTATCTTGCTTCCGTGCTGACGGAACCGGCCGTCGACGGCGTCATCCTGACGTCCGCTTATTCCCCCGGGGAATGCACGGGCATCGACTATGCCGCCATCGACGACCCCGTTCTCATCATCCACCACCTCTATGACGAGTGCCGAGTCACACCCATTCAGGGGGCCGTCGAGCTGAAGGAGAAGCTGACGGAGAGCCCGCAGGTCGACCTGGTCGTCGTCACCGGCGGCAGCCCGCCCGTTTCGGGGTCGTGCAGCCCCCTGAGCAATCACGGCTTCTTCGGGATGGAGAAGCCCGTGATCCAGGTCGTGAAGGACTGGATCGCCGGCAAGGCCGTGCCGGAGCGGATCGGCAAATAAAAACCCCCTTCCCTCCCTCTGAGCGGGGGGGATGAGGGGGATTCCCCCTTGCGCGCCGCCCTTTTCCCTCCCTCGCCCCTGGCCCGCCCCTTATCGCAGCGTGAGCTTGTAGGACTTGACCCTCAGGACCGGGTGATAGGACCTCTTCATCGCGGCGAGGTTGGGCAGGCTCATGTCGCTTTCCTTGTTGATGTAGCGGCATCCCGCGAAGAGCCGTTTTGCGCATTCCCGGTCGAGGAACTGGTAGAGCCCCTTGACATCGGAGAAGGCCTTCTCGTAGCTCAGGATACCCGTGTCCCCGCTGAGGCGCGAGGCGATGCCGAAGGCGCACACCCGCGCGTCCAGGCGGACCAGGATCCCTCTGAGATCGAGGGCCTCGAGCTGTTCCAGGGACGTGATCACGGCCCGCCGCTCGCAGGCCAGGTCGGTCTCCCCGTCGACATCGCAGTCCCGCTGCGCGCACCAGGCCTCGAGGAAGGCCAGGCATTCCGGGACGCTTTCCCTCGTGATCGGCTCCACGGAGGCCCGGGTGCCGTTTTGCATGAATTCCCGTTCGAACTGGTGGATCAGGTTGCGCTTGCGCACGAACCGGTTGCCCCTGAGCTCCGCGAGGTCCTCCGCCAGGTAGACGTAGTCCTCGAACTCCGGCTGCTCCTCGATGTGAAACAGCGGCTCCAGCCCCTGCCGGTGCCTCTCCACATAGTTTCCGCAGGCACACCAGTAGCGGCGATGGCCGCTCTCGAGGGCGATGGCACGCAGGCGTTCGGGCGAGGGGTCTCCCCCGGGGGACACGGGGAGGATCAGATGGCGGTCGTCGGGCCGGAGCTGCGACTCGTTGGCGATCACGAGGAGATCGCCCTCCACGGCGTATCTCGTCTCGAAGACGCAGTCGCCCCAGGCGATGAGCGACGGCAGGCTGTAGATGCTCAGCCGATAGGGGATCGGGTCGAAATACGGCTTGAGCGCAGCGTAATCGGCGACTTCCAGTTTCTTGAAATTCATGGGTCTTCCTTCAGCATGACGGTGCAGCCCGGCAGTTCGGTGAAGCCGGCCCTCCGGTAGAAGTCGTGCGTCCCCGCCTCGGCCCCCAACCCGATCCAGCCGATGCCGTCCTGCCTGAGCCGGCGCACCAGGTCCGCCACGATCCGTCCCCCGATCCCCCGGCCCCGGAAGGCGGGATCCACGACGACATCCTGGATGTAGGCGTCGCTGACCCCGTCGCTGATGGCCCTTCCCATTCCGATGACCCTCCCGTCCGCTTCGGCGACGACGAAGCAGTGGCTGCCCCGGATGATGGCGGCGGCCTGTCGGGGGTCGTCTTCCGCCGACGGGCCCCACCAGCCCTGGATGC
>JAGPKU010000021.1:24752-34973 GCA_018053845.1 Syntrophobacterales bacterium
ATGGCCCTTCCCATTCCGATGACCCTCCCGTCCGCTTCGGCGACGACGAAGCAGTGGCTGCCCCGGATGATGGCGGCGGCCTGTCGGGGGTCGTCTTCCGCCGACGGGCCCCACCAGCCCTGGATGCAGTACAGCGCCAGCACCCCCTCGATCTGGGATGCCGCAGGCTCCTTGAGGAAGGCGTAATGAACCGTCATGACACTCGAATGCATCTTAAAAACGCGTCTCCCCGATGTCAAGGGAGGAAACCCCGGGATCCAATTCCTCCGTTTTCAAATCCCCCGGAATCCCCTTTTCAAAGAGGACCCGAGGGGGTTTTCTTCTTTTCCTGAAGCCCGATGCCTGCGGTCTGCGTTTATCCCACCGTCCCGTCCTTGCGGAGCTTCCCGATCTGCTCGGCGCTCAAACCGAGGGAGGACAGGATCTCGTCGGTGTGTTCGCCGTGCACCGGTGCGAAGCGCCTCACCTGCCCCGGGGTATCGGAGAGCTTCGGCAGGATGCCCACCTGCCTCACCGTGCCCAGTTTCGGGTGCTCCAGCTCGATCACCATCTTCCGATGGATCACCTGGGGGTCGCTGAAGACCTCCCCGATGTCGTAGACCTTCCCGACGGGGATGTCCTGCGCCGACAGCAGGTCGAACCACTCGTCGCGGGTCCTGGTCAGGAACACCTGCTCCAGGCCGGAACGGATCGCGAGGAGCTTTTCGTCGGGCGCCCGGAATGTCATGTCCATGGACCACTTGGCCGGCATGTATTCCTCCTTGCCGACGGCCTTGCAGAGGTTGTCCCAGAAATGGGGCTCCAGGCAGCCGATGCTGAGGTATTTGCCGTCGCGGGTCCTGTAGACGCCGTAATGCGGGTAGGTCCCCATGGCCCACGATTCCCCCCGCTTCATCACGGTCCCGTCCATGAAAAACCGGTGGGTGAACCACGTGATGAGATGGATGGCCCCCTCCATGTAGGTGTGGTCGATGTATTGCCCCTTGCCGGTTTTTCCCCGGGCCATGAGGGCCAGGAGAATCCCGACGGCCCCGTAGAGGGAGACGCCGGCGAAGTCGGCGATGATGTTGAGCGGGACCGACGGGGGGCCGTCCTTGGGCCCGATGAGGCCCAGGACACCGGCCAGTGATATGTAGTTGATGTCGTGACCCGAGAACAGGCGGTACGGACCGTCCTGCCCGTAGCCCGAAAGCGAGCAGTACACGATGCGCGGGTTGATTGCGCTCACCGTCCTGTAATCGACGCCGAGCCGCTCCACGACGCCGGGCCGGTAGCCCTCGATGACCACGTCGGCCTCCTGCGCCATCCGGTGGAAGATCCGCCTGCCCTCCTCGGAACGGAGATTCAGGCCGATGCACTTCTTGTTTCGGTTGAGCGCGAAGTAGGCGGCCTCCCTCTCCTTGTCCGGCCCGCCCGGCGAATACCCCATGTCCGCCATCGGGAAGGCCCTGGCCGGTTCCACCTTGATGACCTCGGCGCCGAAATCGGCCAGGATCATGGTGCAGAGCGCTCCCGGGACATAATTCGACAGATCGAGAACCCTGATGCCTTCGAGTGCCAGCATGACCTCCCTCCTTTTCATCGGGCTTTGACCGGAGGCGAAGACGTCCGCCCTGAGAAGACGGGGAGGTGAGGGGGGAAGAACGTTGGATCTCTCAGCAGCCGGATTCATGCTTGCCGATTCCCCAACCTTCAGACCTTCAAACTCTCCTGCCCTCTGCTCGAGAGGTGCCTTGCACCCCGGTGCGTTTGCCTCCTGCTGTGCCCTTCCGGGCGGCGGGCACAAGAAATCCCCCGTACCCATTTCGATATCGGGGGATCCCGGTTCCACACATGCCCTTCACCCTCAGCGGCAGGCAGACATGACCGCCGACGGCCCCCCGACCGGCCCTGCCAGGCCGAGAAACGGAGGGCCCTGACAGACCCGCTTTCGACCCGGCGAATCTATAGCACAGATCCCGGGACGTCGCCACAGAAACCGCCTGCGGAGGGGGGGATTGCGGCTAAGAACAGGATATCACAGGCAAAGCGCGCACTTGAAATGATTCGGGTTTTCTGATATGTGCACCATGCACTCAAACCAACAGTTCTCTTTGCGGACGGACCGTTCGACATTCCCCATCGACGGTAGAGGAGAGAGGAAAGAGGACGAGATGGAGTCCCGTGTTCACACGGAGCGGGAAGTCTGCGGGCACTGCGGAAAGAGGCCGTCGTTCATCAAGTGCACCGGATGTGAGATCCCCCTTTGCCAGGCGTGTGCCTGTTTCGAGCTCATCGGCTCCGGATGCGGCACCGTGATCCCGGCCTATTATTGCCTTCACTGCGTCAAGGATCCCAGGATCAACCCGAACGCCGTCTTCTACAGCATCAAATAAGCGCCCGGGCGCGGCCGCTTGTTTCGTGCCTTGGGATAGGTGCGTTTGCGCTCGTGCGCCCGGACGTCACCGGCCCTTCGGCCACTCCGGGCCGACCCAGAACTTGGTGATCAAGAACCCCAGGAGGATGAGCAGAACCGAGAGATCCGCCCGGTCGAGAAGCCAGAGCATGCACTGCTTGACCGCGGCAACCTCGTTGAGGAAGCCGAAGGACCCCGCGGGCAGATACTTGACGAGCACGATCGAAGGGTATCGCGTCCATTCGTTGTGCTCGAACCAGCCATAGAGCTGGTAGGCGAACAGCAGTGTCCCGGACAGGAATATGAGGTTCGCCAGCCAGGAAAGCAGGGATACCCGGTGTCCTTTCGCCTGTGCCTTGGCCGGATGGGAATACTGGAATTTCCAGGCGGAATGCCCGTCGTACGGATCCATCGCTCACACCTCCTTTTCCCCATCCTTCCGGATGGCTGACCCCCTTCAGGTGCACCCCTCGGAGCCGCGCTGAGCGCGCTGCGCGCCGGGGCATCGATGCTCTGCGTCGGCCCGGTCCGAAGGCTCCGAAAGCGCTATCGGCTCATGACGCCCTTTTCTTAAGCACTTTTTCGCCCGGGGTCGCCCCGAAGAGCCTCCGCCGAAGATACGCCACCGGGGTATCCCGGCCCCGGGAGCACAAAATGGGTTGACAATTTACGGCTCCCCGATACAATACAAGTCATTGTTTTGCGTTTCCACCCATCCACCCCGGCCGCACGAGGATCTATGAAGGCACGGCTCATCACCCTGATCGCTGCGCTTCTTCTTCCTCTGATCCTGATTCTGTCCTCGTCGACGACCGCCCAGAACCGGAGCAGCAGCTGCGTAACCTGCCACACCGACGAGGCCATGCTCAAGAAGACCTGCAAACCCTTCGTCAAGCCCGAGGGCGAGGCGGAGGGGTGAGCGGGGGCACCTCCGCCGGTCAAGGCGGAGACCTTCCACCTGACGTTCCTCGTCGACCGCAAGCTCGTCGAGACGGACAGGCACTTCGAGAAGGGATGCCTGTACTGCCACAAGGGAAACGACAGGGCCGACGACAAGGACGCCGCCCACGAGGGGATGGTGAAGCGCCCCTCCGACGACCTGGCACTCTGCGGCGAGTGTCATCAGGAGATCGCGGCGAATTATAAGAAGTCCCTGCACTACACGACCATCGGGCAGCGAAACCGAGTGATCAAGAGGATGTCGAAGCAGGAGGCGAAGATCTTCGACGGGAAGGTCTTCGAGAAATCCTGCCGGTCCTGCCACGCCTCCTGCGGGGACTGCCACGTGAAGTCCCCCGCAATCGCCGGGGTGAGCCTGGGCCTGATCAACAAGCACAGGTTCGTGCGGAAGGACGAGGGCAAGACCTGCGCCTACTGCCACGGCGGCCGCGTATACCCCGAGTACACGGGGGAGTACGGCGGAAACGCCGACGTCCACTACCAGAAGGGCCTGATGTGCATGGACTGCCACACCATGGACGAGCTCCACGGCGACGGCAAGACCTACCAGCTCAAGGAGGAAGTCCGCGACCGGCCCCGCTGCACCGACTGCCACGAGCCGGGCCGCGAGGTGAAACTGACGGCCCGCGTGGGCCACCTCAAGCACAGCGGCAACGCCAGCTGCTACGCCTGCCACTCGGCCGGCGAGTACAGGCAGTGCTTCAACTGCCACGGCGGCCACTCCGAGGCCAAGCCGGGCTTTATCCTGGGCACAAGCCCACGCAACCGCAGGGAGATCACGACCCTGCGCATCATCCCCACAATGCGCGACACCTTCAAGCCTGCCGGGATCCTTCAGGCGAACTTCGACGCCCTTCCCAATTACTGGGACGCCCCGATCCACAACATCCGCAAGCGCACTGAGCGGACGCGCAACTGCGACACCTGCCACGAAGACCGGAAGGGGTTTCTCACCGTGGAGACCCTGCTGAAGGACAGCTCGCGCGTCAACCTCGAGCTGATCAAGAAACCGAAACCGATACCACTCAGCAAATAAAGGAGGTTTGTATGATGAAAGCAAAATGGAAACTGTCGGCAGGCCTGCTGGCCGCGCTCATGCTCCTGCCCGCTGCGGCATTTGCGGGAGAGCCTTTCGTCACAACGGAATGGCTTCAGGCCAATCTCTCCAAGGTAACCGTTCTCGACGTCCGCAAGGTCGAGGAGTTCAACGAGGGACACATCCCCGGCTCGATCAACGTCTTCTACGGCGTCTGGGGCGTCAAGAAGGGCGTGCTGCTCAACGAGCTGCCCTCCGACGACGATCTGAAGGACATCCTGTCCTCGGCCGGCATCGAGCCCACCACGCACGTCGTCGTGGTCTCCAAGGGCGAGACCATGCCGCTGCGCACAGACGCGACGAGGGTCGCCTGGACCCTGCGCTACGCCGGTGTGGAAAAGGCGGCCGTCCTGAGCGGCGGGATCGAGAAGTGGATCGCCGACAAGAAGCCCCTCTCGAAGGATGCCGTGAAGCCCAAGGCAAAGCCCTACCGGGGCAAGTTCAACAAGCAGTTTCTCTCGAGCAAGGCCCACGTCATGGGCGCAATCGGCAAGGCCGTGATCGCCGACGTCCGGCCGCCGGAGTTCTTCAAGGGCGAGAAGAAGCTCGATTTCGTGCCCGCCACGGGGCGCATCAAGGGCGCCGTGAACCTGCCGCCCGCCCTGCTGTTCAACGCGGATAACACGTACAAGAGCAAGGCGGAGATCGAGGCCATCGCCAAGCCCATCGTGGGGGCCGATCTTAACAAGGAGATCATCGTCTACTGCGACACGGGCAAGGTCTGCACGACCTGGTGGCTGGCCCTCCACGACCTGCTGGGCTACAAGGACGTGAAGGTCTACGACGGCTCCTCCATGGAGTGGCTGGCGGATCCCGCGGCGCCCAAGGAACCCTGAGCAGCCCCATACTGTCACGATCATGTCCCGGCACCCTTCGGGGTGCCGGGACACCGCTCGCGCTTCGTTTGATTTGAACCTTTTCGTCTTGTCGCCCGGAACGGCGGGGTCTCTCATGGACCGGTTGACGATAGCCAGTGTTGTCCTTCTTGCAGCCCTGTGCGCGCCGATCGCGCTCGACGCCGCGCGCCCGCCGGATTGGAAGCACCAGGACATCTGGCTGAAAAACGAGTTCGGGCAGCGGATCACCCCCACGCGAAACAGCACCGATCCCTACTCCCCCCGGAAGACCTGCGGGACCTGCCACGGCTACATGACCATCACGTCGGGAACCCACTTCCAACAGGGCTTCGACGAGATGCGGGACGGCTTCGACCCGAAGCGACCCTGGGTGCTCTCGCCGGGCAACTTCGGCAAGGGAGGCGATCCGGGCACCTTCACGGAACGGGCGGCCGCGAAGAAAAACACAAGCGCACGCGACATGGGCCTTTCCACCTACGACTGGATCGCCGCCGGCGGCAAGATCGGCGCCAAGGGCCAGGTCATCGCCGCGGCCCCCGGGTGGACCCACCCGGGCGGGGGGCCGATGGAGTTCGGAAGGAGGGCCGATGGTCGGCGCGACCTCTCGAAAAACCTCTCCCAGGGGGAACCGCAGAAACCCGACGTGCTCGACGGGGATTACTCGTCACGATACACCCCCGACGGCAAGAGCCACTTCCGGGCAAGCGGCGTCGTCGAGGGCGACTGCCTGATGTGCCACTTGAAAGGCTACCGCCTGACCGAGAGAAACCGGCAGCTCAGCCTGCGCAACTACCGCTGGGCCGCAACGGCCGGTGCGGGGCTGGGCGAAATCAAGGGCGCCGTATTCACCTTCGACAACCCCGAGGCAGGACCGGCCGTCGAAGGCTACGACCGGGGGTCGTGGAACTTCTCGGCCCGCCCCGCCGTCCGGTATGCCTGGGAGAACCGGAATCTTTTCACGGCCGAGGGCAAATTCAGGGGCGGCGCCCGGATCAACAAGTCCGTCGAGACGGACAACTGCACGCAGTGCCACCGTCAGATGGACGGGCAGAAATCGGGGACCCTCTACCTGCCGGCAGGCGACCTGCACCTCAAGGCAGGCCTCCGCTGCACGGACTGCCACACCCTGGCGGGCAGGACGCAGGCCGAACGTCTCCGTCACCGGATCGGCAAGGGATGGTCGCCGACGGCCACGGCCCGCAACGACCTAGACGGCGCGGGGATGAAGACTTGCGCGAACTGCCATCTCGAGGACCAGTACAGGCCGACGCGGCCGGGGATGCCGAAGGAGGCCAAGAACCCCGACAACATCCATCGCGCTCTTTTCCACAAGGCGACGTTCCATTTCTACCTGCTTCACTGCACGTCCTGCCACGCCTCGGAGCGCAAGACCCGCAGCGTCTACCTCGTGGACCACAGCACGGGACAGCCGGCCTGGTACTCGACGGACAAGGCGGGCCTTGTCACCCGGCCCGAGGAGTTCACGCAGATGGCCTCGGAGCTCTGGAAACCCTGGACGGACCGCCACGAGCGCGTCAAGGGGGACGGCGAGCGCTACGTACCGGCGGTGCCCAAGGTGAGGCAGTGGTTCGGGGAGATGCTTTCCGAGGGGGTGGTGAGGCCCGTCGGCCTGGAGGCCGTGCGGAGAGCCGCCGCGGGGCAGAAGAAGCTCACCACGGTCGAGGTCGCCACGCACACCGGCGAAAAGGTGAAGCGGACCACCGTGGCCACCGAGGCCGACATCCTGGCCGTGATCAAGGCCCTCGAGTCCATGGGGTACAAAAACGTCGTCTTCGTGGCCGACCAGCTCTACGAGCTGAAAACGGACAAGATCGTGGGCAGGCCCGCGCCGGCCCTGACGAGGGCCGTGATGTTTCCGATCTATCACGGCAACCTGCCCGTATCGGCCAAGAAAACCCTGGGCCAGAAGGGGAAGCCCGACGGGTGTGCGGACTGCCACGCCGACAACTCGCCCTTCTTTACAAAGCTCAAGGTGCGGAGCGTCGGGAAGTTCCTCAAGGACAGCTACCCCGTGGCGAAAGAGCCCATCGCGGAGCCGCAGATGCTGGACTGGGGATTCACGGGGGTGCCGGCCTCGGAGTAAAGACAGGAGTCGGGGTCCGGGGGTCAGGATGAAGAGAAGAGGGGTCCAGGGCACAGAAGATAGGGGATCGGGTCTTCGGTCGCGCAAAGAGGGGATCGGGGAAGGAAAGAGATGGCTGCCCTGTCGCGAAAGAATTTGATCCGCCTGATCGTGAATGCGGCGTGGATCCTGGCGGCCGGATTGGCGGCCTGCGGCAAGCCCGCGGAGCCCCCGCCGCCGTGGAAGGTCGTCGACGCCCCGACGCTTCGCGCCATGATGGCGGACGACAGGGACCTCCCCGTGTACAACACGATGAGCGAAATCGAGTGCCTCGACCACCGCATCCCCGGCACGAAGTGCCTGGCCTGCGAGGAGATCGAAAAGGACGTTGCGGTGCTCCCCGCCGACAAGAATCGGGTCATCGTCTTTTACTGCGAAAGCGCGGGATGCTACCGCAGCTGCCGCGCGGCCGGTGCGGCCGTCAAGGCCGGGTACACGCAGGTCCACGTCCTGGACGGCGGAATGCCCGCCTGGAAGCAGGCCGGGTACTCCATGGAGACGGTGGAGCGGATCCCGAGGGGGTCCATCCCGTCGGTCCGTGCTCCGGCGCTCAAGCAGATGATCGCGGAACAGAATGACCTTCTCCTCGTCGATCTCCGCTCGGAGCAGTCCTACAAGAAAGGACACATCGAAGGCGCCGCAAACCATCCGCTCTACCGGTTGAGCCGCGATTATGCGGCGATCCCGCTGGACCGCACGCTGGTGCTCATAGACGATCGCGGGTTCCGGACCTTCCTGGCGGGAAGCTACCTGGAGATGAAAGGCTACCGGGTCATGCGGCTCTTCGGCGGCATGCAGGCCTGGCAGGAGATGCAGGCGGCGAAGTGACGGGCCAGGCGCCCCGACGAAACGGCTGGAAACGATGAAGGACTCGGCAAGAAAACGGCGATGCGGGCCCCCGGCAGGATGGATCCTGCTGGCGGTTCTCGCCGCATTGTGCCTGCCCGCCGCCCCGGCGGCGCAGGACTGCCGGTTCTGCCACGACGAGCCCCTTTACCGGTTCGACTTCAACCGCTCGATCCACGCCGGCAACGGATGCACGAGCTGCCACACGGGGATCACGAACATCGAGAACCACCGGGACGGCAAGGAAAAGCCCGCCCCCGTCAACTGCGGCAGCTGCCACGAAAAGATCGCGAAGGAGTACCTCAACAACTTCCACTACATCCAGGAAGACTTCCGCTGCAGCGACTGCCACAGGAACATCCACGCGATTCGCAAGGACCCGGACAAGAACGTCAAGCTGGCCATCATTCGCAAGTGCACCGAATGCCACGGAAACGCCGACTACACGGCTTCCGGCCACGGTGAGGCCATCCTGAAGGGCAACCACGACGCCGCCGACTGCGCAGACTGTCACGGACTCCACAGCACCCAGGTCTTCCACACCTCCCTGGAGCAGTACCCGGCCGAGGCGCGCGAGTTCTACACCCAGAAGTGCAAGCGCTGCCATGCCGACAGCGTGATGATGGCCCGCAACAACCTCTCCGACAAGATGGTCGCCTACTACGAAGGCACTTACCACGGGAAAGTCCAGGAGCTGGGCTACCCGGCGCCCGTGGCCGGCTGCGGAGACTGTCACACCAAGCACAACATCCTCCCGAAGGAGGACCCCCGCTCGAGCATCCACCCGAACAATCTCGAGGCCAACTGCGGGCGCTGCCACTCGGGCTTTCACCCCCGATTCCTGAGCTACCAGTCGCACCCGGACTACACGGACCGGCAGAAATACCCCGCCCTGTATGCCACGTTCCTCTTCATGGGGGCGCTTCTCGTCGGGACCCTTGCCTTCTTCTGGTTCCACACGATCCTGTGGTGGCGGAAGGTCTACTGGGAGCATCACCGTATGGAAAAGGAAGGGATCGTCCCCCCCTCCGTCGTCGCCACCGGCGAGGGCCTCCAGCAGGTGGAACGCTTCTCCGTCAAGTACAGGGTCATGCACGTGCTCCTGGTGCTCTCCTTCTTCACGCTGGTGCTGACGGGATTCCCCCTCAAGTATGCCGGAACGGAGTGGGCACAGACGATCACCCGCCTCTGGGGGGGCGCGCACATGTCCGGCCTCTTCCATCGCGGCGCGGCCTTCGTGCTCATCGTCGGGATGATCTACGTCACCTGGGAATCGCTGACGTTTCTCTTTCCGAAGGGCGAGGGCAGGAAGGGGTGGCTCAAACGCCTGCTCGGGCCCGATTCCCTGTTCCCGAATCTCAAGGACCTCCAGGACCTCAAGGGGATGTTCCGCTGGTTCTTCAACCGGGGCGAGGCCCCGAAGTTCGACCGTTGGACCTACTGGGAGAAGTTCGATTTCCTCGCCGTTTTCTGGGGCATGTTCGCCATCGGAGGCTCGGGGATTTTGCTGTGGAAGCCCGAGTGGTCTTCGTGGCTGGTCCCCG
Source organism: Syntrophobacterales bacterium (assembly GCA_018053845.1). Classification (GTDB taxonomy): domain Bacteria; phylum Desulfobacterota; class Syntrophia; order Syntrophales; family UBA2192; genus UBA2192. The sequence goes on from JAGPKU010000021.1 coordinate 34,594, forward strand.
GATGGGTCCTGAACATCGCCGCCCTGGTGCACTCCGAGGAGGCGCTGCTTGCGGCCCTGTTCATCTTCACGATCCACTTCTTCAACACGCACTTCATCCCGAACAAGTTCCCCATGGACCGCCTCATCTTCACGGGGACTTACCGGTTGGAGGAACTCAAGGAACAGCGGCCCCTGGAATACGAGCGTCTGGTGGCCGAGGGTCGCCTCGAGTCCCTCAAGCGCGAGCACCCGGGCATCCCGCTGAAGCTCATCTCCGCCACCTTCGGTCTGGGGAGCCTCCTGCTGGGGCTGATGCTGACCGTGCTGATCCTGTGGTCTCTGCTGTTCGCATAGCCGCCGGAAAAGAAATGAATGGGCAGAGCCCGGCGGGCTCTGCCT
>JAGPKU010000090.1:0-5060 GCA_018053845.1 Syntrophobacterales bacterium
GCGTTGCCCACGCAGCCGGCCATGACGAGGGGCACCTGGAAGAGAAGCTTCCCCTCGCCCTGCTGGAGGTGGACGTTGAGGAGCTGCTGGCTCTCGATGGCCCGCAGGGCCTTTTCCAGCGCCGGGATCAGCGAGCGGATCCTGTCGGCCCCCGTGGAGGCGAACTCCCCCGTCGCCGCCCGGCATTCGCGGAGGCCCCGCATCAGGATCGTCTTCAGGTTGGGCGACGGGGACGGCGGACGGCCGCCGGGCTTCTCCAGGATTCTTTTCAGATCGCTCTCCGTGAGCAGGCCGAGCGCCCGGGCGAAGTCGGGCAGCGAGAAGCCCTCCCCGATCCTCTCGCGGCCCGCCAGGACCGTCCTGAGCGCATCGAGGATCGCGGCCGGGAAATCGGGGCCCGCAGGCGCGGCGGGGTCGCCCGCCCCGCCGCCGAGAATCGCGGCCAGCTCCGCGAGGCCCCGGGTGAGCGCGGCGGGGTTGGAGCGGAAGGCCCGGAGCGACTCCGCGGCCAGCCGCTCTTCGGCCGAGGGCACGACCGACAGCACCACCCGGGGCAGGAGGCTCTCCACACGCATCGTCAGGGTCTGGCCGGGCCGCAGCGCCCGGTCCGCCTCGGCCGTCAGGTGCGTCGCGCCCGCGGCGATGAGGAACCGCCCGTCGGCCAGCCGCTCCAGCACGCGGATCTCGACGGTCTGGCCCGGGGACATCCCCGGCGGGGGCTGCGAGATCCGGATCTGCAGGGCCGGTTCGGCGGCGGGCCGAAGGGGGGGCGGGAATCGGACGTGGGGGGACATCAGCGGCCGTCACGGCTGCGGCGGGCCAGATCCAGGATGAGACGGACCTCGCCTTCCGTGAGCCCGAGGCTTCCCGCGATCTCCGGCGGGGTGAAGCCCTGCCCGGCGAGCCGGAGGACCTCGTCGCGGCCCTGCTCGTGACGGCCCTCGGCCGCGCCGCCATCGGCCTCGTCGAGCCTGTCGATCTGGGCGGAGGCCTTTTCCATGCAGTCGCGGAGGCGGGCCTCCTTCTCGTCGATGGCGCGCGAGATGTCCCGGAGGGCCTTCTTGCTCTCCTCCATGGCCCCGATCAGCGCCGTCGTCGCCTTCTGGGAATCCTCGATGACCCGCTTGAGTTCGGACAGGCTCGCGGGGTCGACGCCGGAGGGCCTGCGCCCCAGCTCGCGGTTGACCCGGCCGAGGATGAAGACGACGGCCGCGCAGAGGATCACGTCGGCCATCACCTGGATGGCGAAGAAGACCTTCGGGTCGATGTCCATGATGCCCATGTCCTGGTTCCCGCCGCGGCTGCCCCGCGATGACTCGACGGCGAAGTCGAAAAGCCGGGAAGTGCGGAGAACGGGAGGTGTGCGGACTGCTGCGGTCGGATCCGGCGCTCTCCATTTCTCAACGGCGCGGCTTGCCCGCCGGTCAGACCCGGATGTTGATCCGGCCGCCGTGGCCTTCTTCCGCGCTCTCCCCCTCCCCGGTCGGAGGGGGGGGCTTCCCGTCGGCCTGCCGAAACTCCCGGGCCGATCGGCGCTTCCGCTCCCTTTCCTCCTCGCGCTGGACCCGCGCCTTTTCGGCCTCGTCCGACTCCTTCACCTTCTCCTTGAGCAGCTTTTTCTCCTCGGTCGTGTGCACGGCCACGTAGCGCTGCTGCAGGTCGGACTGCTGCTGCTGCGTCTGCTGGATTCGCTCCACCGACGTCGTCTGCAGCAGGATCTGCTGTACATCGACCGCCCTCAGCATGACCGGATCTCCCCGTCCCGGAGGCTGCGCCCCCGGGAAGCAGTCCCCTTGAACCGTGCGGGGAATCAGAAACCTTCTCTGACGTCCCTGTCCATGCCATCGACGGATCGGGCCGGAATCTTTAATCCCGCCGCGCCTTACCTCCTCGCCGCTTTCTTTCGGATCCCGGCGGGCTGACAGGGGATTTCCATCGAAAAGATGTTGATCCCGGCCTCATGACCGATCTCGAACCGGACGTCGTACTTGCGCAGCAGGGAGACGGCGAGCAGGAGCCGGCCGGCCCGCTCGTCCCCGCACTCCTGCCACGGGCGCCCCTTCAGGATCGCCTCCTTCAGCTCGGGCGGCATGGGGCGTCCCGTGTCCTGGAACTTGAGCACGACCCGGCCGTTGCGGCGCGCCGTGGACACGAAGAACTCCTTCACGGGGCTCTCTTTCATGGCCTCCATGGCGTACCGCACCCAGGTGGAGATGAACATGGAGTAGTCGGCGGGGGAGCCGGCGACGTCGTGCAGGTCCCCGTCGAGGTCCATGATCTTCTTCACGTTGTGCTTGAAGTCCAGGTAGAAATCGAAAAACCGGATCTCGTTCTCCACGAGTTCCGAGAGATTGACCTGCTGCAGGTTGCGGTCGCCGATGGCGTAGAACTTCCCCGAGACGTGCTTGAAGAGGTCGAAGAGCCGGTCGGACTCGCGGGTGATGAGCTCGATGTCCTTGAGGAGCTTGTCGTGATCCTCCGCGAGGGTGCGCTCCGCATCCGGATACGTCTCCCGGGTCTTGCGGATGGCTTCCTCGAGACGCCGCTGCAGCAGACGCGTGCGCCCGATGATCCCGTTGAGGGGATTGGCGAAGTTGTGCAGGATCCCCGGGATGAGTTCCTCGATGAAGGTGCCTTCGAACTCCCGCTCCAGGAGACGGAACATCTCGGCTTCCCTCGTTTCCTTCACTTCCTTGGGTTTGATCATGTCCCCCTTCTCCGCTTTGTCCCGGGGCGCTTCGGCGAGCCCCGAAGACCCGTATTCTGTGCCGGCCCTTCCCCTACCGCCGTTTGTCGATGAGGACATTTTGATTCTGTAGCATTTTCCATGCCCTGTCGACCTTTTCCTGCTCCGAGACGTTCTGCCCGGCAGCGGCGGGTGCGCCCGTGGAATGGATGACCGACGTGTTGCCCTCGGCGTCCCGCACCTCCCGGGTCCCGATCCGGTCGGACGGGTTCGGCCGGCCGGCCTGCTCCTGTTCGATCATGAGCCGGATGGTCTCGTCGCTCACGCCGGCCTTCCTGAGCCGGATGACCTCGTCGGCCGTGAGGGCCGAGGCCAAGCCTGAATAAAGCAGCACGATGAAAAAAGCAATGACAAATCTCGCCGGACGCATCATCTTCCGATCCCCCTCTCGCCTCTTCCCCGGGCCCTGTCGCCTAGATCCACACGAACCGGGTCACGTAAACGTCCTTCAGCGTCCCCTCGCCCAGGACGCCCCGCAGCTCCTCGCGCACGTCCTTCTTGAACCGGCTGCCGGAGTCGGGTTTCCCGATCCATTCGGGTCCCTTCTTTTTCGCCGCCAGGTAGATGACCCTGCGGATCTCCACCTTGCGGTCCTCCGTCAGCTCCACCGCCCGTTGGAACTCGACCGTGACGTCGCACTGCAGAAAGCGGTAGCGGCCCCGGCCGTCCCGGATGTCGATGCTGAAATCGGGGAACTCGGCCTCGTGGACCGCCGGGAGGGCCGCGACGGCCTCCTTCGTCCGCTCGGCGGCGATCCGCTCCGCCTCCTCGTGGCGTAGGTGCAGGAGGGAAGCGACGGCGCCCGACAGGACTGCGGCCGCGGCCAGTCCCGCGGCGAGGATTTTCCAGTTCAGGAGAACCCTCCAGTCGAACGGGACATCGGGGCCCCCGAAGCGGGAGAGGGCCTTCGCCAGGAGCGAGCGGAGCCGGGACCGCAGCGACACGCGCACCGGCGGGGGAGGCCCCGCTTCGGAGCTCCCGGCGGGCGCGGCCTTCGGGGCTTCCATCGGCCCGTCGCTTTCCAGCAGATCGAGTTCGACTCTCCTCGCCATGGCCTTTCCCGCCTATCGGAGCTCTTTCACCCGGCCCCGGAGCCGCAGCACCGCCTGCGAGTGGAGCTGGCAGACCCGGGACTCGGTGAGATTCAGAACGCAGCCGATCTCCTTCATCGTGAGTTCCTCGTAGTAGTAGAGCGACAGCACCAGCTTCTCCTTCTCGGGGAGCGCCTCGATGGCATCCTTGAGGATCTTCCTCACCTCGCCCCGTGCCAGGATCGACAGGGGGCTGCCCCGGTCCATCTTCTCCAGCACGTCGTAGGCGGCGTACTTCTCGCAGTAGTCGGGCGGCAGGTCCTCGCTCGAGAGCAGCGACACGCCCGAGGCCTCGTCGAGGAGGTGGTGGTAGTCCTCGAGTGACAGCTCCATGAACTCGGCCACCTCCGCCTCGTCGGGCGGCCGGCCGAGCTGCTTCTGGAGGGCGAGCATCGCCTTCTCGATCCGGGCGTCCTTGTTGCGCGCCGAGCGCGGCTGCCAGTCCCTCGCCCGCAGCTCGTCAAGGACGGCGCCGCGGATGCGGAAGCGCGCGTACGTCTCGAACTGGACGTTGCGCCCCTTGTCGAACTTCTCCAGGGCCGAGATCAGGCCGATGACCCCCACGTTGATGAGGTCGTCGCGCTCGGCCACGTGCCCGGGCACCTTGCAGGCGATCCGGTCGACGATGCTCTTCACGAGAGGGGCGTATTGCAGGATCAGCTTGTCCCGTTCCTTCTTGTTCACGTCCACCCCTACCCGCGCGGTTTCTCGACGATGGACTTCCAGAAGAACTTCAGGCTGCCCGTCTCGACGGGGCCGGGCTCGAGCCTGCAGAGCTTCCGGGCGACGGACTGCAGGCACTTGCTCGCCCGGGAGTCGGGGAAGACCTCCGCCAGGGCCTTCTGCCTCCGTACCGCCTCGGTCACCCGGGTGTCGTCCAGGACGTACCCGAGGGACTCGATGGTGAGATTCAGGAAATGCGAGGTGGCGGTGCTCACCTTCAGGAACACCTCCCGGGCCTCGGCGGCGTTCTTCACCATGTTCGCCAGGAGCATGAAGCGCTTCTCGCCGTGCTGGCTGTAGAGGATCTTGATCAGGGCGTAGGCGTCGGTGATGGAGGTGGGCTCCGGGGAGGCGACGACGATGATCTCCCGGGCGGCCACGTTGAAGTAGATCACGTTGCCCGCGATGCCCGCCGCCGTGTCGATGAGCATGAAGTCCAGCTCGCGGCCCAGCCCGTCGAGCTCGTCGAGCAGGGCGAGCTTTTCGCCCCGGGACAGATC
>JAGPKU010000090.1:5160-8216 GCA_018053845.1 Syntrophobacterales bacterium
AGACGGGCTTGCGCTCCTGGTCGATGACGTTGTAGATCCTGCCGAAATGCCGGCTCTCGTCGAGCTTGGTGAAGATGATCGACCGGTAGCCCACGGGTTTGAACCGCGCGACGTTCTCGGCCAGGTTGTCCTGGCTCGACGTCAGGGGCAGCAGGAGGCTGGCCTCCATGGGAGGGTCGACCTCGAAGAGATCCCGCAGCCTGTCGATGTAGCCGGGCTCCGCCGTGTTCTTGCCGGGCGTGTCCACCAGGACGAGGTCCCGGTCCGAGAGCTTCGCCAGGGCCATCCGGAAGGCCGCCTTGTCGGGGGCCACCTCGATGGGGATCTGCATGATCCGGGCGTAGGTCTTGAGCTGCTCCGCGGCGGCGATGCGGTAGGTGTCCGTCGTGACGAGGCCCACCTTCTTCTTCTCCTCGAGGGCCGCTCGGGCCGCGATCTTCGCCAGGGTCGTCGTCTTCCCCGCACCGGTGGGCCCCACGAAGGCGCAGACGCGTCTCCTCTCTTCGCCCCGGTAGGAGAGGCCGATGGACATGGCCAGCAGCTTCTCGGCCGTGCGGCACAGCACCGCCTCGTCCTGCAGCTTCCCGGGCGGCAGGTTGCGGTTCAGCGTGCTCACGAGCAAAAAGGCCTTCGGGCGCGACACGCCGATCGAGACGAGCCGGTGGTAGATTTTCAGCAGCGCCCCGGGGAACTTCTCCTTCCGCTGGAACCCCATGGTGTCGAAGAACGCATCCAGCATCTCCCGCATCTCGAGGAACTCCCCGTAGGGGAAAGATCGCAGGGCGGACTCGGCCAGCAGCCCCTTGATCTCCTCCAGGTCCCGGCGCAGCGCGCGGGCCGCGGCCTCCTCCCCGCTCCCGGGCGCGGCCGGGGTGGGCGGGATCGCGGGCCGCGCCGCCTCGCGGCGGCCCTCCTGGCGCTCGTCCACGGCGGCGGTGACCTCGAAGAGCGGGACCCGCCCGCCGCGGAGCTTCCGCGTCGAGAGCACCACGGCATCCGGCCCGAGTTCGCTCTTGATCTTCAACAAGGCTTCCTGTGTGCTGGCGGCTTCGAAACGCTTGATCTGCACGGCCCTACTCCACGATCCCGAGGGATTTGATGTTCACGTCGTGCGTGATCTCGTTGTGCGAGAGCACGATGATGTTCGGGACGAATTTTTCCAGGACCTTCCGGAAGTGGATCCGGGCGCCCGGCGAGCACAGCACGATGGGCTGCAGCCCCCGCGACGCGAAGGTCCCGATGAACTTCTGGACGCCGCGGACGACCCTCTGCACCCAGTTCGGGTCCACCGCGAGGAACGACTCGTATTCGGTGTGCTGGACGGACTGGCTGATCTTGTCCTCGATCTCCGGCGAGAGCATGACCACGGTGATGCCCCCCTCGCTGTCCCGGTACTGCTTCGTGATGGTCCGGGCCAGGGCCTGTCGCACGTAGCCGGTGAGGATGTCGATGTTCTTCGTCATCGGCGCATAGTCGGCCAGCGTCTCGAGCACCGTCAGCAGGTCCCGGATGGGGATCCGCTCGCGCAGCAGCCGCTGCAGCACGCGGTGGATCGTCCCCACGGAGACCACCTTCGGGACGAGCTCCTCGACCACCTTGGGGTAGGACTTCGCGAGGTTGTCGAGCAGCGTCTGGACCTCCTGCCGGCCCAGCAGCTCGTCGGCGTTGGCCTTGATGATCTCGGTGAGGTGCGTCGTCACCACCGTGGCGGGGTCCACGACGACCACGCCGCGCGCCTGGACGCTCTCCTTCTCCCGCTCCGTGATCCACACGGCGGGGAGCCCGAAGGCGGGCTCCTTCGTCTCGATCCCCTTGACGCGGGGGGTCCTGTCCGACGTGAGCGCCAGCCAGTGACCGGGCATCAGCTCGCCGCGGGCGATCTCGACGCCCTTGAGGATGACGGTGTACTGGTTGGGCTTGAGCTGGAGGTTGTCCCGGATGTGGATGGCCGGAACGACGAACCCCATCTCCGCGGCCAGCTGCCGCCGCAGCGACTTGATGCGCTGCAGGAGTTCCCCGCCCTGGGCCGCGTCGACGTAGCCGATGAGCCCGTAGCCCACCTCGATCTCCAGCAGATCCAGCGGCAGCAGAAGATCCACGGTCTCGATCGCCGAGGGCGGCGGCGCCTCCTCCTCGGCGGCCTCCGGCGCCGGCGGGGCGCTGCGGATCAGGCGCCAGGCCAAAAACCCCGCCCCCCCCGCCACGAGCAGGAAGGAGAGCTTCGGCATCCCGGGGATCAGGGCGAAGACGAAGAGGATCGCGGCGGCGGTGCCGATGGCCTTCGGCTGCAGGAAGAGCTGGTCCGAGATGTCCTGCCCGAGATTGGACGACGAGGTGGAGCGCGTCACGAGCATGCCGGCGGCCGTGGAAATGATCAGGGCCGGCACCTGCGTCACGAGCCCGTCGCCGATCGTCAGCAGCGTGTAGTTGCGGGCCGCGTCGGTGACGTCCATGCCCTGCTGCAGCACGCCGACGATCAGGCCGCCCACGATGTTGATGAAGATGATCACGACCCCCGCGATGGCGTCGCCGCGCACGAACTTGCTGGCGCCGTCCATGGCGCCGTAGAAGTCGGCCTCCCGCTCGATCTCGCCGCGCCGCCGCCTCGCCTCGGCCTCGGAGATGAGCCCGGCGTTGAGGTCCGCGTCGATGCTCATCTGCTTGCCCGGCATGGCGTCGAGGGTGAACCGGGCCGCCACCTCTGCGATGCGGGTGGCGCCCTTGGTGATCACGACGAAGTTGATCAGGGTGAGCACGGTGAAGACGATGAGGCCCACCACGTAGTTGCCCCCCACGACGAAGGTCCCGAAGGCCTTGATGACCTGCCCGGCGGCCCCGGTGCCCTCGTTGCCGTGCAGCAGGATGAGCCGCGAGGAGGCCACGTTGAGCGACAGGCGGAACAGGGTCACCGTCAGCAGGACGGAGGGGAAGACGGAAAAGTCGAGCGGCTTGAGGACGAACATCGACATCAGCAGGATCACGATCGCCGTCGTGACGCTGAGCGAGAGCAGCAGGTCGATGATGATCGGCGGCAGGGGGATCACCATGACCATGAG